>NZ_VFWL01000014.1:0-168738 GCF_006442495.1 Mesorhizobium sp. B2-1-3
CCCAGCCTCCATCCGCTGGCGATAAAACCGGACAACTCACGTGCTACCTAATCCGGACAACTCATCTGCTTACGACAAGTTGGGACGGCGGGCTTGAAACACCGGGGCGGATCGTTTATATCAGCCTCAAATTCTTGGTCGGTATGACGAAGAGTGGGTCCACCCGGTCCCGCTCTTTTTTATTACCTGCCGACGGCTAGAGAATGATCGACAGGAATCGAATGACGTCAACGGCAAGCGAGAGCGACGATCGCATCATCCGCGAAAGCGGCATCGATGCACGCATCGCGCTGATCGTCCAGCCGGTGCTGCGCGGCATCGGCTTTCGCCTTGTACGCGTGCATCTGTCCGGCCAGAACGGGCTGACGCTGCAGATCATGGCTGAGCGCGAGGACGGCACCATGACGGTCGAGGATTGCGAAGAGGTGAGCCGTGCGGTGTCGCCGGCGCTCGACGTCGACGATCCCATCGAGAAGGCGTATCATCTCGAAGTCTCATCGCCCGGCATCGACCGGCCGCTGGTGCGCAAATCGGATTTCTCGACCTGGACCGGTCATCTGGTGAAGATGGAAACATCGGTCGTTGTCGCGGATCGCAAGCGCTTCAAGGGCAAGATCGCCGAAGCCGGTGAGAACGATGTGCTGATCGAGCGCGACAAGGCGGCCTACGGTGAGGAGCCGACAGTGCGCGTGCCCTACGACGCCATTGCCGAAGCCCGGCTGATCCTGACCGACGACCTCATCCGTGATGCATTGTCGAAGGACAATAGGGCGCGCAAGGAAGCCAAGAAACGCCGCGGCGAACCGGACGACGACGTACCGGAGGGTACGGAACCGGGCGCTACGGAAGAACACGAACAGGAAAGTTGATTGAGCTGCCAGGCCCCAGGGGCCGGCAAACAGGCTCGGGAGAAAAAACATGGTTGTAAGCGCCAACAGACTTGAACTGCTGCAGATTGCCGACGCGGTCGCGCGTGAAAAGTCGATCGACAAGTCGATCGTCATCGCCGCCATGGCTGATGCGATCCAGAAGGCGGCACGCTCGCGTTATGGCCAGGAGACCAACATCCGCGCCGACATCAACCCCAACACCGGTGAGATGAAGCTGCAGCGGCTGATGGAAGTGGTCGAGAAGGTCGACGACTACGCCACGCAGATCGCCATTTCCTCGGCGCGCGAGCGCAATCCCGATGCCCAGCTCGGCGACTTCATCGCCGAACAGCTGCCGCCGATGGATTTCGGCCGCATCGCCGCCCAGTCGGCCAAGCAGGTCATCGTGCAGAAGGTGCGCGAGGCCGAGCGCGACCGCCAGTATGACGAATACAAGGACCGCATCGGCGAGATCGTCAACGGAACCGTCAAGCGCGTCGAATACGGCAATGTCATCGTCGATCTCGGTCGTGGCGAAGCAATCATCCGCCGCGACGAGCTGATCCCGCGCGAAAACTACAAATATGGCGATCGCGTCCGCGCCTATGTCTACGACGTGCGCCGTGAGCAGCGCGGCCCGCAGATCTTCCTGTCGCGCACCCATCCGCAGTTCATGGCCAAGCTCTTCACCATGGAAGTGCCGGAGATCTATGATGGCATCATCGAGATCAAGTCGGTCGCCCGCGACCCCGGTTCGCGCGCCAAGATCGCCGTCATCTCGCGCGACAGCTCGATCGATCCGGTCGGCGCCTGCGTCGGCATGCGCGGCAGCCGCGTCCAGGCGGTCGTCGCCGAATTGCAGGGCGAGAAGATCGACATCATTCCGTGGTCGCCCTCGGCCGCATCCTTCATCGTCAATGCGCTGCAGCCGGCGGAAGTCGCCAAGGTCGTGCTCGACGAGGACGCCGAGCGCATCGAAGTGGTGGTGCCGGACGACCAGCTCTCGCTGGCCATCGGCCGCCGCGGCCAGAATGTGCGCCTCGCTTCGCAGCTCACCGGCTGGGATATCGACATCCTGACCGAGGCCGAGGAATCCGAGCGCCGCCAGAAGGAATTCGTCGAGCGCTCGGCGCTGTTCATGGAAGCTCTCGACGTCGACGAGATGGTCGGCCAGGTGCTCGCCTCCGAAGGCTTCACCAGCGTCGAGGAAGTCGCCTATGTCGATGCCGGCGAAATCGCCTCGATCGACGGCTTCGATGAGGATACCGCCTCGGAGATCCAGACCCGGGCCCGCGAATATCTGGAGAAGATCGAAGCCGAGCACGACGAAAAGCGCAAGGCGCTGGGCGTCAAGGACGAGCTGCGCGAAATCCCCGGCATCACCACCGCCATGATGGTGACGCTCGGCGAGGACGGCGTGAAGACGATCGAGGATTTCGCCGGCTATGCCGCCGACGACCTCACCGGCTGGAAGGAACGCAAGGACGGCGAGACCAAGGTGTATCCGGGCGTGCTGGCCGATCATGGCGTTTCGCGCGCCGATGCCGAGCAGATGGTGCTCGCGGCCCGTCTCAAGGCCGGCTGGATTTCCGAAGACGAGCTTGCAGCCGAAGAAGCGCCGGCTGACGAAGCCGTTGGTGCGTGAGGTGAAACCGCATCGCACAGAAACCGCCCTTGGACGAGATGAACGATCGCACCTGCATCGTCACCCGCAAGCAGGCCGAACCGGATGAACTGATCCGGTTCGTCGTCGGCCCGGATTCGGCCGTCGTTCCGGATCTCAAGAGAAATCTGCCCGGCCGTGGTTGCTGGGTGAGCGCCGACCGCCTACATATCGACAAGGCGGCGGCCAAGAACCTTTTTAGCCGCGCCTTTAAGGCACAGGTGGTCGTGCCGCCCGATCTCGGCGGCATGGTCGATGGGCTGCTTTCCAGATCCGCCCTTGGCATGCTGGGTCTCGCTCGCAAGGCAGGGGCGATCGCGCTGGGCGCCACCAAGGTGGAGAGCGCGGTGCGCGGCGGATTGGCGCTTTTCGTGCTCCACGCGACCGAAGCCTCGGACGATGGCGTGCGCAAGATCAGCCAGGCGCGGCGGGCGACCGTCCATATTGGCGGCCCCTCCATCCTTGCCTACAAACTTTTCTCCGAGGCCGAGTTGAGCTTGGCATTGGGGGGTACAAATGTGATACATGCTGCCGTCCTCGCGGGAGACGCGGGTAAGGCGGTCCAGAAGCGCATGGTTGCGCTCGACCGATATCGGGGCGGTACCCCGGACGATCTGGCAATGCTTGCGGCCGTTGCTGACGAAGATGAGGCCGCAGAGGATATGGAATGAGCGATACGAAATCGGGCGACGACAAGACGTTGAGTGTTACGCCGAAGAAGACCTTGACGCTGAAGCGCCCCGGCATGGAACAGGGCACCGTGCGCCAGAACTTCTCGCACGGCCGCACCAAGTCGGTCGTGGTCGAGACCAAGAAGCGCAAATTCTCGCTGCCCGGCGACAAGCCGGAGCCGGCGGTGGCGGCACCCGTGTTCACCCCGAAGCCGGCGGTCGCGGCGGCTCCCGTCGTGCAGGAGGCACCCAAGGCGCCGCCTCCACCTCCGCCGGCACCGGTCGAGCGCAGCGGCATGGTGTTGAACGAACTGTCGCGCAGCGAAATGGAAGCGCGCCGCAGGGCGCTCGAAGGCTCCAAAGCGCGCGAGGTCGAGGACCGCCAGCGCGCCGTCGAGGAAGCCAAGCGCCGCGCCGAGGATGAGGAGCGCCGCAAGCGCGAGCGCGAGGAATCCGCACGCCGCCAGGCCGAGGAAGAAGCGCGGTTGCAGGCCGAGGCCGAATCCCGCCGCCGCGCCGAGGAAGAGGCGCGTCGCCGCGCGCCGCAGGCCGCCGAACTGGCGACCGCCGACGAGGAAGAAGAGGTCAAGCCGAAGCGGACTGGCGCCGGTGCGCCGGTGCGCCGTCTGGTGACGCCCGAAGTGGCGCGTCCGGCCAAGCCGACCAAGGGCGAGGAAGACCGCCGTCGCGGCAAGCTGACGCTGAACTCCGCGCTTTCCGATGAGGATGCGCGGGCCCGTTCGCTGTCGTCGATGCGCCGCCGCCAGGAAAAGTTCAAGCGCGCGATGCACAATGAGCCGCGCGAGAAGGTTATGCGCGAAGTGATCCTGCCCGAAACCATCACCATCCAGGAACTGGCGCAGCGCATGTCCGAGCGCGCCGTCGATGTGGTCAAGTTCTTCATGAAGCAGGGCCAGATCCTGAAGCCGGGCGACGTCATCGACGCCGACACCGCGGAACTGGTCGCCACCGAATTCGGCCACACGGTCCGCCGCGTCGCCGAGTCCGACATCGAGGAAGGCCTGTTCAACATCGCCGACCGTCCGGAAGACCTGGTGTCGCGGCCGCCTGTCGTGACCATCATGGGCCATGTCGACCACGGCAAGACCTCGCTGCTCGACGCGATCCGCAACGCCAATGTCGTCTCCGGCGAGGCCGGCGGCATCACCCAGCATATCGGCGCCTATCAGGTCGAGAAGAACGGCCAGAAGATCACCTTCATTGACACGCCCGGCCACGCCGCCTTCACGGCCATGCGCGCCCGCGGCGCCCAGGCCACCGACATTGCCATCCTGGTGGTGGCGGCCGACGACAGCGTGATGCCGCAGACGATCGAATCGATCAGCCATGCCAAGGCGGCCGGCGTTCCGATCATCGTGGCGATCAACAAGATTGACAAGCATGACGCCGATCCGCAAAAAGTGCGCTCGGAACTTCTGCGCCATGAGGTATTCGTCGAATCGATGGGCGGTGAAGTGCTTGATGTCGAAGTATCGGCGACCAAGGGCACCAACCTCGACAAGCTGCTCGAAGCGATCCTGCTGCAGGCCGAAATCCTCGACCTCAAGGCCAATCCGGACCGCACCGCCGAGGGCGTCGTCATCGAGGCGCAGCTCGACAAGGGCCGTGGCCCCGTCGCCACCGTGCTGGTGCAGACCGGCACGCTGATGCCGGGCGACATCCTTGTCGCCGGCAATGAATGGGGCCGGGTGCGCGCGCTGGTCGACGATCGTGGCGAACACGTCAAGGAAGCGCCGCCGGCTATGCCGGTCGAGGTGCTCGGCCTCCAGGGCACGCCGCAGGCCGGCGACCGCTTCGCCGTGGTCAACAACGAGGCCCGCGCCCGCGAGATCACCGAGTACCGCCAGCGTCTGGCCCGCGAGAAGGCGGTTGCCCGTCATGCCGGCCAGCGCGGTTCGCTCGAACAGATGATGTCGCAGCTGCAGACGAGCGGACTGAAGGAGTTCCCGCTGGTCATCAAGGGTGACGTGCAGGGTTCGATCGAGGCGATCAACGCAGCGCTCGACAAGCTCGGCACCGACGAGGTGCGTGCGCGCATCGTCCATGCCGGCGCCGGCGCCATCACCGAAAGCGACGTGTCACTGGCGGAGACGTCGGGCGCGGCGATCATCGGCTTCAACGTCCGCGCCAATGTGCAGGCACGCGCCGCTGCCGCGGCCGCCGGCATCGAGATCCGCTACTACTCGATCATCTACAACCTCGTGGATGACGTGAAGGCGGCTCTGTCGGGTATGCTCTCGCCGGAGCGTCGCGAGACCTTCATCGGCAATGCGCAGATACTCGAGATATTCGACATCACCAAGGTCGGCAAGATCGCCGGCTGCCGTGTCACCGAAGGCAAGGTCGAGCGTGGCGCGGGCGTGCGCCTGATCCGCGACAACGTCGTCATCCACGAAGGCACGCTGAAGACGCTGAAGCGCTTCAAGGACGAGGTTTCGGAAGTCCCGGGCGGCCAGGAATGCGGCATGGCCTTCCAGAACTACGAGGACATGCGCGTCGGCGACATCATCGAGTGCTTCCGCGTCGAGATGGTAACCCGCACGCTCTGAGTTCGTGTGACGTCCGTCATGCCAGGCGGTGGCCGAGAGGCCGCCGCCTGGCAAACATTTGAGACATGAGGCACGGTCCTATCCCGCGCCCCACGCTTTCAGGATCGAGAAAAAATGCCCCGTTCGACCACATCAGGCCCATCCCAGCGCATGCTGCGCGTCGGCGAGCAGGTGCGCCATGCGCTGTCCGAAACCTTGCAGCGCGGCGAGATCATCGATCCGCTGGTCGAGAATGCCGTGGTTTCGGTGTCGGAAGTGCGCATGTCGCCCGACCTCAAGATCGCAACCGCCTTCATCTCGCCGCTCGGCGCCACGGACGCCGGCGCGGTGGTCGAGGCGCTCAACAAGCATGCCAAGTTCATCCGCGGCCGTGTCTCCGGCGCGCTGCGGCAGATGAAGTACATGCCCGAGTTTCGCTTCCGGCTCGACACCTCCTTCGACAATTTCGCCAGGATCAACGATCTCCTGAAATCGCCGGAAGTGGCGCGCGATCTGGATGCGGACGACGACGATAAGGACAGCGAATAATGGCGCGCCGCGGCAAGAAGAAGGGCCGGCCGGTCTCGGGCTGGGTGGTGTTGGACAAGCCGGTCGGCATGGGCTCGACCGAGGCCGTCTCCAAGATCAAGTGGCTGTTCCAGGCGGAGAAGGCCGGCCACGCCGGCACGCTCGATCCGCTCGCTTCCGGTATGCTGCCGATCGCGCTCGGCGAAGCCACCAAGACCGTGCCCTACGTCCAGGACGGCGCCAAGATCTACCGCTTCACCGTCGCCTGGGGGCAGGAGCGCTCGACCGACGACCTCGAAGGTCCGGTGACGCGGGACTCCGATCGGCGCCCCGTGGAGGCCGAAGTGCAGGCGCTGCTGTCGAAATACACCGGCGTCATCATGCAGACGCCGCCGCAATTCTCGGCCATCAAGATCGCGGGCGAACGCGCCTATGATCTCGCCCGCGACGGCGAGACGGTCGACATTCCCGCGCGCGAGATCGAAATCGGCCGCCTCGACATCGTCGAGCACGGGGCCGATCACACGGTTTTCGAGGTCGAATGCGGCAAGGGTACCTATGTGCGCTCGCTGGCCCGCGACATGGGCCGCGATCTCGGCTGCTTCGGCCATATTTCTGAACTGCGCCGGATCGAGGTCGAGCCGTTCACCGCCGAGGATTTCGTCACCGTCGCCGAACTGGAGGCGGCGCGCTTCGGCGAGCAGGGTCATGGCACGCAGCAACCGTCCCCCGATTCGATAGAAGCGCCGATCGATTTTGCCGCGATCGACGCGCTGCTTGTCGACACCTCGGCGGCACTCGACTGCCTGCCGCAGATAGCCATCAGCGACGATGCGGCGACGAAGATCCGCCTCGGCAATCCCGTCATCATCCGCGGCCGCGACGCGCCGGTGGAGGCCGAGGAAGCCTGCGCGACCGCGCGCGGCAAGCTGGTGGCCATCGGCGCCATCGAGCAGGGCATGTTCAAGCCCAAACGGGTCTTTGCCGGGTGAGGGCCCTCGTCTAATCTCTATGCGATATCTATCCGAGGGGCCGCATGGCAAAGGTTGAGGCGATCAAGACGCGGGCGCCGCTCAGGGCCAGGCGGCCGCCGGTCGGTGCATCGCCCGGAACGCTGATCGCCGATCCCGCGGCGCGACGCTCGGAACTGCGGCTCACCCTGATCTCGCCGCAAAAGTCCAAAACGATCGACAATGCCAGCATCGACGACGTCAATGCCAATTGCGAAAAGTGGCCGGTCATCTGGCTGGACTGCACCGGCCTGGCCAATATCGAGCTGATCAAGGAGATCGGCCGCATCTTCAGCCTGCATCCGCTGGCGCTGGAGGACGTCGTCAACACGGGCCAGCGGCCGAAGGTGGATTTCTACGAAGACCATGCTTTCGTGGTCGTGCGGATGATCGACGACGTCGCCTCGCACCGCTACGAGCAGATCGCCGTTTTCCTTGGCAAGAATTTCGTCGTCACCTTCCAGGAGCGCGAAGGCGATCCGTTCGATCCGGTGCGCAAGCGCATCGAAAGCTCGGCGCCGAACCGGCTGCGCGCCCGTGGCGCCGACTATCTCGCCTATGCGCTGATCGACGCCATCGTCGATAGCTACTTTCCGCCGATCGAGGCGGCCGGCGAACTCGTCGACAGCATCGAGGACCAGATGCTGCACGCACCGCACAAGCATCAGATGCAGCAGCTTCATGGATTGCGGCACGACGCCAATGTGCTGAAGGGGGTGCTGTGGCCGGTGCGCGATGCGCTAGCGACGCTGATCCGCAACGACGTGTCCTATGTGAAGGCCGAAACCAAGGTCTTCCTGAACGATACGCTCGACCACGCGCTGCGGCTGATCGAGCTGGTCGAGAACCAGCGCGACATGCTGACCGGCCTGATCGAGATGCATCTGTCGCTGAGCCAGGCACGCACCAACGACGTCATTTCCTATCTGACGATCGTCTCGGTCATCTTCATGCCGCTCACGTTTCTGGTCGGCGTCTGGGGCATGAATTTCGATCCGGAGACGTCGCCTTGGAACATGCCTGAGCTGAAGGCCTATTACGGCTATCCCTTGTCGCTGCTGTTCATGGCCGTGGTCGCGGTTGGGCTGATTGCCTTCTTCAAATGGAAAAAATGGCTTTGACAGGGATAACTTGCCGTTTTGGCGTGAAAAGCCGGCTTCGTGAATTGGGCTGGTGTTTTCTTGGGAATTGCACTATATGCGCCGCAGCTTAGCGCTATGACGCTCTGCTTGCACCGGCCCCTGCTGGACGACATCCCGGCTGAGGGCGACCCGTTTCCTCGAACAGATAAGGAAAAACACGATGTCGATTACTGCCGAGCGCAAACAGGAATTGATGACTGAATTCGCAACCGCCAAGGGCGACACCGGGTCTCCGGAAGTTCAGGTAGCCATCCTTTCCGAGCGCATCAAGAACCTGACCGACCATTTCAAGGACCACAAGAAGGATAACCATTCCCGCCGTGGTCTGCTCGCTCTCGTCTCCCAGCGCCGAAGCCTGCTTGATTATCTCAAGCGCAAGGACGACACGCGCTACCAGACGCTGATCGAGAAGCTCGGCCTGCGCCGTTGACGAATTGACCGGCGGGCCTCACAAGGGCCCGCCGGTCGCGCATTTGAGCACCGGACCAATCCGATCTCGAATGCAGGTATTGGAGCGCCGCGCACCCATCCGGATGCCGGACGGACGCTCCAACAAGTTGAGTTTGCGCGTGACGCATTCCACAAGCCGCTGCTTGTGGGGTCATGCGCAGGGCCAGTCGGATCGATTGGCCAAATCCGGTTTCGAGCGTGCAGAGGGCCCCCTCGAAGCCACCCCATGGACGGTCATGGGGCAGGATTGCAGGACGCTCGCGCGGCCATCCGGCCGACATGGATCGAGCTTCCCGTTGTCTTGCCCGTGGCTGCCCGAGAAAGGAAGCCAGGGGAAAGGGCACCCGCGCACGCTGAAACGGCGCGGCCCTTTCCTCATATGAAGGACAAGACATGTTCAATCACCACAAAGTGGAAATCGAATGGGGCGGTCGCCCGCTCATCCTCGAAACCGGCAAGATCGCGCGCCAGGCCGACGGCGCCGTGCTCGCCACCTACGGCGAGACCAAGGTTCTCGCCACGGTCGTTTCGATGAAGGAGCCCAAGCCGGGCCTCGACTTCTTTCCGCTGACCGTCAACTACCAGGAAAAGACCTACGCCGCCGGCAAGATCCCGGGCGGCTATTTCAAGCGTGAAGGCCGTCCGAGCGAAAAGGAAACGCTGGTTTCGCGCCTCATCGACCGCCCAATCCGCCCACTCTTTGCCGACGGCTACAAGAACGACACGCAGATCGTCGTCACCGTCGTCCAGCATGATCTCGAGAACGATCCGGACATCCTGTCGATCGTCGCCACCTCGGCGGCCCTGACCCTGTCGGGCGTGCCCTTCATGGGCCCGATCGGCGGCGCTCGCGTCGGCTACATCAACGGCGAATACGTGCTCAACCCGCATGTCGACGAGATGCAGGAATCCAAGCTCGACCTGATCGTCGCCGGCACCGCCGACGCCGTGCTGATGGTCGAGTCCGAAGCCAAGGAGCTCGGCGAAGACCTGATGCTCGGCGCGGTCATGTTCGGCCATCGCGGTTTCCAGCCGGTGATCGACGCGATCATCAAGCTGGCCGAGGTCGCCGCCAAGGACCCGCGCGACTTCACCGCGCCGGACTATTCCGCTCTCGAAGCCGAGATGCTGAAGATCGTCGGCGACGAGCTTCGCGACGCCTACAAGATCACCGACAAGCAGAAGCGCTATGCCGCCGTGGACGCCGTCAAGGCCAAGGTCAAGGCGGCCTTCGCTCCGGCCGAAGGCGAAGAGCCGAAATATTCCTCCGAGCAGATCGGCAGTGTGTTCAAGGAGCTCCAAGCCAAGGTCGTGCGCTGGAACATTCTCGACACTGGTTCGCGCATTGACGGCCGTGACCTGAAGACCGTGCGCAAGATCGTATCCGAGGTCGGCGTCCTGCCGCGCACCCACGGTTCGGCGCTGTTCACCCGCGGCGAGACCCAGGCGCTGGTCGTCGCCACGCTGGGCACCGGCGAGGACGAGCAGTATGTCGATTCGCTGACCGGCATGTACAAGGAGAAGTTCCTCCTCCACTACAACTTCCCTCCCTATTCCGTCGGCGAGACCGGCCGCATGGGCTCGCCCGGCCGCCGCGAGATCGGCCACGGCAAGCTCGCCTGGCGCGCCATCCGCCCGATGCTGCCGACATCAGACCAGTTCCCCTACACGCTGCGCGTGGTCTCGGAGATCACCGAGTCCAACGGCTCGTCGTCGATGGCAACCGTCTGCGGCACCTCGCTGGCGCTGATGGACGCCGGCGTGCCGCTGGCCAAGCCGGTCGCCGGTATCGCCATGGGCCTGATCAAGGAAGGTGAGCGCTTCGCCGTGCTCTCCGACATCCTGGGCGACGAGGATCACCTCGGCGACATGGATTTCAAGGTCGCCGGCACCGCCAACGGCATCACCTCCTTGCAGATGGACATCAAGATCGAGGGCATCACCGAGGAGATCATGAAGATCGCTCTCGACCAGGCCAAGGACGGTCGTCAGCATATTCTCGGCGAAATGGGCCACGCGCTGTCCGGCGCGCGCGCCGAGCTCGGCGAGTTCGCGCCGCGCATCGAGGTCATGCACATCCCGACCGACAAGATCCGCGACGTGATCGGTTCCGGTGGCAAGGTCATCCGCGAGATCGTCGAGAAGACCGGCGCCAAGATCAACATCGAGGATGACGGCACGGTCAAGATCGCTTCGGCGAACGCCAAGGAGATCGAGGCGGCGAAGAAGTGGATCCACACCATCGTCGCCGAGCCGGAAGTCGGCGAAATCTACGAAGGCACGGTCGTCAAGACCGCCGACTTCGGCGCTTTCGTCAACTTCTTCGGCCCGCGTGACGGCCTCGTCCACATCTCGCAGCTTGCCAACGACCGGGTCGCCAAGACTTCGGACGTCGTCAAGGAAGGCGACAAGGTGTGGGTCAAGCTGATGGGCTTCGACGAGCGCGGCAAGGTCCGCCTGTCGATGAAGGTCGTCGACCAGGCCACCGGCAAGGAAATCGTTCGCGACAAGAAGGCCGAGAGCGAAGAAAACGCCGCCTGAACTGGCTAACGGAAAAATCGAAGCGGGCGCGGCTCATGTCGCGCCCGTTTTCGTTTATGGAGCAAAGGCATGTCCGCTGAAGTGCTGAAGACGCTGTTCCATCCATTCGAGGCCGAGGCGGTCGCCTTGCCGCGAAAGGGCGAGCGCATGCTTTTTCTCGGGGCCGAATCCGGCTTGCGGACACCGCGGGACTTCGACGCCGAGCTGCACGTGGTGCAAGGCTTCCGGCCGCATTTTCGCGCGCTGCAAGCTGCGGGCTTCACTGTCACCCCGCAAACGCAAGGCGATGGCTTTGACGCCGCGCTGGTGCTCGCGGGCCGCCATCGCGGCCAGAACGAGCTGCGCATCGCGGATGCGCTGGAGCGCGTCGCCGAGGGCGGATTAATCGTCATTGCCGGCGGCAAGGATGATGGCATCGCCAGCCTGCGCAAGCGCATGGACGAGCTTGTGCCGCTCGAAGGCCATCTGCCCAAATATCACGGCATCGCCTTCTGGCTTCGCCGGCCGGCCGGGACGGACGCGTCGACAGCGCTGCGTGCCGCCAATCCCGCCGGGCTGGTCGACGGCCGCTTCAGCACGGCGCCCGGCATGTTTTCCTTCGATCGTGTCGATGCCGGTTCGAAGTTGCTGGCGGACCATCTTCCGGCCGACCTGCGCGGCCATGTCGCCGATTTCTGCGCCGGCTGGGGCTATCTGGCGGCGGAGATGGAAGCGCGTTCGCCCGGCATCTCGGCACTTGATCTCTATGAGGCGGATTTCGCTTCTCTCGAAGCCGCCAAAGCCAATCTTGCCACGGCCAGCCAGTCGGTTGCGAAAGGTTTCTTCTGGACGGACCTGCAGGGGGAGCCGGTCGAGCGTCGCTACGACGCGGTCATCATGAACCCGCCTTTTCATCGCAGCCGCGCGGCCGAACCGGAGATCGGCGCCGGCCTGATCCGGGCAGCGGCAAAGGCGCTGAAGCCGGGAGCACGGCTGTACATGGTGGCGAACCGCCAGCTGCCCTACGAGCCGGCACTGGCCGCCGCCTTCTCCAGCCATGCCGAGCTCGCCCGTGACGGCATGTTCAAGGTTCTTTCCGCGCGTCGCTGACACGCAACGGCGTGACACTCAGTGCAGATTGGCGACGCGCCTCGAATCCTCGATGACATGTCCCTCGCCGGCCATGACCGCAAGCGGCGCCGGCCGGCCGAACAGATAACCTTGCACCACCTCGCAACCAGCTGCCCTGAGCAGTGTCGCCTGGTCCTCTGTCTCGACACCCTCGGCAATGATACTGACGCCGAGTGCTCGCGAGAGGCCGACAATGGTCGATACGACGGCGCCGGAGCTCGAATCCGTATCGATGCGGCTGACGAAGGAGCGGTCGATCTTCAGCTTGCCGAATGAAAAATCGATCAGGTAGCTGAGATTGGAATAGCCGGTGCCGAAATCGTCGACGGCAACCGAGATGCCCATATCGGCAAGCTCTTTCAGGATGGCGGCGGCGCGGTCGCGGTCCTGCATCATGGCCGTCTCGGTGACTTCCAGCTCCAGCCGCGAGGGCTTGATGCCGGTGGTCCGCATCGTGTCGCGCACGAGGCCGATGAAGTCCTTGGTCATGAACTGGACCGGCGAGATGTTGACAGCGACGAAGCAGTCGTCGGGTAAATGGCGGGCGTCGCTGCATGCCTTGCGCAGAACCCATTCGCCGATCGGATTGATCATGCCGGTTTCCTCGGCGATCTGGATGAACTCCAGAGGTGGGATCATGCCGCGTTCTGGATGGTTCCAGCGGATCAGCGCTTCATAGCCGACGATGCGGCCGCTCGGCAGGTCCAGCTGCGGCTGATAGTGAAGGTCGAAATCACCGCGCTCGAATGCGATGTGCAGCTCGGATTCGACCCATTGGCGATGATCGGCGACCCGCCCCATCTCGGTATCGAAGACCGACCAGTTGCCGACTCCCCTGGCGCGCGCATTTTGCAGCGCCAGGTTGGAGCGGCGCAGGATGAGGACCGGGTCGACGCCGTCCTTGGGCATCGCCACGATGCCCACCGACAGGCTCACCGATTGCTGGTGGCTGCTGAGCTCATAGGGCTCCATCATCTCGTCGATGAGCCTCTCCACCATAGCTTCCATCGTTCCCTGAATCTGATGATCGGGAAGCAGCACCGCGAACTCGCCGGCGCCGATGCGCCCGATCTGCACGCGCTCGGGCACGCAGGCCTGCAGCCGCTTGGTAAAGGCGCGGATCAATTCGTCGCCCTGGCTGTAGCCGATCGCGTCGTTGATCTGCTTGAACCGGTCGATGTCGATGTCGATGAGGAACATCGGGGCCCCGGTGCGGCTCGTCGCGCAGGCTGCCTCGGCGATCTTGCCGACCATCGCCGGACGCGCCAGCAATCCGGTCAGCTTGTCGAACTGGGTTTCGTTGAAGACGAAATCAGCCGATTCATCGACGCCGGCGAAGAAAGACATCGCGGCTCCCGCCGCCGCCAATGCGCAAAGGGCAGCCATGATCGCCACCATCACGTCCGCCGGCATGCCGGCAAAGCCGTCGCCAAGCGCGTGCTTCAGCCCCCAGATGCCGAGAATGAAACTGCCAATGCCCGAACTGGCTATGGTGATCAGCCGGAACACCGGTGTGCGGTTCGGGTTGCTGACGGCAGGCATTGAAAGTCCCCAAATTGCGGGACTCTATAGCCGACAGGCCCTTAAAATGAGTTTCCGCGAATGCATCCAATTTTATTGGAAGGGAATTATTTCTTCGCAGGAGAAAGACTATTTCGCGAAATGGCCTATTCGCTCGCGCGATCCGTCTGCTTCAGCTCCTCAAGCGTCGGCATGGAAACGATATGATAGCCGGAATCGACATAGTGGATTTCGCCGGTGACGCCGGAAGCGAGGTCGGACAGGAGATAGAGTGCCGAGCCGCCGACCTCGTCGATGGTCACGGTGCGGCGCAGCGGAGAATTGCGCTGCTGGTAAGAGAACATGTGGCGCGCATCGGAAATCCCGGCGCCGGCAAGCGTTCGCACCGGTCCGGCCGATATGCCGTTCACCCTGATGCCGCGCGGGCCGTAATCGTTGGCGAGATAGCGCACGCTGGCCTCGAGGCCGGCCTTGGCGACGCCCATGACGTTATAGTTCGGCATGACGCGCACCGAACCGGCATAGGTCAGGGTGATCATCGATCCGCCATCCTGCATCAGGGCCGCGGCGTGGCGCGCGACCTCGGTGAAGGAATAGCAGGAGATGACCATGGTGCGGATGAAATTGTCGCGGCTGGTGTCGGCGTAGAGGCCCTTGAGCTCATTCTTGTCTGAAAAGCCGATGGCATGGACCACGAAGTCGAGCCCGCCCCAGGCCTTGCCCAAGGTCTCGAAGGTGGCGTGGACCGAGGCGCTGTCCTCGACATCGCAGGGAACCACCAGCGCCGCGCCGAGCTTGTCGGCAAGCGGCTTGACCCGGCGGCCGAAGGCGTCACCCTGGTAGGTGAAGGCAAGTTCGGCCCCATGTTCGGACAGTTTCCGGGCTATGCCCCAGGCGATCGAATGATCGTTGGCGACGCCCATGACAAGCCCGCGCTTGCCCTTCATCAATCCGTCCATGATCGCCAATCCTCGTGGAAAAAACGTGGCCTTATGCGGAATAGCGCTGGAAAACCAGCGTTGCGTTGGTGCCACCAAAGCCGAAGGAATTGGACAAAACGGTGTCGATCCTGGCGTTGTCGATGCGCTTTCGCACCACCGGCATGCCCTCGAATTCGGGGTCGAGAGTCTCGATATGGGCGCTTTCGCCGATGAAACCGCCTTGCATCATCAGGATCGAATAGATGGATTCCTGCACGCCGGCCGCGCCCAGCGAATGGCCCGTCAGCGATTTGGTCGAGGTGATGAAGGGCATCTTCTCGCCGAACACCTCGCGGATCGCGCCCATTTCGCGGGAATCCCCCACCGGCGTCGAGGTCCCATGGGTGTTGATGTAGTCGACCGGGGTGGTGACGGTCGCCAGCGCCTGCCGCATGCAGCGGACCGCGCCTTCGCCCGAGGGCGCAACCATGTCGAAGCCGTCCGAGGTGGCGCCGTAGCCGACGATCTCTGCATAGATCTTGGCGCCGCGCGCCTTGGCATGCTCCAGTTCCTCGAGCACCAGCACGCCGGCGCCGCCGGCGATGACGAAGCCGTCGCGATCGACGTCATAGGCGCGGGAAGCGGCAGATGCCCTGTCATTGTACTTCGACGACATGGCGCCCATGGCATCGAACAGGTCCGACATCGTCCAGTCGAGATCTTCGTGGCCGCCGGCGAACACCATGTCCTGCTTGCCCCACTGGATCAGTTCGTAGCCATTGCCGATGCAATGCGCCGAGGTCGAACAGGCCGACGAGATCGAATAGTTGACGCCGTGGATCTTGAACCAGGTGGCCAGCGTCGCCGACGCGGTCGACGACATCGCCTTCGGCACCGCGAATGGGCCGATGCGCTTGGGGCTGCCATTCTTGAGCGTGGTTTCGGCCGCCTCGACGATGGTGCGGGTGGAAGGCCCGCCCGAGCCCATGACGATGCCGGTGCGCTCATTGGTGATGTCGCTCTCGCCAAGGCCGGCATCGGCGATCGCCTGGTCCATGGCGACATGGTTCCAGGCCGCTCCCTGGCTCAGGAAGCGCATTGCGCGGCGATCGATCATGGCGCTGGGATCGAGCGTCGGCGCGCCCCAAACCTGACAGCGGAAGCCGTGCTCGGCGAAGGAGTCGGAGAAGCTGATGCCGGATTTGGCGTCATGCAGCGAGGCTTGCACCTCGTTGGCATTGTTGCCGATCGACGACACGATGCCGAGGCCTGTGACTACGACACGTCTCATTCGCAACTCCTTCCAGGAATGCTGGCCACGAAGTCGGCCAGGGCGACGGTCAAGCGACCGCCGACTGCTTGGACAGACCGACTTTCAGGTCCGTTGCCGCGTATATGGGTTCGCCGTCCGCCTTTAGCCAACCATCGGCGATGCCCAGCACCAGCCGGCCACGCATCACACGTTTGAATTCCACGCCATACTCGACCTTTTTAACCGAGGGCGTGACCATTCCCTTGAACTTGACCTCGCCGGTCGACAGCGCCATGCCTTTGCCGGGTTCGCCCAGCCAGCCGAGATAGAAACCCGTCAGCTGCCACAGGGCATCGAGGCCCAGGCATCCAGGCATGATGGGATTGCCGATGAAATGGCAGGCAAAGAACCACAGGTCCGGCTTGATGTCGAATTCGGCGCGGATGAAGCCCTTGTCGAAAGCCCCGCCTGTTTCGCTGATCTCGGTGATGCGGTCAAACATCAGCATCGGCGGGTAAGGCAACTGGGCATTGCCCGGTCCGAACAGCTCGCCGCGGGCGCAGGCCAGCAATTCTTCGTAGTCGTAGCTGGATTTCGAACCCGCCATCAATCTCGTTCCCATATGTCCCGGGCGCTGGCGCGCCCTTGTCGTTGGTGTCCTAACACAATCTGTTTCAGGCCGGAAACCGGCGTTTGCGCTTAACCCGCCAGTCTTGCCGGGTCAATGCGCGCTATTGATCGCATCCGGACGACAGAATATATGTCGAAAGGGGTCCGGTTTCGGCAGACATCCATTTTTTTGCCATTCTGGACGTGTCTTGAGGCGGAACTGTGAGCTTGGACGACCAGATGGACCGGGGCTGCCGGAAGGAAAATGTCGCTGTGGACAAGCGGGTTCGTGAAGCCGGCCTGAGGCCGACACGGCAGCGCATTGCGCTTGCCGACCTGCTTTTCGCCAAGGGCGACCGCCATCTGTCGGCCGAGGAACTGCACGAGGAGGCCGTCGCCGCCGGCGTGCCGGTGTCGCTGGCCACCGTCTACAACGCCCTTCACCAATTCACCCAGGCGGGACTCCTGCGCATTCTGGCTGTCGAGGGCGCCAAAACCTATTTCGACACCAACACCTCCGATCATCACCATTTCTATATCGAAGGCGAAAACCGGATTTTCGACATCGCCAATGGTCCGGTCACCGTCACCAACCTACCGGAACCACCCGAGGGGATGGAGATCGCCAATGTCGACATCGTGGTGAGGCTGCGCCCCAAACGCGCCGAATGACCGAAGGCCAAGCACGTATGCACGGCCGGGCACGTATGAACGGCCAGGAATGAAACCCCTCGATCTGGCTGTCCGGCTGGAATGGGCCGCTGTCGCGGTGTCCGCTATCGTCTTTTATGCACTCGCCGGTGCGTCCTGGTGGTTGTTCGCCTTGTTGATCCTGGCGCCTGATCTGTCCATGTTCGGCTATCTCGCCGGGCCGCGCGTCGGCACCGCCTGCTACAATGCCTTCCACATCTTGGTCCCACCGGTGTTTTTGGTGCTTGCCGGCAGCCTGTTCGGCAATGCAGCCGCTATAGCGGTTGCATTGATCTGGATCGCCCACATCGCTATCGATCGCGCGCTGGGTTACGGCTTGAAGCTGTCGAGCAGCTTTCAGGATACCCATCTCGGCCGCATCGGCCGCTAAACGGTCCGGCCTGCGGTTCAAACGAATCGGGCAAGGCCAAAAATCAGTCCTTGACCCGCTCGCCGGGATAGGCGCCCCAGACGACGGATTGGGCGAGCCAGCCGGTATGGCCATCGAGCGTCATTTCGCACCACTGGCCGTCGCAGGATTTGATCGTGCCCATGACGCCCGGCTCGACGATCGCCACCACGCTGGCGTCCTTTTCGGGGCTCCTGAGGAGATTGATCTGGGCGCCCTTGCCGCGCTGCCACGGCGCCACGATCGCCGTGCGCCGGCCCGAAAGCAGCGACTGGTTGATCCAACCTTCCGAACCGTCGGCGTCGCGCACGCGGCGCCATGTGTCGAACTCCTGGATGATCTCCATCGGCAGGCCGGCCTTCAGATACATCCAGTCGACCGAGTAGTTGGCGCCCGGCCCGACACGCGAATTGACGCGGCCGGATTTCAGGCTGACGAATCGTGGCAGCGGCAGGCCGCTCGGCCCGAGCGTGACGACGCTCTGGGCGGGAGCCGCTGCACCTTGCGCGCACAGTTGGGGTGAATAGAGCAGAGCGCCGAGAAATGCTGCGCTGAGGGTCAGGCGAAGCGACGCGAAACCAGACACTTTCGTTCCTTTCGGCGCTGGCCTGCCGGCCCCGGCGCCCCTTTTTCTTTGTCTTCGGCGGCACCGCTTGGTACATGGGTAAATCGGCTACCGCGACCGGCTTCCAGTTTCGCCGGTCTTGGTTAAAGAGGTCTCAACGAGGGAAGCAATGGCAGGCAAAAAGAAGCCTCTCGTGGTCATCACGCGAAAACTGCCCGACCCTGTCGAGACCCGCATGCGCGAGCTGTTCGACGCAAGGCTGAATGTCGAGGACAGGCCGATGACGCAGCCGGAACTGGTCGCGGCGGTCAAGGAGGCCGACGTGCTGGTGCCGACGGTGACCGACCGCATCGACGCGGCATTGATCGCCCAGGCCGGCGAAAACCTCAAGCTGATCGCCAATTTCGGCAATGGCGTCGACAAGATCGACGTGGCGGCCGCGGCCAAGAAAGGCATCACCGTAACCAACACGCCCAACGTGCTGACCGAGGATACGGCCGACATGACGATGGCGCTGATGCTGGCGGTGCCGCGCCGGCTGGCGGAGGGCGCCAATGTACTCACCGGCGACAAGAAATGGGCCGGCTGGTCGCCGACATGGATGCTTGGCCGGCGCATCTGGGGCAAACGGCTCGGCATTGTCGGCATGGGGCGTATCGGCACCGCCGTTGCCAGGCGTGCCAAGGCTTTCGGCCTCTCCATCCACTATCACAACCGCCATCGCGTGCTGCAGGCGGTCGAGGACGGGCTGGAGGCGACCTATTGGGAAAGCCTCGATCAGATGCTGGCCCGCATGGACATCATCTCGGTCAACTGCCCCTCGACGCCGGCGACCTTCCATCTGCTTTCGGCGCGGCGGCTGGCGCTGCTCCAGCCCACCGCCTATATCGTCAACACCGCGCGCGGTGACATCATCGACGAGGAGGCGCTGGTCAAGCTGATTCAGGATGGCAGGATCGCCGGCGCCGGACTCGACGTCTACGAGCACGAGCCCGCATTGAACGGAAAACTGCTCAAGCTCGCGACCAAGGGCAAGGTCGTGCTTTTGCCGCATATGGGGTCGGCGACGCTCGAGGGCCGCATCGACATGGGCGAGAAGGTGATCATCAACATCCGCGCCTTCGTCGACGGGCACCGCCCGCCGGATCGCGTGCTGCCGCTCAGGACCTGAGCGGCTTCGCAACATAATGTAAGTGGAAACTTACGAAACAGTCTTGCGCATGGTGACCGAAGTCGGTCGCGCATAACCTTCATGCGCCGTTCTCACGGTCTCGCGAAAACCGAGCCGGGCAAAGGCTGCCTGGTTCCCAGCCAGCTCGATTCGCGTCTGCAGCTCGATTGCGGCCTTGCCGCGGCTGCGGGCAAAATCCTGGACGGCTTGCATCAACAACCTGCCGATGCCCTGGCCCTGACAGTCCGGCGTGACGGCGAGCTTGCCGACATAGAGGTGGTCGGTTCGTTCCAGGGCGAAGATGCAGCCGACGATCCTGTTGCCGCTGAGCGCCAGCATGCCGGTCTCGCGGCGGGCTTTGTCGCGCAAGGTTTCCGCGGTGAGCAGGTGCGCCGAGGACGGCGGGTCGATGATGCCGTCCATGAAGGCGAAAGCGCGCAGGATCAGGGCGAGCACTTCGTTCCAGCGGTCGAAATCGGACGGAACCCGGGTGATGACGATATCGGCAGTGCGCTTCAACGTCAGTTTCGTCTCTTGTAGCGGATGGTCTCGAAACGCGCGGCCAGCGCGTCGTAGAGCAGCAGTCGTCCGATCAGCGGCTCGCCAATGCCGGTGATCAGCTTGATGGCTTCCATCGCCTGCAACGTGCCGATGACCCCAGTCAGCACGCCAAGCACCCCGGCCTCGGCGCAGGAGGGCACCAGACCCGGCGGCGGGGCCTCCGGGAAGAGGTCGCGGTAGCCGGGGTTGGAGGTGCCATCCCTATCGGCTTGGAACGGCATCAGCACGGTCACGGAGCCATCGAAACGGCCCACGGCGGCGTGCACCAGCGGCTTTCCCTCCGCCGCGCAGGCATCGGCCACGACATAGCGCGTCTCGAAATTGTCGGACCCGTCGACGACCACATCGTAACGGGCGACGAGGGCTTGGGCATTGTCCGCGGTCAGGCGCAATGTGTGGATTTCGACAGCGGTGTTGGGATTGATGCGGGCGATTGCCGCCTTGGCGCTGTGGGTTTTCAGCATGCCGACAGTGTTCGTGCCGTGAATCACCTGCCGCTGCAGGTTGGAGAGCGAAACCGTGTCGTCGTCGATCACGCCGAGCGTGCCGACGCCGGCTGCGGCAAGATATTCAAGCACTGGTGCGCCCAATCCGCCGGCGCCGATGACCAGCACCCGCGCTCGCTTCAGGCGCTGCTGGCCGGCGCCGCCAATTTCGGGCAGCACGATGTGGCGGGCATAGCGTTCGAGTTCTTCGTCGGTGAGGGCGGTGGCGATCATGGCTCGATCATATAGCGGGAGAAAAACCTTGTCAGGTGCTCACACAGCCATCGGCGCGACCGTGCCGTGATCCACGATCAGGAACTGCGCCCGGCCCGCTAGGCTGGAAAACAGCGCAGCATCGGTTCCCGTCATGAAAGCCTGGCAGTTCAATTCCTCCAGGATCGAGAACAGCGCCGCACGCCGGCCACCATCGAGATGTGCCGCGATCTCGTCGAGCAGCAGGATTGGCGTCAAGCCGGACATCTCGCCGGTCAATCTGGCATGCGACAGGACAATGCCGACAAGCAAGGCTTTCTGTTCGCCGGTCGAACACAGCGCCGCCGGCATCGCCTTGGGTCGGTGCCGGACCACGAGATCGGAGCGGTGCGGGCCCTCGAGCGTGCGCCCGGCGGCGCGGTCGCGGTCGCGGCCCCCGGCGAGCGTGCGGCGGAACCGCTCCTCGACGTCGACAGCCGGCGTGTTGGCGATCTCGGCTTCCAGATCGCCCGACAGGCCGATATCGGCCTGCGGAAACGGGCCGCTGTCGGGCAGCCTGTCGATCATGGCGGCCAGAAGGCGCACCATTTCGGCGCGCGCCGCGGCGATCGCCACGCCTGTCTCGGCCATCTGCGTCTCGATCGCCTCGAACCAGCTCAAATTCCGCGAACCTTCCGTCAGCAGCCGGTTACGGCCGCGCATCGCCTTTTCATAGTCGAGGGCGCGCTGTCCGTGGCCTGGATCGATCGCCAGCACCAGCCGGTCGAGAAAGCGCCGGCGGTCCGCGGCCGGTCCTGTGAACAGAGCATCCATGGCCGGCGTCAGCCACACGACGCGCAGCCATTCCAGCATGTCCTCGGCGGATCGCGCCGTGGCGCCGTTGATGCGCACCCGCCTGCCGCCCTCGCCAAGACTGTCGCCACCCGAAATGCCCGTCCCTATCTCGACTTGGCCGTCAGGTCCGTCGAGCCGTGCGTGCAGCGCAAAGCCGCCGTCACCGCCCTCACGCGCGACGTCCGCGTAAGGCGCGCGGCGCAGGCCGCGGCCCGGCGTCAACAGGGAAATCGCTTCCAGCAGATTGGTTTTGCCAGCGCCATTGTCACCGGAAAACACCACCGCGCCCGGCTCAAGCTCGACCGACAGCGCCGCATAGTTGCGGAAATTGGTAAGTGTAAGCTTACTTATATGGGTTTGTGCCGGCAACCGCTACTGCTCTACACCCGCATCGGCATCAGCACATAAAGCGCGGTTTCATCGGCCATGTCGTGGATCAGCGTTGGCGAACCGGCGTCGGCCAACATGAACCGGGCCTCTGAACCGGTCAATTGTGCGGCAACGTCGAGCAGGTACTTGGCGTTGAAGCCGATCTCGATCGGGTCGGCTGAATAGTCGGCGGCCAACTCCTCGGTGGCGCTGCCCGAATCCGGATTGTTGACCGCAAGCGTCACCTGGCCCTCACTGATCGAAAGCTTCACCGCGCGCCCGCGTTCGGAGGAGATGGTCGAGACGCGGTCGACGGCGGCCGCGAAGCTCTGGCGGTCGATGATCAGCTTCTTGTCGTTGCCGGTGGGAATGACCCGCTGATAATCGGGGAAGGTGCCGTCGATCAGCTTGGAAGTCAGGATGACGCTGCCGATGGTGAAGCGGATCTTGGTGTCCGACAGTTCGGTGGTGACCGCCACGTCGGGATCATCGACCAGCTTCTGCAATTCGCTGACCGTCTTGCGCGGTATGATGATGCCCGGCATGCCTTCGGAACCCGCCGGCGCGTCGATCTCGGCGCGCGCCAGGCGATGGCCGTCGGTCGCCACCGAGCGCAGCTTCAGCTTGCCGCCGACCTCATGTGTGTGAAGATAGATGCCGTTGAGATAATAGCGCGTCTCCTCGGTGGAGATGGCGAACTGGGTCTTCTCGATCAGCCCCTTGAGCGCGACCGAGTCGAGCCGGAAGATATGCGAGAAGGATCCGGCCGAAAGCTCGGGGAAGTCCGATTGCGGCAGGCATTGCAGTCGGAAGCTCGAGCGGCCGGAGGTCACCGTCATGGCGTTGCCGTCCTCGTCCGTCTTCAGCATCACCTCGGCACCGTCGGAAAGCTTGCGCACGATGTCGTAGAGCAGATGCGCCGGAACCGTTGTCGCGCCACCCCGCTCGACCTTGGCCGGCGTCGCTTCCGTCACCTCCAGGTCGAGGTCGGTGGCCTTCATTTCCAGGCTGGCGCCTTCGGCGCTGAGCAGCACGTTGGACAGGATCGGTATGGTGTTGCGCCGCTCGACCACGCGGTGGACGTGGTTGAGCGACTTCAGGAGATTTGACCGTTCCAGGATAACACGCATGACGAACCAGGCTCGCTTGAATGAATGAGCGGGTCTCCGGCTGGCGGCGTCCCGCGAAAGGTCTGAACAGGCTTCAGAATCTGCGTAAACTGACAGGAAAAAACCAGCAAACGCAAGCCCGCGCGACCGGTTCGGGCCGGCTACGCGGGCTTTCTGGGGATAAAGGCGGCGAAGCACGCCGCCAGGCGTTTTCGAACGGCTCAGGCCTGGTCGTTGATCAACCGTCTCAACAGTTCCAGTTCCTGCGCCAGCGTGTTGTCGCCGCCGGAAAGATCCTCGATCTTGCGCACTGCGTGCAGCACCGTTGTGTGATCGCGGCCGCCGAAGCGCCGCCCGATCTCGGGCAGCGAGCGCGGCGTCATCACCTTGGACAGATACATGGCGACCTGCCTCGGCTTGACGATGGTGCGCGTGCGCCTGTTGGACAGCAACTCGGTCTTCGACACATTGTAGTGCCGCGCGACGATGCGCTGAATATCCTCGATACGGACCCGCTTCGGCTCGCCGGTGCGGTAGATATGGCCGAGGATCTCGTCGATGCGATCGATGGTGATCTGCGGCTCGAAAGACTGGCGGAACAGGAGTTGATTGAAGGCGCCTTCCAGTTCGCGGCCGCTGCCGGTCACCGTGCGGGCGACGTGATTGAGGATCTCGTCGGAGATGTCGAGGGAAGCGTCGTCGTGCCTGGCGGTGGCGAGGCGCAGCTTGAGCATGCCCAGGCGCATGGCGAAATCGGGGGCCGACATTTCGAGCGCGACGCCGCCATTGAGGCGCGAGCGGACCCGCGGTTCGAGGGATTCCAGTTCAGACGGGGGCCGGTCGGCGGCGACGACGACCTGCTTGGCGCTGTCGAGCAGCATGTTGATCAGATGGCAGAATTCGTGCTGGATCGACTTGCCCTGCAGGAATTGCATGTCGTCGATGATGAGCAGGTCGATATCGCGAAGCTGTTCCTTGAGCGTCAAGGCATTGTTGTCGCGGATCGCGGTGGCGAAGCGCCACATGAAATATTCCGCCGTCAGGTAGACGACGCGCGATTTCGGGTTCTGCTTCAGCGATTCCGCGGCGATAGCCTGCAACAAATGGGTCTTGCCGAGGCCGACCGTCGCATGAAGGAAGAGCGGGTTGAAGCGCACCGCGCTCGACTGCGATTCCGCCACGGCCTTGGCCGCGGCGAAGGCCACCCGGTTCGACGGCCCTTCGATGAAAGAGGCGAACGTGTAACGCGGATCGAGCGGCGATCCCAGCACATTGTGGCGGAACTCGCTCTCGGCCGGCATGCCCGGGCGCGGCGCCGGAGCCCGCTCCAGCCTGCCGGGGCTTACGGTGCCGGCGGCCAGCGCCGTCTGCGTTTGTCGCGTCATCTTGCGCGCCGGCGCCAATTCCGGTTCGGCATGGCTGCGCCCCTGGCGGGTGGCTGTGCGCACGATGATCTCGATCTTGAGGATCTCGGGATCCTCGTGCTTCCAAAGCTCGCAGATAAGGTCGAGATAATGGCCGTTGATCCACGAGCGCAGGAAGGCAGTGGGCACCGAAATGCGAACGATGCCCTTTGAAGCCTCCGCGACCTTCATGCGCCCGAACCAGCTCGAATAGACTTCGGTTCCCAACCGCGCCTTCAACTGGGCCTTGACCCGGTCGAACTTCTGTTCCGCGTCGCTGGAAGCCGCCATCTCATCAGCTCCGATCAGATTTCCTGAAAATGGGATGTCATTGGTAAGCTCCCTTTCGACGCCGCTCTGCATGATCGAGTTCCTTGTCTCTGTACCTGTTTTTCCGCCGGGGATGCGCCTCCTGCATCCGTGTTCCAGCGACTGCGCTTTGCTACGACGCCCGCTGCCGCCGCCGGCAGATGAACGTCGCCCATTGTCCAGGGAACCGGTGCCGGCCCATGGAAGCCAGTCCGTGTTGGGTATGTCAGGGCAATGCAACACCGTCCGGCGAAAATCGCCGGCGCTGTCGACCTGCCATGTATAGTTACGCCAGTCCCCTACCGTATCGAAAAAGAGCAAACCAAACCTGTCCGCGGACTTGATCCGCGCCACAAACCCCGCCAATTTAAGCTGGCCCATTCAGGCTGGGTCAGGGCCACCCGGCCCATCCCTTTCGATGGACCGACATTACCGAAATCGCTGTGGATAGGGCAAGGCCACGTCTAACGGATTTTTAAGGAATCTGGTTAGGTCCGGCGCGCCGAAGCGCCATGCGGCAGCACTATAGTTTGACAAAGCCATTGTGATTCAAACCCTTTTCCGGCGAATATGAAAAAGCCGGGCTGGCGCGAAATTTTGTGAAATAAATCGCTTGACAGCCAGTTGTTCTCCTGGCGCTTCGCCGCGCTGTGGACAACGTGTGGATGACTATCTGTAACTAGCTGGGAAATATTGATTATTTCTGCGGAGGGAGAATTTTTTAGCCGACACTTTTCAAGTATCTGGACCATCAGCCGGCACGCATATGCCGGCAAAGCATTTCGGACCGCAAACTCCGCTTTCGACGCCGTTTCCGAGTATTCTTTTTAAGTGCTTGCCGGCAAACGAAAAAACCCGGCACTATCGGCCGGGTTCTCAGAAGATCAGTCCGGAAAGGGACGTCAGGCCGACAGCACCTTGAGGCGCTGGGCCAGCCGTGAAACCTTGCGGGCCGCGGTGTTCTTGTGGATCACGCCCTTTGTCGCGGCACGCATCAATTCCGGCTCGGCGGCCTTGAACGCCGCCTGCGCGGCGGCCTTGTCGCCGGAGGCGAGCGCCTCCTCGACCTGGCGCACATAAGTGCGGACGCGCGAGCGGCGGTTTTTATTGATCGCCGCGCGGCGGACGATCTTGCGCGTTGCCTTTTTGGCCGAGGATGTATTGGCCATGATGCCTCTCTTCTGATCTGGTCGGCGCATGCGGCATGCCGCAGGGCACAAAAAACAAACGGGCAGCCACAGGGCCGCCTCGGTTGGTGCGGCTTATAGTTCAGCTTTCCCGGCGCGTCAACGCTGGCTGGCGTTCTTTTTGGCTGTCGTCGCGCCGGAGCATTTTTTCAGCCACGCCGAAGCATTTCGCGCCCCGGAGGTGCGCTGTCAGCGATTGGTGAAATTCGGCTTGCGCTTCTCGGCGAAGGCCGCCATGCCTTCCTTCTGGTCGTCGAGCGCAAACAGCGAATGGAACAGTCGACGTTCGAACCGCAGCCCCTCGGCGAGCGTCGTTTCATAGGCTCGGTTGACGGCTTCCTTTGCCATCATCACCGACGGCAGCGAAAAATCGGCGATCTTGGCCGCCGCCTTGACGGCCTCCTCGACAAGCTCGCCGGCAGGCACGACGCGCGAGACCAGGCCGGAACGCTCGGCCTCCGCGGCATCCATCATCCGCCCGGTCAGGCACATGTCCATCGCCTTCGACTTGCCGACGAACCGGGTCAGGCGTTGTGAACCGCCCATGCCGGGAATGACGCCGAGCGTGATTTCGGGCTGGCCGAATTTTGCCGTGTCGGCGGCGATGATGAAGTCGCACATCATCGCCAGTTCGCAGCCGCCGCCCAGCGCATAGCCGGCCACCGCCGCGATGATCGGCTTGCGCGCCCGGGTCAACTCTTCCCAGCCGACGAAAAAGTCCTTGATGTAGGCATCGACGTAGGAAATCGACTGCATTTCCTTGATGTCGGCGCCTGCGGCGAAGGCCTTCTCGGAACCGGTGACGACCATCGCGCCGATGCCGTCATCTGCCCCGAACACGTTTACCGCGGCCACCAATTCCGCCATGACCTGGGAATTCAGCGCATTGAGCGCCTTCGGCCGGTTCAAGGTGATCAGCCCGACCTTGCCCCTGGTTTCAACGACGATCGTTTCATAGGCCATGGCTTCGGCTCCTTTCCAGGCAATTGAAGATCGATCTAGCTCACCGCTGACAGGTCCGGCAATAGAAGGTCGAGCGGCCGCTCTGCGTGATGCGCTCGATATGGCCGCCGCAGCCAGGCTTGGAGCAGGGTTCGCCCTCCCGGTCATACACCGCGAAGGAGTGCTGGAAATAGCCCAGCGAACCGTCGGTCTGCATGTAGTCGCGCAGCGACGATCCGCCGGCCGCAATGGCATCTGCGATGACCGAGCGGACCGCCACGGCAAGCCCCCGGCTTTGCTCACCCGCTTTCTTGCCGGCTTTGGCTATCGTGCCCGCCTCGCGCAGCGGCGACAGCCCGGCGCGCCATAGCGCCTCCGAGACATAGATGTTGCCGAGCCCGGCTATCAATCTCTGGTCGAGAAGAGCGGCCTTCAGCGGCGATTTCCGGCCCTTCAGCAGCGAGGCCAGCAGCACTCCGTCAAGCGCATTGCCGGTGGGTTCGACGCCGAGCCCCGCCAGCATCGGATGGGTGTCCGGCGGCCCTTCGCAAAACAGCATGAAGCCGAAGCGACGCGGATCGTTGAAAACCACGCGCGAGCGGGTGCCGTCCCGAGAGGCGACGTCGAAGATGACATGGTCGTGCGTCGAACTCTTCGACCGCTCGTGATGGAACACGCCGGGCATTTCGGCAGCGTCGGCCGTCTCGATGCGAAACGAGCCCGACATGCCGAGATGGCAGATCAGGGCGGGACCGCCTTCGAGATCCATCGTCAGATATTTGGCTCGGCGTCCGAGCGCCGTGATCGTCTTGCCGGTCAGCCGCTCGGCGAATTTTTCGGGGAATGGAAAACGCAGGTCCGGCCGGCGTGCCTCGGCGCGGATGATGCGGGCACCCTCCAGAACCGGCTCCAGCCCGCGCCGGACCGTCTCGACCTCGGGCAATTCAGGCATGGCCGCCCATATCCGGGTAAAAGGAAGTGCCGTAGCGGCCGTGCGCCAACCCGAGATGTTCGGCCACGGTTTCACCAATGTCGCAGAATGTCGTTCTCAGCCCGATGTCGCCGCCCGTCAGACCTGGTCCGATGCCGATCACCGGAATGCGTTCGCGTGTGTGGTCGGTGCCGCGCCAGGTCGGGTCGTTGCCGTGGTCGGCCGTCAGGATCAGCAGATCGCCCTGTCGCAATCTCGCGAATGCTTCCGGCAGTCGCCGGTCGAAGGCCTCGAGCGCGGCGGCATAACCTGCAACATCGCGGCGATGGCCGAACTCGGTGTCGAAATCGACGAAATTGGCGAAGACGAGATCGCCGTCGCGGGCCGCATCCATTGCATCAAGCGCCTGGTCGAACATGGCCATGTTGCCCGCGGCCTTGCGCACTTCCGAAATCCCCCGATGGGCAAAGATGTCGCCGATCTTGCCCACGGCGATGACGCGGCTGCCACGCGCCGTCAGCCGGTCGAGCAATGTCGGCTCGGGTGGCGGCACGGCGTAGTCGTGTCGGTTGTAGGTCCGCTCGAAAGTGGCTGCCGTCTCGCCGACGAACGGTCGCGCGATCACCCTTCCGATCCTCAACGGATCAACCAGGCGACGCACCACCTTGCAGAATTCGTAGAGCCGCTCCAGTCCGAAATGGACCTCGTGCGCGGCGACTTGCAGGACTGAGTCCACCGAGGTGTAGCAGATCGGCTTGCCCGTGCGGATGTGCTCCTCGCCGAACCGTTCGATGACCTCGGTACCAGGCGCATGGCAGTTGCCGAGAATGCCCGGCACCTTGCCCTCGCGGATGATCGCCTCGGTCAGTTCGGCGGGAAAGGCTGGGATCGTGTCGGGAAAATAACCCCAGTCGAAACGCACCGGCAGGCCGGCTATCTCCCAATGACCGGATGGCGTGTCCTTGCCGCTCGAAACCTCCTGGGCGGCACCGTGGAAGGCATTGTCGACGAGATCCGTCCCGAAAGCGGCAAAGCCCAGCCCCGTCGCGGTCTCGGCAGCCTTGCCAAGTCCGAGCGACGCCATGTTGGGAACAAACAACGGCCCTTGGCGAAGTCCTTCGCGATCGGCGCGGCCTTCCGCACAGGCCTCGGTGATATGGGCGAAGGTGTTGGCACCGGCATCTCCGTAGCGTTCGGCGTCGGCGGCGCCGCCTATGCCGAAGGAATCCAGGACGAAGAGGAAAGCACGCGCCATGAGGTCATTATTGCCGGTTTGAGCACCCAGACATAGGGATCCACGGCGGCATTGGCAATTCGGAAACCAAACGGCAACCGCTCGGCGCGATAGTCCGGAACCAATTCATTGACGGATCGCAGGACCGGGTCTCCCATGAAAGCTGCCCTGAAGACATGCGCCGCTCTCATGATCGCGCAAGGCGCGGTCTGGTCCGGCTCGGCGCACGCCGACTGGCGTGACGATATCGGCACGTTTCGCATCGGCATCGTCGCCGAACCCGGCGCCGCCAACACCGTTCCAGGCCTGGCGCGGTTGACCGAGGCCTTTACCAACGCGCTGGGCATGAAGGTGGAGTTCGTCGTTGCCCGTGACTATGCCGCGCTGATCGATGCGCAGGCCAATGCCCGCATCGAATATGCCGTCTACTCGGCGACCGCCTATGCAACGGCGTCAAGACGCTGCGAGTGCGTCGAACCGCTTGTGGCACCGGTCGATTCCGATGGCGCGGTCGGCATCCGCGCCGTGCTGCTGACGAAGGATGGCAAGGTGCCCAGCCTGGCCGCGATGGAAACCCACCGGATCGCCATGCCGCCGGCGGACAGCATTGGTTCTCTTTTGCCATTGGCCGGACTGGCTGCCGAGCACGTCAAGATCGCAGAGGACGCATCGTTTCTGGTTCACGCCGGTTCCGCCTCGGCCGCGGAAGGAATGCTGGTCGATGGCCAGGCCGATGCCTTGTTCGGCTGGGCGACGGCGGCGGCCGACGGCGAGCCAAGACTATCGGGCACGCAGGCAAGGCTCGAAGCCGCCGGGCTTTCGGCGACCGCCCTTCAAGTCGTATGGACGTCGGGTTTGCTGAGATACGGTCCTCACGCGGTGCGTAGCGATCTCGACCCGGAAGCCAAGCGCCGGTTGGCGGTTTTCCTGACCAATCTCAAATCGACGACGCCCGACATCTACGACCTGCTGGAATCGAGGCATTCCGGCGGTTTCGCCACCGTGGTTCCCAAGGATTACGAGATGGCGCACGCCATCGTGCGTCTGGTGTCGGACGGTGGCGTGCGGCGATAGGGTCGTCAGCAGTCGCCGCAAGGGATCGTCAGGCTTCTGCGCGGACGCAGATAATAGGTCTCGCCCATCGATATGTTGTTGAAGACCGTCGTCAATCCGGCCGTCTGTGAGCTGTCTGCGGACCAGGTGATGATCGGTTTGTAACCAAGTTTGCTTTCGACACGAATGAGAAAGGTGCCTGCGACCCTGAGCGTTGCCGGAACCGTAGTGGTTGCGGGCAGGGCGGTGCCGATACTGTAAGCACCATTGACCACCTTGCGCGACCACACCACGTTCACCCTGGGCGGCGTGTCGGTTGTGACCTGTATTGCCGTGATGGTGATATCCGGCTTCGAGCGATTGTACGGCTGCAAGGTGGAGGTGCCGATCTTCATGATGGCATCCAGATCCGCCTTGACGATGGTCGGCTGCTGCGTGACCAGATCCGCGACCATGCTGCCGATGCGGCTGACCTTCTTGCTGGTCTCGATGGCCTGCGAAGCCTCCATGGTGATGAAATACATGATCAGCAGGATTGGCACGATGAGAGCGAACTCGACCGCCGCGATGCCACGGCGATCGCGTATGAAACCGACCCACTTCCCCCAGCGTCCTGCAATTTCTGGATGTGCCCCCGCACGCATCATGCCCGTCCCTTTTTCTTGGCTTTGCTTTCGCCGCGAACTCAGTTGTCGAATGGCTCGTTCTGCCAGGTCACCGATGCAAAATGCAGTGTCTTGTTACCGCCCATCGACTGAGCCAGAAGATCGGTCATGACGGGCCATTTGTAGAAGACCCGCAGCATGTTCTTCGATTCTGCCAGGCCCGGCGTGGTCGCGAAGGGCTGCGAGTTGGCGCCTTGCATCAAGATGATCTCGCCATTCTCGATCTTGAAGCTGGCCGTGGCCGCGTCGGCGAACGTGGTATATGCGCGAAGGTCCACGTCCAGCTGATTTGGGCAATCCTGCGAGACGATGATCTTCAGTTTGTCGCAGATCATGGTCTTCAACTTGTCCCCGGCGACGTCGGCCGGTCTCAACTGCCCGGTGCGCAATTTGCGCGCGATGTCGTCGGTGATGTTGGCCATAACTTCCTGGCCGGCAAATGAGATGCAGCTTTCCAGGATGGCGAAGACAAGAACCGCGAACGGCAATGCGAGCAGCGCGAATTCCAGTGCCGTACTGCCGCGGCGGTCGCCGGCGAAGCGTGCGAAAAGCCGTGCCCGTCTTGCCTTGCGGTCGCTTGTCGAGACGAATTCGATGCTCATGCTCTGATCCTGCCCATCCCCAGACGGTCTCGGCAGGTGTACTAGTGCAAACCAGTTGAAGTCCGGTTTGAATGATCGTTAAAGTCGCCGCGGGCGCCTTAACCACCCGCTAACCTGGACCGCGTGCCTACCGGCTGACGCTCATCTCGGCTTCTGAGGATTTTTCGGCTTCGCTCTTGTAGGAGCTTTCGCAATAGGGCGTGCAGGACATGGTCTGAACTTCAGCGCGCCGGTAGATGCGCACCGACGAGGCCGCCTGCCGCACGACGGTGATCTGTTCATCGATGATCGGGCTGCCATCCTGGTCGAGGACGACGAGGTTGGTGACGCCGAAGCCCTTGCCAGTCAGCACGATCGTCGAGGCGTCCTGCACGGACGCGTCGGCGATTGCCGGGTTGCCGACCACGATCGTGTCGGCGGGGCGCGACAGTTTGACGATCTTGGCCTGGTTCATGGTGACCTCGATGCCGGTGTCGGCCCTGGCGGGCATGACAAAGCTCACGGCGGCAAGAAGCACGGCAATCAGGATCGACGATTTCGGCTCGGCCATTGACGCGCTCCAGGCGGGCGGACTGTTCAACGGAACATGAACGAGATTGGTGAACCAACGGTTAAGCAGGCCCGGGCGCCATATGCCGCGATCGTCATACGCGCCGCGGAGCTGTTTCTTTTGCGGCTGCTTGCCTGGGAATTGCGCCTCGGCCGGCGCTTAGCCCATAGTTAACCACGCAATATGTTCCAACCGGGAAAGGAATCGGTAAGGCTGTTTATTAAGTCGATCGAAAGAGCTTCTCCCTAGATTGGCAGCATCCGATCAACCATCACAGAAGTTGACGGAAGTGCTGTAACACGTGGAGTAGGAGCTCTCGAATGTCTAATCTCATTGCACGTTTCGTAAAGGACGAATCCGGCGCGACCGCTATCGAATATGGTCTGATCGCCGCCCTCATCGCGCTCGCCATCATCGTCGGCGCCGGCGCGCTTGGCAACGCCATCAACGCCAAGTTCGAAGCTATCGGAACCTCTCTGAACAAAGTCCCGACGCCCTGAACGACGTCAAGTATATTGAGCGCTCGGATTGCGTTCTGGACAAGGGCCGCCACCTGGCGGCCCTTGTTCTATTCAATGTCTTTTTGCCCTGGGCCTCATCAATCGTTAATCGAACATGCTTAGATTGAGTGCGGCTTAATCCGACAATAGGCATAGCGCCGATGCTTGAAGCCCTGATCTTCGTCGTCTTCCCGTTCTGCATGCTGTTCGCCGCGATCTCCGACATGCTGTCGATGACGATCGCCAATCGCGTGCCGGTGCTGCTCGTCGTCGTCTTCGCGCTGGTTGCGCCGCTGACCGGCATGGAATGGGCGGCCTATGGCTGGCATTTCGCCGCCGGCGCGCTGGTTCTTGCCGCAACGTTCGGCCTCTTTGCAATGGGCGGCATGGGCGGCGGTGATGCCAAGCTGCTGGCCGCGACCGCCGTGTGGATGGGACTCAACATCCAGCTCGTCGAGTATCTCGTGGTCTCGACCTTCATAGGCGGCTTGCTGACGCTTGCCATTCTCGTCTACCGGAAGTCGCCGCTTGCGGTTTTTACCGGCCGCAATCCGTTCCTGCGTCACTTCGCGGACGAGACGACCGGGGTTCCCTACGGCATCGCGCTCGGTTTGGGCGGATTGCTGACCTACCCGGATTCGCCCCTGATGGTCTGGGCGCTGGCCAGGCTGGCGGCCTGACCTTACCGATCATTCCTTGGCTGTGTTGCGGCTGGCTCCGCGGAGCGGGGCTGGCTGTTTGTCCGTGGCTGCGCAATACAGCTAATTTATGTAAACCTTAAATTAATCACGATCGTAAGCATTACATTAACCTTGTTTTGACGATTGCCGCTGCAAAGTCCGGCCTGGCTAGGTGGTTTGCCAAGGCGAGGGTTCGGACAGATGCCAGCATCCCGATTGATTATTCTGAGCGTGGCGGTCGCCGCGGCGGGTGGTGCTGGCTATGTCGCGAAGAACATGGTCGCCGCGCCGCCACCGCAGATCGTCGAGTCCGGTCCAGCGGCTCCCGCCGTGGCATTGCAGGACGTGCTTGTCCTGTCGGGTGATGTCACCATGGGCAGCCAGCTCGAGAACAACATTGCCTGGCAATCCTGGCCGGCCGACGGCATCAACGCCAATTTCATCACCAAGGCCACTGCTCCCGACGCCCTGGAGAAACTGAAGGGGTCCATAGCCCGTGTGCCGATGTACGCGGGCGAGCCGGTGCGGCGTTCCAAGCTGATCGGCGAGGGGCAAAGCTTCATGTCGTCGATCCTGCCTTCCGGCATGCGGGCGGTCGCCACGACGATATCGGCCGACACCTCTGCCGGCGGCTTCATCCTTCCGAATGATTTCGTCGACGTCATCATGACCCGCCGGGCCGATGCCAACAGCGGCGGCTCCGGCTTCAACACCGAAACCATCCTCAAGAACATCCGCGTCCTGGCGATCGACCAGACCATCCAGGAGGACGAGGAAGGCAAGAAGACCAGGGTGGGCCAGACCGCCACGCTGGAACTGACGCCCAAGCAGGCGGAGATCATCACCGTCGCCCAGCAGATGGCGGATCGCCTGACGCTCGCGCTGCGCGCGATCACGGACACCCAGGAAAAGAATTTGGATGAGGCCGACTATCTCGTTTCCGGCAATGGCCGCAAGGGAACGGTCAGGCTGATCAAGTCGGGCGAAGTTTCCGAAGTGGGGGCAAGGAAATGAGGCTAAGCGGTAAACTGCCGGCGATCATGGCAGCGGCTTTCGGCCTGCTGCTCATTGGGACAAACGTGCAGAGCGTTGTCGAGGCCAAGAGTGCACAGGTTTCGGCTTCGGCGGCCACCCAGCGCGTCAAGCTCGGCCTCAACAAGTCGGTTGTCATCGACCTGCCGAGTGATGCCTACGACATTCTTGTCGCCAATCCGACCGTCGCCGATGCGGTGACCCGCACCGCGAGGCGCATCTACCTGTTCGGCAAGGCGGTTGGCGAGACCAACATCTTTGTGTTCGGGCCGAATGGCGAACAGATCGTCAGCCTCGATCTGGCCGTCGAACGCGACGTCGCAGGCCTGGAGGATTATATCAAGCGCTTCATCCCGACATCGTCCATCAAGGTCGAACTGCTGAACGACAACGTCGTCCTGACGGGAACCGTCGACACGCCGCTGGACGCCAAACGCGCCGTCGACCTGGCAACGATCTTCGTCTCGGGCGGTGAAGCGACGACGGGACAATATTCGCAGACCGCGGCCGGCGGCTCGGCCCAGAGTGGTGTCGACATCAACAATCCGGACCAGGAACGCCGCGTCTCGAAAATCGTCAATCTTTTGCAGATCATCGGCGACGACCAGGTCACGCTCAAGGTGACGGTCGCCGAAGTCAGCCGCTCCGTGATGAAGCAGCTTGGCGTCAACATGGTGGGCAGCGGCGGTAGCAACGGCATCAGCTATGACGCGATGAGCACCCCGGCATACGGGCTTGGGAAACCGCTGTCGCAATTCTCGGGAGCTTCGATCGGCACCTCGGCGCTTCAGGCGTATCTAAACGCAATGGAGCAAGGTGGCGTCATGAAGACGCTGGCGGAGCCGACCCTCACCGCCGTGTCGGGTGAGAAGGCGACATTCAGGGTCGGTGGCGAGTTCAATCTCATCACCAGCCGTACGAACAATGTTTCAGACGAGAACAAGACAGGGCAGGTCACATACACCAACGACAAACTCGAATACGGCATCGGCCTGGAGTTCCAACCGGTTGTGCTGTCGGCCGGTCGGATCAGCCTCAAGGTCCGGACGTCCGTGTCGGAGCCTACTGCCGAAGGCGCCACCACGCTGGAAGCTGCAGGCAGGTTGCCCGGAACCACGTTGTTGTCCATCCGCAAGAGACTTGCCGACACGACCGTCGAATTGCCGTCAGGTGGTTCTATGATGATCGCCGGCCTCGTCCGCGATGACGTCAGGCAGGCTGTCGCCGGCCTGCCCGGGCTGACAAAGATCCCGGTGCTCGGCACACTGTTCCGAAGCAGAGACTTCGTGCGCAACGAGACCGAACTGGTGATCATCATCACGCCCTATCTGGTGAAACCGGTGGCACGAAACGACCTCGCCAAACCTGACGACAATTTCAACGCCGCCAGCGATGGCGCCGGTATGTTCCTGGGCCGAGTCAATCGTGTCTACGGCACAATGCAGACGGACAAGCCCAGCGGCCGTTATCACGGCGTCGTCGGCTTCATCTACAAGTGAACGGGGAAGCGGACATGTCTCAGTCAGCATTGCAGGCAAGGACCATCGCCATGACCACGCGCTCCGGCCGTTCGCGAATTCTCCGGCGCGCCATTCCTGCCCTGGCGGTGGCGATGGCGGCATTGCTGGCCGGCTGCGCCCAGCGCGACAGTGTCACCGTCGGCGCCATTCCAGACGACTACCGCACCAACCATCCGATCGTGATCGCCGAGAAGAACCAAAAGATAGATCTACCTGTCGGTGCAGGTGACCGCGGCATGACCGGCTCGCAGCGCGATACGCTCCTGGGTTTCCTCGACGGCTATGACAAGAGTGCTGCCCCGACGCTGACGATCCAGGTTCCGAGCGGCTCGGCCAACGAGGTCGCCGCCGCCGCAGCAGCGCGCGATTTCGCCCGGCTCGCGATTGCCGCGGGCGTCAAGCGCAACCGGATCGTGGTCGTCTCCTATCAGGCTGCCTCGAGCGAGACATCCGCCCCGATCCGGGTCGCCTATATCGCCGTGAAGGCCCAGACCGACAAATGCGGACGATGGCCAGATGACCTGCTGGAGACGTCTGAGAACAAACACTATGCCGATTTCGGCTGCTCCTATCAAAACAATCTCGCCGCCCAGATGGCCAATCCGGCCGACCTGATCGGGCCGCGCAAGCAGACCACCATCGACGCGGAAAATCGTGGCGCGGTGATCGATGTCTACCGCAGCAGGGGTATTTCGGACGAGTTCCTCGGCAATTCTGAAGTGACGTACTGAGCCGCGCCCTAAGGAAAAGAGAAGTCACGGAAAGATGACCATGAGCAACCTTGCCTATGACGCCCCCATGGACGGCGGTGAGACCTCGCCGCAGGACATCGCCGCGATGCAGGCGCTGCGGCCGGTTCCCCGCATCTCGATCCAGGCATTCTGCGAGACCGAGGGTGTCGCCAATCCAGTCGAGCGCGCCGGCGAGGACCGCCGCATGACCAAGGCCCATCTCAAGGTCCATATGGGCGGCGTCCCCACGGCCATCGAATTCTACCAGTCGGCGCCGACGCCGAACCTGATCCTGCTGGAGTCGCGCAGCGAACCCAAACAGCTGCTGGAACAGCTCGCGCAGCTCTCGGAATATTGCGACCCGTCTTCCAAAGTGGTGGTAATCGGCCACTACAACGATGTCGGCCTCTATCGCGAGCTCATCCGCTCCGGCATTTCCGAATATGTCATCGCGCCGGTGTCGATGGCCGACATCGTCAGCGTCATATCGTCGATCTTTGTCGATCCGGAAGCCGAGCCGCTCGGCCGCTCGATCGCCTTCGTCGGCGCCAAGGGTGGCGTCGGCTCTTCCACCATCGCCCATAACGTGGCTTGGGCGATGTCCTCCCTGTTCAAATCCGAGGTGGTCGTCGCAGACCTCGACCTCGCTTTCGGCACGGCCAACATCAATTTCGACCAGGATCCCGCGCAAGGCATCGCCGAAGCGGTGTTTTCGCCCGAGCGCATCGATGAAGTCTATCTCGACCGGCTGCTGACCCAGTGCGCCGAACACCTTTCGCTGCTCGCCGCGCCCTCGACGCTCGAACGCGTCTATGATTTCGATCCCGACGCCTTTACGCAGCTTGTCGACACCGCGCAGCGCACCGTGCCGCTCCTGGTGCTCGACGTTCCCCATGTCTGGACGGGTTGGACCAAGAACACCCTGATCAAGGCCGATGAAATCGTCATCACGGCGACGCCGGAACTGGCCAATTTGCGCAATACCAAGAATTTGGTCGACATGCTCAAACGGCTTCGTCCCAACGACTCGCCGCCCAAACTCATCATCAATCAGGCCGGCGTGCCCAAACGTCCGGAGATTTCCCCGTCCGATTTCGCCGAGCCGCTCGGCCTGGCCGCGATGGCGATCATCGGCTTTGACCCGCTGCTGTTCGGCAATGCCGCTAACAACGGACGTATGCTTGGTGAAATGGACGCCAAGAACCCGGTTGTCGCCACGATCAACGAAATTGCCCATGTGCTGACCGGTCGCAGCGAAATCCGGGTGAAGAAAAAAGCGGGTCTCGGAAATCTGCTCGGCAAGCTTTCGCGCAACAAGAAATGATGCTTCTTCAGTGGAATCGGTAGTCGATCATGTTTGGTAAGAGAGGCAGCGACGACGGCAACCGGTTCAAGCCGGAATTCCGCCAGCCGGCACCGGCGCCGACCGCGCCAGCCGTCGCGGATTCGGCCGATACGGCGGTTCTTGCGAGGCCGGCGGCCGCACCTAAGTCGAGCGCTCCTGTTGCACCGCCGGCCCGCCGCGCGGTCGAGGCGCCGCCGATAGCTCCGGAGCCGAAGCGGGCGGCGCGCGAAAAGAGTGAAACCTACTACGACACCAAGAGCCAGGTCTTCGCCGCCCTGATCGACACGATCGACCTGTCGCAACTCGCCAAGCTCGATCCCGAAAGCGCGCGCGAGGAAATCCGCGACATCGTCAACGACATCATCGCGATCAAGAATTTCGCGATGTCGATCGCCGAACAGGAAGAACTGCTCGAGGATATCTGCAACGACGTGCTTGGCTATGGGCCGCTCGAGCCATTGCTCGCCCGCGACGACATCGCCGACATCATGGTCAACGGCTCCAAGAACGTCTACATCGAAGTCAACGGCAAGGTCGAACAGACCGGCATTCGTTTTCGTGACAACCAGCAGCTTCTCAACATCTGCCAGCGCATCGTCAGCCAGGTTGGCCGCCGCGTCGATGAATCCAGCCCGATCTGCGATGCGCGTCTTCCCGACGGCTCCCGCGTCAACGTCATCGCGCCGCCGCTCGCCATCGACGGCACCGCGCTCACCATCCGCAAATTCAAGAAGGACAAGCTGACGCTCGATCAGCTGGTGAAGTTCGGCGCCATCTCGCCGCAAGGAGCCGAGGTTCTCAAGATCATCGGCCGTGTCCGCTGCAACATCGTCATCTCCGGCGGCACCGGCTCGGGCAAGACGACGCTGCTCAACTGCCTGACCAACTACATCGACCGCGAGGAACGCGTCATCACCTGCGAGGACTCGGCCGAACTGCAACTACAGCAGCCGCATGTTGTCCGTCTGGAAACCCGCCCGCCCAACCTTGAAGGCGAAGGCGAGGTGACGATGCGGGATCTGGTCAAGAACTGCCTGCGCATGCGGCCCGAGCGCATCATCGTCGGCGAAGTGCGCGGACCCGAAGTGTTCGACCTTCTGCAGGCGATGAACACCGGCCATGACGGCTCGATGGGAACGATCCACTCGAACAGCCCGCGCGAATGCCTGAATCGTATCGAATCCATGATCGCAATGGGCGGTTTTTCGCTGCCGCAGAAGACCGTGCGCGAAATCGTCGTCGGCTCCATCGACGTGATTATCCAGGCGGCACGCCTGCGCGACGGGTCGCGCCGCATCACTCACATCACCGAGGTGATCGGAATGGAAGGCGACGTCATCATCACGCAGGACATCGTCCTCTACAACATCAAGGGCGAGGACGCGAATGGGCGGCTGCTGGGAGAGCATGTATCGACCGGCATCGGTCGCCCCCATTTCTGGGACCGCGCCCGTTACTATGGCGAGGAGCAGCGCCTCGCAATAGCGCTTGAGGCGATGGAGAAACGCGCTGACTGACGCTGCTGCAGGCGTAAGGGTTCTGGTCGATGTTTGGAATTGACGGCACCGTATTGGCGTTTGTCGTGCTCGCCGGCTTCAGCGCCGGCGCGGTCGCCTATGCATTCCTGTTCACCCGGATCAGCAACGAAAAGCAGGCCGGCAAGCGGCTGGAAACGATCAAGACCGCGGAGACGGATCGCTCCGTCGTCAAGGCCTCGCGCGATCGCGTGGCGGAGGCGGCCAAAAGACGCAAGTCGGTCCAGGATTCCTTGAAGGAACTCGACGAGAAGCAGAAATCCAAGGACAGCGCGGTCAAGAAACCGCCGCTGAAAGCCCAACTGCGCCAAGCCGGCCTGAAGGTTTCCATCGAACGCTTCTACATCTACTCCGCCATTTGCGGCCTAGCCCTGACGATCATCGCCTTTGTGGTGGGGGCGCCGCTTTTTGTTTTGCCTGGCGTGCTGCTGGCCGGTGCGCTCGGCCTGCCGCGCTGGTTCGTCTCATTTCGCCGCGCGCGGCGGGTCAAGGCATTCCTCAACGAATTTCCCAACGCGCTCGACATCATCGTGCGCGCGGTCAAATCCGGCCTGCCGCTGAACGATGCGGTGCGCCTGATCGCCAATGAATCCCCCGAGCCCGTCAAGGCCGAGTTTCGCCGCATCGTCGATTCGCAGCAGATGGGCCTGTCGATCCCGGATGCCACCTTGCGCATGCCCGAAACCATGCCATGCACCGAGGCGAGCTTTTTCGGCATCGTCATTCAGATCCAGTCGCAGGCCGGCGGCAATCTCTCCGAGGCGCTGGGCAATCTTTCGCGCGTGCTTCGCGACCGCAAGAAGATGAAGGCCAAGGTCCAGGCGCTGTCGATGGAAGCCAAGGCGTCCGCCGCCATCATCGGCGCGCTGCCTTTCATCGTCGCGTTTCTCGTCTATCTCTCCAGCCCCAACTACCTGATGCCGCTGTTCACCACGAGCATCGGTAACCTGATCCTGGGAGTTTCGGCCGTCTGGATGTCGATCGGCATCTTCGTGATGCGCAAGATGATGAACTTCGAAGTCTAGGGCCGCGGCATGACCGAACAAGTCGTCAAATCACTGACGGATCCCGGCCTCCTGATCGCGCTGCTGGTCGGCATTGCCGTGTTCGCGACGGTCTTCACGTTGCTGCCGGCATTTGGGGGAAACCAGCTCAAGGCGCGCATGAAGTCGGTCGCGCTGGAACGCGACGAATTGCGCGCCAAGCAGCGCGCGCGGCTTGCAAGCGAGGCGGATCGCCGCCGCAAGGGCCTGCGCGAAGAACAGTCGATCGGCATGCGCAACATCGTCGACAGGCTCGACCTGCGGCGCGCCCTCGCCGACGAGGGTACTTTGCAGAAGCTCAAGGTTGCCGGTTTCCGTGGACAGAACCCGCTGACGCGGTTTCTCTTCTTCCGCCTCGTGCTTCCGTTTGTCGGCTTCGCACTGGGCGTGATCTACATATTCGTGCTCGGAGGACTGCCGCAGCAGCCATTGTTCATCCGGCTGTTCGTCTGCGTCCTCGTTGCCTATGGCGGCTTCTACGCACCGGTCGTCTATGTCAACAACCGCGCCACCAAGCGCAAGCAATCGATCCAGATGGCATGGCCGGACGCGCTTGACCTGATGCTGATCTGCGTCGAATCTGGCATGTCGGTGGAAGCGGCATTGCGCAAGGTCGCCGACGAGATCGGCGCCCAATCGGTGGCCCTTGCGGAAGAATTCATCCTGACGAACGCCGAGCTCTCCTATCTGCAGGAGCGCAAGCAGGCCTATGAGAACCTCGCCAGCCGCACCGGCCTGGAATCCGTCAAGTCGGTGTCGCAGGCACTCGTCCAGGCCGAGCGTTACGGCACCCCTGTGGCGCATGCGTTGCGCGTGCTCGCGGGTGAAAGCCGGGACCAACGCATGAACGCTGCCGAGAAGAAGGCCGCCGCCTTGCCGCCCAAGCTCACCGTGCCGATGATCCTGTTTTTCCTGCCGGTGCTGTTCGCCATCATCCTCGGCCCTGCCGGCATCCAGGTCAGCCAGCGCGGCATCTTCGGCCAGGCGCACGAAACCAGCAGCCAGTAGGTGAATCTGACCGATCCAAAGAAAAACCGCGCGGCTGACGCAGCGCGGTTCTCTTATGCAGGGTTCGGTGGCCGCGTGCCGCTCAGTTGGTTGCGGCTTTCGCCTTGTCCTGGTCCTTGAGCTGGCTCCAGGCATTTTGCTGAGCCAGCATCTGCCTGAGATAAGCGACATTGGCCTGCGCCTGTTCGGGTGACAGCTCCTGCGAGGCGATCTTCTCGGCTTCGTCGAAGCGGCCCTGCAGGCCGACGACCAGCGCCAGGTTCTGGCGCACGCGGCTGTCGGCATTCGGCTGCTGTGCGGCCGAGCGCATATAGGTTTCGGCGGTGCGCAGGTCGCCTCCCAGCACATAGGACATGCCAAGGTTGGAAAGCACCGAAGGTTCGTTCGGCTTGAGCTCCAGCGCCTTGCGGTAGAGCTGGCGCGCGTCGTCCTTCTGGCCGAGTTGGTCGAGAATGGCCGCTTCCGCCGACACCAGCCTCCAGTCGGGATATTCCGGCGTCTGCGCCCGGCGCACGGCATCAAGCGCCGCCTCGAACTGGCCGTTGGCGGCCAGCGCCTTGCCGTAGGCGGCAAGCACGTCGCGATCCTTGGGATAGGCGATCGCCAGCTTGCGCATCACGGCAAGCGACTGGTCGGCATCGCCATCCATCTGCAGCGCCGCGGCGAAGTTGGTCGCTATCCGCTTATCGTTGGGATTCCTGGAATAGGACTGGCCAAGCGCTGCCGTCGCATTGTGCAATTCTCCCGCCGACATCGTCTCCAGCGGCTTGCCGCTGGTGCGTCCGATCGAGCCTGTGCTGATCTTGTCGGTTCCGCAGCCGGCAACGCCTGCGGCGAGGGCGAGCATGAAGGCCGTGGTGATGAGCCGCTTTCCGCTGGCGTTCATCGTGCGGTTCGTCGACATCGGCACCCTGGGCCTCCATTCGTGCGCGTGGCCATTGCGTGACCATCTTCCCTCTCGAAGAAATATTCTGTTAACCCTAACGGACAGTTAAGAAGCGCCGAATCGACGGACGTCGGCAGGAGAACATCGAATGTCAGTGGAACTGGTCGAGAACAAGCTGAACAACCCGCTTCCTGTCCATCTAGTGGCTAAGGACGGTCTGGAGACGGCCGGTCTGACGTCATCAGCCGTGGCGTGGGCCAGGGCCAACGGCTTCTCCGGCGAAGCGGGCAGGACGCTCATCGTGCCTGCGGAAAACGGCGCGCTCGGCGGTGCCTTGTTCGGCATTGGCGACGGCGAGGGCGCGCTGGCCGTCGGCGCGCTGGCGAAAAGCCTGGCGGAGGGCGACTGGCATTTCACCTCCGCGCCGGCCGAGCCGGAGCTGGCGGCGATCGCGCTGGCCCTCGGCGGCTATGTCTTTACCCGCTATGGCAAGAAACCGGGCAAGGCGCTGCGCTTCGAATTGCCGGCCGGCGTAGAGGCAAAACGCGTTCGCCGCATCGTCGAAGGCGTCTTCCTGACGCGCGATCTTGTCAACACGCCGACCAGCGACATGGGGCCGGACGAGCTGGAGAAGGCGGTTCGAGCCCTGGCCGAAATTCACAAGGCCGAGGTGTCGGTCATCAAGGGCGACGATCTCATCAAGCAGAATTTCCCGATGATCCATGCCGTCGGCCGGGCTTCGTCCAGCGCACCGCGTCTTATCGGCATGGGCTGGGGGCCAAGGAGCGCGCCGAAAGTGACGTTGGTCGGCAAGGGCGTCTGTTTCGACACTGGCGGCCTCGATATCAAGCCGTCGTCCGGCATGCTGTTGATGAAGAAGGACATGGGGGGCGCCGCCAATGTGCTGGGTCTGGCCTCGATGATCATGGCCTCCGGATTGAACGTGCGGCTGCGCGTGCTGATCCCGGCCGTCGAGAATTCGATCGCCGGCAACGCCTTCAGGCCTGGCGACGTGTTGGCGAGCCGCAAGGGCATGTCAGTCGAGATTGGCAACACCGATGCCGAGGGAAGACTGGTTCTGGGTGATGCGCTGGCGCTGGCCGACGAGGAGGAGCCGCAATTGCTTGTCGACATGGCGACGCTCACCGGGGCTGCTCGTGTCGCGCTAGGTCCGGACCTGCCGCCCTTCTACACCGGCGACGAGGCACTAGCCTCGGAACTGACGACAGCCTCGCTGGCGGTCGAGGATCCGCTGTGGCGCATGCCGCTGTGGCGGCCCTATGATGCGAAGCTATCGTCGAAGATCGCCGACATCAACAATGTCACCACCGATGGGTTCGCCGGTTCCATCACCGCGGCGCTGTTTCTCAAGCGCTTTGTCGAGAAGACGCCAAGCTGGGCGCATTTCGACATATTCGCCTGGAACCCCGCCGATCGTCCGCACGGACCTGCCGGCGGCGAGGCGCAAGGCATCCGGGCACTGGAGCGCGTCATCTCGAAGCGTTTTGGCTGAGGTGGCGGCGACTTTCAGGGCCGGCAGGTTGCCGAAACTGAAACGGAACCGAAACAATTTGCCGTCATTCTCGTGCGATGTCGATTTCGATGCGCCCGAGCCAGGCCTTGCGATTGTGGCAGCAAGTGATGCTGTCGCAGGTGCGCGACGACGCGCCCGACCTCACCATGCGCCAGACGGCTATCCTGTTCACCATCTATCTCGATCCGCCGCCGCACACGGTGCGCGGGCTGGCGGCCCGTCTCAACGTCACCAAACCGGTCATCACCCGCGCGTTGGATACAATGGGTGCGCTCAAACTGGTGTCGCGTCATCGCGACGAGCTCGACAAGCGCAACGTGCTGATCAAGCGCACGGTCGAAGGCGCCCTCTTTGTCGAGCGCTTCGGCGATGGTATCATCGCCAAGGCACAAGAGCTGCCCATCTGACGACCAGCCGCTTCAATGGATGACTGATTTGACCGCCAGGGATGCCCGCCTCCACGCCTTTCGGCCCGATCTTGCCGATGCGAGATTGAAAGGAGAGGTCGCTGCCGACCGCTTTGTCGCCGGCCGGCCGGCGCGGATTTCGATCCCAGTTGCCGATATCCGCAAGGCTCCGCGTCCAGACGCTGGTGTCAACACGCAAGCGCTATTCGGCGATGACGTGCTCGTTTTCGAGGACAGAGAGGGCTGGGCCTGGATCCAGGCCGAACGGGACGGTTATGTCGGCTATGTCGCCGACGCCATGTTGGGCGGGCGGGATCATGCGCTCACCCATATCGTCTCCGTGCCCCGAACTTTCCTCTATCCCGGCCCGGATCTGCGCCTTCCGATCGCGGGACAGCTGTCGATGGGGTCCACCGTCACGGTGACCGGGTCCGCCGAAACGCGCGGCACCCACTATGCCGTCCTGCCCTCCGGTGAGGCAATCATAGCGGGTCACCTGCGGCCGCTCAGTAATGTGGCCGCCGACTATGTTTCGGTGGCCGAGATGTTTCTCGGCACGCCCTATCTCTGGGGTGGTGTCTCCGGCTTCGGCATCGATTGCTCCGGCCTCGTGCAACTGGCGATGCGCATGGCCGGCGCCGATGTCCTGCGCGATTCCGACATGCAGGCGCAGAGCATCGGCGAGCCGCTGGATCCAGGCCCCGATTATTCCGGCCTGCGCCGCGGCGATCTCGTTTTCTGGAAAGGCCATGTCGCCATCATGACCGATGCCGAGACCATGATCCACGCCAACGGCCACACCATGTTGGTGTCGCGCGAAGGCCTGAAGGAAGCCGTCGCCCGCATCGGCTATCTCTACGGCGGGCCGACGGGGTTCCGGCGGCCCTAGCGCCAATCCTCCCTTCTCCCAGGGAGAGAAAAACTGCTCGATCACCTTTTGTTCCGATTGTTCTTGGCGTTCGCACGCCGTCGCGCTACCTCTGACGCGTGACAGAGAAGCCGCGCCTTGCCGACCAGAATGCCGCCGTTGTCCTGCCCGAGCCATTCCTGAGATGGTTTGGCGAGAAAGGCTGGTCGCCGCGCGCCCACCAGATCGAATTGCTGGCGAGGGCTCAAGCAGGGCAGTCGGTGCTGCTGATTGCACCAACCGGCGCCGGCAAGACGCTGGCCGGGTTCCTGCCTTCGCTGACCGAACTGGCCGTCAGGGCCAGGCGAAAACCGGGACAGGCCCGCCGCGGCATCCACACGCTCTACATCTCGCCGCTGAAGGCGCTGGCTGTCGACATCGAGCGCAACCTCGGCAAACCGGTGGAGGAGATCGGGCTCTCCCTCACCATCGAGACCCGCACCGGCGACACGCCGGCGTACAAGCGCCAGCGGCAGAAGCTGGTGCCGCCCGACATCCTGCTCACCACGCCCGAGCAGCTTGCGCTGCTGATCGCGGCACCCGATGCCAGGCGTTTCTTCGAAGACCTGCGCTATGTCGTGCTCGACGAGTTGCATTCGCTGGTGATTTCGAAGCGCGGTCATCTCCTAGCGCTTGGTCTGGCGCGGCTGCGCCAGTTCATGCCCGAGGTTCAGACCATCGGACTTTCCGCCACGGTGGCCGAACCGGACGAATTGCGCCGCTGGCTGGTCGGCCAGAATCCACCCGGCGATATGGCCGAACTGATCGTCGTTACCGGCGGCGCAAAGCCCGAAATATCCATCCTTGACTCGGAAGAGCGCGTGCCCTGGGCCGGACATTCGGCCCGCTACGCGACGCCCGAGATCTACCGCGAGATCAAGCGCCACAAGACGACCCTGCTGTTCGTCAATACGCGCAGCCAGGCGGAGTTGCTGTTCCAGGAATTGTGGCGCGTCAACGAAGATACCTTGCCGATCGCGCTGCATCACGGATCGCTCGATGTCGCGCAGCGGCGGCGGGTCGAGAAGGCGATGGGCGACAATGCGCTGCGCGCCATCGTCGCCACCTCGACGCTCGACCTCGGCATCGACTGGGGCGACGTCGACCTCGTCGTGCATGTCGGCGCACCGAAAGGAGCGAGCCGGCTGGCACAGCGCATCGGCCGCGCCAACCACCGCATGGACGAACCGTCCAAAGCCATCCTCATCCCGGCCAACCGCTTCGAGGTGCTCGAATGCCGGGCAGCGCTGGACGCCAACTATCTCGGCGCGCAGGATACGCCTCCACTGGTCGATGGCGGGCTCGACGTGCTGGCGCAACATGTCCTTGGCTGCGCCTGCGGCGCACCGTTCCGCGCGGATGATCTTTACGAGGAGGTGCGGTCGGCGGCCCCCTATGCCGGCCTCGATCGGCCGACATTCGACCGCGTCGTCGATTTCGTCGCCACGGGTGGCTACGCCTTGAAGAGCTATGAGCGATACGCCCGCATCCGCCTCAACAAGGAGGGATTGTGGCGGGTATCCAATCCGCGCGTGGCCCAGCAATACAGGCTGAACGTCGGCACTATCATCGAGGTGCCGGCGCTCAACGTGCGTTATGTCCAGGCCGGCAGCAAGGGTTCCGTGTCGCGCGGCGGCAGGGTTTTAGGCAAGATCGAGGAGGCTTTCCTCGAGACGCTGACGCATGGCGACACCTTCATGTTCGCCGGCAAAGTTCTTCGCTTCGAAGGCATTCGCGAGAATGAGTGCTTCGTCTCGAACGCGCCCGGCAGCGATGCGAAGGTGCCTTACTATGGCGGCGGCAAGTTCCCGCTTTCGACCTATCTCGCCGAACAGGTCCGCGCCATGCTGGACGATCCGCAGCGGTGGAAGAAACTGCCCGAGCAGGTGGCCGACTGGCTGCGCTTCCAGGTCGACAAATCGGTGCTGCCCAAACGCGATGACCTGCTGATCGAGACCTTTCCGCGCGGCAACCGCCACTATCTGGTCGCCTACCCCTTCGAGGGCAGGCTGGCCCACCAGACGCTCGGCATGCTGCTTACCCGCCGTCTGGACAGGACGGGCGCCAGGCCGCTTGGCTTCGTCGCCACCGACTATGCCTTGGCCATTTGGTCGCTGGGCGACATGGGGGCGATGTTCAAAGCCGGAAAACCCTCGCTCGGCGCGCTTTTCGATGAGGACATGCTTGGCGACGATCTCGAGGCCTGGCTGGCAGACAGCTGGCTTCTCAAGCGCACTTTTCGCAATTGCGCGCTGATTTCAGGGCTGATCGAAAAGCGTCATCCCGGCAAGGAGAAGAGTGGCCGTCAGGTGACTGTCTCGACAGACCTTATTTATGACGTCCTGCGCAGCCATGAGCCGGATCACATATTGCTCCAGGCGACGCGCGCGGACGCGGCGGCGGGCCTGCTCGATGTCAGCAGACTTGCGGACATGCTCTCGCGCATTCAAGGTCGAATCATGCATAAGAACCTCGAACAGATATCGCCGCTCGCCGTGCCGATCATGCTCGAGATCGGCAAGATGCCGGTGCACGGCGAAGCCGATGAAACGCTGCTGATGGATGCGGCCACGCTGGTTGAGGAAGCCATGGGGCCGGAGATGGCTGAGGAATGAATTTTTCGCTGGCGCGTGCATCGTTGATCGCCGACGCCGATCTGGTCGGCATCGCCGGCGAACGTGCGGTCTGCGATCCGCGCGGCGTGCTCTACTTTCCCGAGCTCAAGCTTCTGGCCGTTTCCGATCTGCATCTGGAAAAAGGCTCATCGCTGGCAAGGCGCGGCATGCTGCTCCCGCCCTATGACACCGGCGCGACCTTGCTGCGATTGCAGGCCGTCATCTCAGACTACCAGCCGGCAATCGTCATCAGCCTGGGCGATTCCTTCCATGATGGCGGCGGCGCCGAGCGCATGCATCGAAGTTTCCGCGAACGGCTGGAGGCGCTGATGGCGGGCCGCGACTGGTTCTGGGTGGCCGGCAACCATGACCCGGAGGCGCCGGCCGACCTGCCGGGCGATACGGTGCGCGAACTCGCCATCGGCTCGTTGCTGTTCCGGCACGAGCCGTCGAAGCTGCGCGTCGAGGGCGAGATATCGGGCCATCTCCATCCCTGCGCCCGCATCGTCCAGCAGGGCCGTTCGGTGCGGCGGCGCTGCTTCGCCGGCGATGGCGGCCGCATGATCATGCCCGCCTTCGGCGCCTATACCGGCTCACTCAACGTGCTCGACCGCGCCTATGCCGGCCTGTTCCGCCTGGAATCGCTGATGGCGTATATGCTCGGCACGGACCGCATCTTTGCGATTTCAGGCTCGATGCTGCGACCCGGCTGAAGCCGCTATTTCCCGTAGTAGAGAGTGACCGTGTGCTTCGCTTCGGCGAAGAACAGCCAACGTTCGACCAGCATGCCGACAAACTGTGCGACCGCGGCGAACACCGATGCGAGCGCCGCGAAAGGTGACGGCAAGGCGAAGGCCGTAATCAGCAGCAAGGCGGGCAGCGCGAAACCCAGGAGCTGGGTGATCCGCCGCAGCTTTGCGCTGTGCTTGCGCGCGATGCGAAAACCCATTTCCTTGAGCAAATAATTTTCCTCGGTATGCGGCCATTCCAGCGATCTAACCGTCCCCCCGGCAAGCCCGGTTGCGGTGTTGGCGTTGGTGGGGATTTCCAATTGGTCGTTGTACCGCCAGGTCGCAAGCTTCCAGGCCCAACCGAGCAGGGTCAGCAGTACGCAGGCTGCCAGAAGCATTTTGGAACCGACGGCAAAGCCTTGGCATAGCGCGGCCAGAAGCACACTGCCGCTCATAGCCGAGAAAATGAGATAGCCGGGCAAGGTGTAAGGGCTGTGCCACTGAGCGATGGGTTTCAGCGAGGCATAGATCATGCCGGTCATGCAGACGGTGATGACGGCGCCGATCGTTGCCAGAAGTCCGGCGGCGGCGACCCAGCCATCGGTGCGGCCAAGAATGACCCAGCCAATGCCGAACAGTCCGGCCGGGACGAAGGTGGCGACCGAGGCGACGCCTTCGCGCGACAGCCAGGAACTGCGCCATTGCGAGAACGCACGCCAGGCGCGTTCGGGGCGGCCGAGATGTCCGGTCGAGGACAACAGGCCGGCGGTGATCAGCCCGAGCGCCAGTCCCATGCCGATGAAGCCCAGCCAGAAATCGGGTGCGATGACGCCAAGTGGCGCCAGCACGCCGAGCAGCGCCAGCAGGCCGTAGCCGGCGCCGGCGGCGGTGGTGAAGAAGACGACCGAGAAGGCTGGATGCATGGGGTTTAGTTCGAGAGCATGCGGTCGACCCAGCCGAGGAACCCACCCTCGGCCCTCACCGGCTCCAGGGTTGGCGCAGAAATCTTTGCGGCGCGTTCGGTATGCGCGCGCGGCGGCAGGTATTTGTTGGTCGGGCGGTAGCCGAGTTCCGGCATCAGGTCGACGCCGCCACGCTCCTCAACCAGTTGCGACACCGCCGAGGCGGGGTCGCCGAGATCGCCGAAATGCCGTGCGCTGGTCGGACAGGCCGCGACGCAGGCCGGCACGCGGTCCTCCTCGGCCAGATTGTCATTGTAGATGCGGTCGACGCAGAGCGTGCATTTCTTCATCACGCCGACATCGGTGTCGAATTCGCGCGCGCCATAGGGGCAGGCCCAACTGCATAGCTTGCAGCCGATGCACTTGTCCTCATCGACCAGCACGATGCCGTCCGAGGCTCGTTTGTAGGAGGCGCCGGTCGGACACACAGTGACGCAGGCCGGCGTCTCGCAATGCAGGCACGAGCGCGGGAAGTTCACCGTGCGGCCGCCCATCCCGGTGGTGTGCTCGTAGCTGTGCACGCGATTGAACCAGACGCCGTCGACATGGCCGCCATAGGGGTCGATGTCGGTCAGCGGCGCCATGTGGCCGCCGGTGTTCCATTCCTTGCAGGCGGTGACGCAGGCCTGACAACCGACGCAGGTGTCGAGGTCTATGACCAGGCCTAGTTTTTTGCCCGTGTGGGCGGGGACGCAGGTCATTTGGCGGCTTCCCTGTTCATGCGGAATTCGGCGCCAAAGCGAAGTGTGTCCGGCGATGGCTGGAATTGCGGCGGCTGGTGGAAACGCTCGAATTGCGGCTCGGTGAAACCGGCTTCCTCCGCCGCGCATTTGACGATGCGCACCTTGAGATCGAACCATGCCGCCTGGCCGGTCACCGGATCGGAATTCGAATACCGCCTGCCGTTGGTGTCTGCCGTGGTCTGGTCGCCGATGATGTGGTTGAGCAGGAAGCCGCGATTGCTCTCGGCGGCATCGTCCTTCAGCCCCCAGCTGCCGCGCCTTTTGCCGATGGCGTTCCAGGTCCAGACCGTGCTTTCGTTCACGCCCTCGACCAGCTTGATCTGTCCCTTGACCTTGCCATTGATGCTTTCGATCCACACCCAGTCGTCGTCGGCAAGGCCGAGACCTGCGGCGGTCCTCTCATGCACGAACAGCCGGTTTTGGCTGGTGATCTGCCTCAGCCACGCATTCTGCGAACCCCAGGAATGGTACATGTGCATCGGCCGCTGCGTCAGCGCATGCAACGGATATTTCTGCTGGTCGACGGCCGCTTCCTCGAACGGCACGTACCAGAAGGGTAGCGGGTCCATGTAGGTCTCGATGCGCTGGCGTTCGCTCTCGGGCGGCACGGCCCGACCATGGCCGCGCGCGGCAAGACGAAAGCGCTGCAAGGGTTCGGAATAGAGCTGGAAGACGACTGGTTCGGCCTTCGGGATGAAGCCCATCTGCACCGCGAAATCGAGATAGGACCGGTTGGCCATCTTGTAGTAGCGCTGGTCCTCAGCGAAATCGTGGTGCCAGAAGCCGCCATTGTCGATGTAGCGCTGCAACTGGTCCGGGTTTGGCTCGCCCTTGCCGGTCGAATTGCCGTCCTTGCCGCGCCAGCCGGCAAGCGGGCCGATACCGGGCGTGCGCTCGTGATTGACGATGTAGTCGGCATAGTCGGCATATTTGGCCGCCCCGTCTTCTCTGACGAAACCCGGCAGGCCGAGGCGCGCGCCGAGCTCGATCAGCACCGATTGGAACGGGCGCACGTCCCGGTCCGGCTCGACCACGGGATGGCGTATAGCATCGCCCGGTCCGTCGGCATGGCTGATCGGCCGGTCGAGCAGGCTGATGCAGTCGTGCCGTTCGAGATAGGTTGTGTCGGGCAGCACGAGGTCAGCGAACGGCACGGTCTCGGAATAATAGGCGTCGGAATAGATGATGAAAGGGATCTTGTAATTGCCCGCCTCGTCGAGGTCGGTCAGCATACGAATCGTCTCGACGGTGTTCATCGAGGAATTCCAGGCCATGTTCGACATGTACATCATCAGCGTGTCGATCTTGTATGGATCGCCGGCCCAGGCGTTGCGGATGACGGTGTGCATCAAGCCGTGCGCAGCGAGCGGCGCCTCCCAGGAATAGGCCTTGTCTATGCGGATCGGCACGCCTGCCTCATCGACCAGAAGGTCGTCAGGCCCGCAGACGAAGCCGAGCGGCATGCCGTCCAGTGGCGTCATCGGCCGGACGTTCTTGCCGGCAGGCTTCGGTCCTGGCGGCGCGCAACGCGGATAAGGCGGTTTGAAGCGGAAGCCGCCCGGGACGTCCACCGTTCCGAGCAGCACTTGCAGCAGGTGAATGGCGCGGCAAGAATGAAAACCGTTGGAATGGGCTGAGATGCCGCGCATCGCGTGCATCGACACGGGCCGTCCCCTAATCGTCTCGTGGCGGCGGCCGGCCCAGTCGGTCCACGCCACCGGCAGTTCGATCGTCTGCTCAAAGGCGACATGAGCGAGCTCGGCGGCGATCCTGCGGATCGTATCGGCGGCAATGCCGCAGCGCTCCGCGACCGCATCGGGCGAATAGCTCTCATTGAGGTATCGATCGGCGATCAGCTGGAACACCGGAACGCAGCGACGACCGTCGACGGTGAAGCTGCCGGTCAATGCCGGTTTGGCGCTGGCGTCGGTGGCGCGGACAGGCACCTTCGCCACCCTGTCCCAGGCGAGCGGGTTGCCGGCGCTGTCGCGGACAAACAGCCCGTCATCGGCCGCACCCGGATCCTGGATGACGAGCACATGGGCGTTGGTGTAGCGCAGGAGATAGTCGAGATCGACGCGGCCTGCCTTCAAGAGCTCGTGGATGAGGGCGAACACGAACAGGCCGTCGGTGCCCGGCCGGATGCCGATCCAGTCGTCGGCGATGGCGTTGTAGCCAGTGCGACATGGGTTGATCGACACCACCTTGGCGCCGCGCGCCTTCAGCTTGCCGAGGCCGATCTTGATCGGGTTGGAATCATGGTCCTCGGCGACGCCGAAAAGCATGAAATACCGGGTATTGTCCCAGTCGGGTTCGCCGAACTCCCAGAACGAGCCGCCGATCGTATAAAGCCCGCCTGCGGCCATGTTCACCGAACAGAAACCGCCATGCGCGGCGAAGTTCGGCGTGCCGAACTGGCTTGCCCACCAGCCGGTCAGGGATTGCGATTGGTCGCGGCCGGTAAAGAAGGCGAGCTTCTTCGGGTCGCTGCGGCGGATGGACGAAAGCCGCTCCGCGGCGATCGTCAGCGCTTCTTCCCACTCGATCTCGCGGAATTCTCCCGAGCCGCGCGAGCCGGTGCGCAGCAGCGGCTTTTTCAGCCGGGCAGGGCTGTAATGCTGCATGATGCCGGAGCTGCCCTTACCGCAGATCACGCCGCGATTGACCGGATGATCCTTGTTGCCGTTGATGTAGCGGACCTTGCCGTCCTTGATGTGCACGTCGATGCCGCAGCGGCAGGCGCACATATAGCATGTGGTCTTGGCGATGCGGTCGGAGACGGCGGGCGAGGTGTCGACGCCATCGTTCTCGTCGGGTGCGTTCGTGTCGGCGAGCGGGCGTTGGGACGGGGCGGAATTCGCGCCGCGCGGAGATCCTTGGGTCATGATCCCCGAGCGCTTCTGCGGTTCGCGGCTTTGGCCCTGGTTTTCGGCCCGGGACCGCGCATGTAATGCTCTTCCGGATGATAGTGATCGCCGGCCAGCCGCCGCCGCAGGCCGCGGGTCCAGTGCGCGAACAGGGACTCGAACCGCCCGATCATTTCATTCTCTGTCAATCGGTAGCGAATTTTTTCTAACTTCGATTGAAAACTTAGAATAAAGCTATCAACCCGTCTAATCAGTTGTTCTTGTAAATTCGATCGATATTGGTTCTTAATGCCTTATGACACTTGACCAGTTGCGGATATTTGTCGCCGTCGCCGAGCGCGGCCACATGACCAAGGCGGCGGAGCTGCTGGGCATCTCCCAATCGGCCGCGTCGGCCGCCATCCGCGCGATTGAGGAGCAGCATGGCGTCCATCTGTTCAACCGCGTCGGCCGCAACATCGAGCTTGCCCAGACCGGTCACCGGTTCCTGCCAGAAGCCAAGGCCGTACTGGAACGAGCCGCCGCCGCACGCAATGTGCTGGAACATGTCTCGCAGACGGTTGCCGGCAGCCTCTCCATCGCCGCCAGCCTGACGATCGCCAGCTATTGGCTGCCGCGCCGGCTGGCGTCCTTCCACGAAGCCTATCCTGCGGTCAGGCTGAGCGTCAGCATAGGCAACACCAGGCAGGTCGAAGCCAGCGTGCTGGATGGAACCGCCGATCTCGGCCTGGTCGAGGGGCGCACCGAGTCCGACATATTGCGCCGCGCCAAGGTCGATATCGACCGGTTGATGCTGGTGGTTGCCGGTTCTCATCCCGAGATCGCCGAAATCGCGCCGGGCCGCCCCGACATAAAAGGGCTGCGCTGGATCATCCGCGAGGGCGGTTCCGGCACGCGGGAGGTGCTGGAGGATCTGGCGCGCCGCGAAGGGATTTCGCTTGACGACCTGCAGATATTTCTGGTGCTGCCGAGCAACGAGGCGGTTCGCCAGGCGGTCGAGGCCGGTGCCGGCGCCACCATCATTTCGGAGCTCGTCGTCGGACGCGCCGTCGCCGAAGGCAGCCTGCGGTCCGTGCCGCTCGAACTGCCGAAACGCGACTTCGCCATGATTACACATCGCGACCGCCAGGCAAGCTTGGCCCAGATGGCGCTCAAGGCGCATTTGGGGGCCGACGAGAAGGCGTCCGCGCGTTCGTGAATTGTCCGGATATCAGCCGAACTTGCGCTGCGCGTCCAGCGAAAGGCCAAGTCCGACCGAGCCGAACATATCGCCCTCGATGACCGAAGCCTGAGGCATCAGCGACAGGATTTTTTGTCTCGCCAGCGGGATCGCGGTGGATCCTCCGGTCAGGAACACGGCGGTGATGTCGGACGACTTGACCCCGGCGTCGCCGATGGTCTGGCCGACCGTGGCGGCAACGCGCTCGATGTCCCTGGCGATCGTGGCGTCCAGCGCCTTTCGGGTGATCTCGGCGGCGAACTGGACTTCCGGCAGCCTCACCTCGACATCGGCCGAGACCTTGTCGGTCAGCTCGATCTTGGCCCTTTCGACAAGAGCGGCCAGCGCGTGCCCGTACCGGTGCTCGACGATATGGATGAAGCGGTCGACGAGATCGGCGCGCTCGGCCTCGTAGCGGATCTGGCGCAGATGCGTCATCGCCTTGGCCGTGTAGACCAGGTTGATGCGTTGCCATGTGGCAAGATCGATGAAGTAGCTGGCCGGCAGGTTGCGCTTGCCGTCCTTGGTCGGGCTGAGGTAGCCGAGTTCCGGCATCACATGCGCGATGCTGAGCAATCGGTCGAAGTCGGTGCCGCCGATATGGATGCCGCGGCTGGCCAGGATATCGTCCTTGCGGTCAAGCGAGCGGGCACGCTGCGGCGAGACCCTTACGATCGAGAAGTCCGACGTGCCGCCACCCATGTCGATGATCAGCGCCAGTTCCTCGCGCGTCACCTTCTGCTCGTAGTCGAGGGCCGCCGCGATCGGTTCGAACTGGAAGGCGATATGCTTGAAGCCCTGGGCGCGGGCGGCTCCTTCGAGCTCGCTTTGTGCCCTGGCATCGGCCTCGGCGTCGTCGTCGACGAACTGCACCGGCCGGCCGAGTACCACGCTCTCGACGGCGCCGCCGGCATCGTCCTCCAGTCTTTTTCGCAGATGGCCGAGGAACAGGCCGACGATCTCCATGAAGCCGATCGATCGCGCCTTGATGCGCGTCTTTTCCTGCGCGAGCGCGCTGCCGAGCACGCTCTTCAGCGAGCGCATCAGCCGACCTTCGACGCTGTCGGTGTAATTGGCGATTGCGTGGCGGCCGAAACAGGTACGGTTGTCCTCGAAGTTGAAGAACACGGCGCTTGGCAGCGTGACCTCGCCGCCTTCCAGCGCGACGAGGTGCGGCTGGCCGCTCCTGACCACGCCCACGGTGGAGTTGGAAGTGCCAAAATCGATGCCGGCGAATGCTGGTCGCATCGCAGCCTCCTGTCATCTCTGCTAAAGCAGCGGTTCGGCGCCGTCTGTGAAGCGTGCGCTCTCTGTCGTCCGGGGTGATCGGACCGCTCTGCCGAATTGAATTGTGCGTGTTGCCCGGTAGACCGGGAGGTGGCGGTCTATAGCATGATCCGGGAAAGGAAAACCCCTTTGTAGCCGCTTTAGTCCTTGCGGAAGATCAACCTTCCGAGCCAGCCCGTCACCATGGCCAGCGATATGGCGAAGACGCCGTAGAGGAAGGAATAGTCGTGGGCGACACGGAAGATCGACTGTTCGAAACCGGATTTGCGGATCTCGAGCTGGGCCGAGCTCTCCTTGATGAACAGGCCGCTCTTGAACAGGAACGCGCGCGCCTTGTGGGTGCCGACCGGAACGTTCGGCGCCAGCCGCACCGTGGCGCGGAACAGGTTCTGTGACAGGAACTGCACGCCGCCGACATTCTCGCTGTAGAGACCGGTCGCGGCCTTGCGTTCGCGCAACGCCGCGGTGAATTCCTCGATCGTGGCCGGGCTGTCGCCGGCATCGGCCGGCTGCATGTAGAGATTGGAGGCGCCGAGCGACAATTGCCTGTAGCTGTTCGGCTCGGTGATGTCCTGCAACGGCCGCGTCGTCGCCACCGAATAGGACACCGGCACGTTTTCGAAGGTCTCGGATTCCAGGTTGACCCAGACGCCGAGCACCCGGTCCTTGCGGCGCACCACCACCGGCTTGGGTGGACCTTCGAGCACGACGATGATGTCGTAGCGGCCTTGGCGCGCCACCAGCGGATCAGGATTTTCCAGCGAGCCGAAAATGGTCAGGTCGGCCCCGGAAAAGCCGGCGGTGATCGAGACTTTGTCGGTGGAAAGGCCGATCTGGATGCTTTCGGTCGGCGGCGTCTGCGCCTTCGCGGGTGCGGCGGCGATCAATGACAGAAGAGCGGCGGTTGCGAGCGCTTTCAGGCCATTCATCAGTTGAAGCCCGCGCCGGACAGCGAATAAAGATTGGGCGGCGTGACGAAGAGGTCGATGGCAAGCCTTATCGCCACCGCCAGCACCAGCATCGCCAGCAGCGCTCTCAACTGCTCGCCGCGCAGCCGCTGGCCGGCCTTGGCGCCATATTGCGCGCCGGCGACACCACCGGCCATCAAAAGAAAGGCCAGCATCACGTCGACCGTCTGATTGGTGGTGGCGTGGACCAGAGTGGTGTAGGCCGAGGTAAAGATGATCTGGAACAGCGAGGTGCCGATGACGACGTTGGTCGGCACTTTCAGGAGATAGATCAGAGCCGGCACCATGATGAAGCCGCCGCCGACACCCATGATAGACGACAGGAAGCCGATGGCCGCGCCCAGCCCAAGCACTGGGATGACGCTGACAAACAGCTTCGAGGCCCTGAATCGCATCTTCAGCGGCAGGCGGTGGATCCAGTTGTGCTGGCCGGATTTCTTCAGCACCGGTGCCGCGCCGCTGCGCGTGGCGCGCAGCGCATTGATGCTTTCGACCAGCATCAGCCCGCCGACGGTGCCCAGAAGCACGACATAGAGCAGCGAGATGAACAGGTCGAGCTGTCCCAGCCTGCGCAGGAAAGCGAAGACATAGATGCCGCCGGTGGAGCCGACGATGCCGCCGGCAAGCAGCACCCCGCCGAGCTTGAAGTCGAGCGTGCCGCGCTTCATATGCGACAGCGCGCCGGAGAAGGATGAGGCGATGACCTGGTTGGCGCCGGTCGCCACCGCGATTGCCGGTGGGATGTTGTAGAAGATCAGGAGCGGCGTGATGAGAAAACCGCCGCCGACGCCGAACATGCCCGACAGAAAGCCCACCGCAGCGCCCATGGCCAGCAGCACGAAGACGTTGACGGAAATTTCCGCAATCGGGAGATAGATGCCCACCCGTCGGTCTCGATCAGTTTGCCAGTCGGCGAATACCGCCGTTGCGGATAGTATCGCACCGAAAAGCCAATTTTTCCTTGCGCCGAAGCGGCGGCCGGGTCAAACCCCGCCGCCGCGCCGAAACAAAAAACATCTCAAGCAGTTAACAGGCAAATGTGTGGCAGGGGCGTCGCGGATACGACGCTCCTGCCGCTATTTGCGCGCCAGCAACGCCTTGACCAGCTTTTCGTCGACCGCACCGGTCGCAGGCAGCTTGTTGTCGGTCTGGAACGCGACGATCGCGTTCTTGGTCTTCGCGCCCATCACGCCGTCGGCGCCGCCGGCGTCGTAGCCGTTCTTGTTGAGGATAAGTTGGATATTCTTGACCGCCTTCTTCATATCGATGCTGGCCGTGGTCTGCGGTGTGCCATCTTGCCAGGATTCGGGAATGTCGGCCGAATTGGCGGCCTGATCGAGCGGCTTGGCCTTCCACAATTCGGTGGCGGCGCGGGCGCGCTCGAGTTGCTCGGGACGCAGCGCGTTGGCGATCTCGTCGCGCTTGGCGGCAGCGTCCTTGTCGCCGGTCTTGGCGACGAGCGCGAACCATTTGTAGGACTCCTCCAGGTTCTGCTTCATGCCGACGCCCTTGGCGGCGAGGATGCCGAGATTGAACTGGCTGTCCTTCACGCCGAGATCGGCGGCCTCCTGGAACCAGTGCGCGGCCGATTCATTGTCGGTCACGCCGTCCGCGGCCATGGCGAACAGCACTGCCAGATTGTGCATTGCGCTGGCGTTGCCCTGCTCGGCGGCGAGCTGGTACCAGGTCTTCGACTTCTTGATGTCGCGCGGGACGCCGATGCCCTTCTCGTAGAAATTGCCGATGCGATACTCGGCCGGAGCGAAGCCGAGTTCCGCGGACTTTTCATACCATTTGGCCGCGGCCGCCATGTCTTCCTTGACGCCGCGCGCCTCGGAATAGCGCGAGCCGATCTCGAACAGCGCCTTGGCGTCGCCGGTGGCTGCGGCGTCGCGCAGGGCGACCGGGCCTGCATCGGCGGGAATGTCGAATTTGGCCGGGGCCGCGGGAGCGCCGGCGGGCACGACGGCGCCGGTGCTGTCATTGGCCATGGCCGGTGCAGCCACTGTCGGTTGGATACCGCTGTCCGTCGTTTGCGTTCCGCCGGCAGCAGCGGAAGGTGCCGGAGAAGAAGGAGCCGCTGGACCGGCGGAAATGGGTTCTGCCGAAGCCATCGCGTCGGAGCCTGCCGCACCCGCGCCGGCAGGCATGACGGGAGCCATCGCCGTCGGAGCCCGCTCCGCCGTCGGGCCAGCGTTCGTCGGCCCATCGCCGTCCGACGGCATGGCGAGCGCGGTCTGCGCCACCATGTCGTCCTTGACCGCCGGAGCGGAGGGCTCGGCCTGCCTGACCTCACGGGCCGGTTCGCTGTTCGCTGCCGCCAACTGGGTTTTCGGCCTGGGCGGGCTCGCAGCGTCGACGAATGCGGTTTCCAGCGGTTGCGAGGCAACGGCCGGCGCATCATTGCTTGCCACCTGGGCGGGATCGGCGAGGAACGCCTTGCCAAGCTGCAGGCCGGCAAGCGCCAGCATGATCGCAGCGGCCGCCATCAGAATCGGCTTGCGCCGCGCCTTGAGCAGGTCGCCGATCCTGAGCGCCTTCACCGGTCCCTTCATCGTCGACTGGCGCTTCAAGGCGTCGGCCTCGGCGGCGGCGGCCTGCGCCGCGCGGCGGGCAGCCGCGATGAAGTCCGATTTTGCGGCATCGCTGTCGCTGAGCTTCGCCGGTTGCCCGCGCTCGTCGCGCACGCGCTTCATGATGGCGTTGAGGTCGGGCGCGCCGGAGCCGGGCTCCAGTGGCCGATTGGCCATTTTCGGGTCGAGCGGCTCGTCGAGGTCGACGCTCGGGATTTCCGGACCCGGCATCGAGCCCGCCAGCGGCGGAACGTCTGCTTCCTTCTTGCCCTTGAAGGCGCGCGCCAGGCCGCCCAACATCGATTTGCGGCGGCTTGCCGGCTCGCCCTTCCCGGCGATCGGATCGGAACCAAGCGCGGCCATGGCGGCGGCGGCCGCCGCCTCCGCGGGCGAGCGCGCACCCGGCCCGCGTGGCGAAGCGGGCTGGCTGCGCATGATCGCGGCGGCGCGGCCGTCGAGATCGGCCATGTCCCCTGTCAGCGGCATGGGCTCGTCGATATCCATCGACGGAGCGTCCACGGCCATCTTGCCGGCTCGCCCACGGCGCTTGCCGATCGCTTCATCCGGGCGTGCGTCCAGGAGCTCGCTCATCGCCTCGGACGGTTCGCCTGGTTCCAGCGAACCCAGCCTGTCGACGATCTTGAGCAGCGTGTCGTGGATGGCCTCGAACGTTCTCGAGTTACGCTCGTCGGAACGGCGTGTCAGCGTCTCGAGCGTCTTCAGGTCCTGGGCAAGGCCGGAAACCGCCGACGTGTCGGCGCCCGAGCCGGCCAGCGAGCGCACCGCGTTCTCGGCCGCCTCGCGCGCCGCGCCAAGGATGGAGTCGCGCGTTCCCGCCAGCGCCTTCTCGATTTCATTGAGGCGTGGGCTGATGTCCTCGAACTCCGGCAGCGGTGCGCTGGGCCTGGACAGGTGGGCGGACAGGCTGGCGACTTGCGCCTCCAGGCTGCGGATCAGCGCCGGATCGATGCCGGCGACTTGCGCGGCGGACGAGTCCAGGCGGCTCGAAATGTCTTCGAGCCGGCTTTCCAGGCCACGGATCGCGGCTTCGCCGGCGGGGTCGGGAATGCGTGTTTCCATGCGCTTGGCGAGCGCCGTGAAGCGGGCATCGATGGCTTCCATGATGCCGGCGCCGTCGACTTGCGGCATGCGCCGGTCGAGCCGGTCGGCAACCTCGTCCAGTCGGCGCTCAAGGTCGCGGAACAGCATGTTGCCCTGTTCGATGGCGTCGCCCTGGCGCCGTTCCATCATCGACGACAGCACGTCGAAGCGTTGCTCAAGCCCGTGGAAGATATAGTCGGCGTCGGGCATGACCGGCGCCCGGTCGATCTTGTCGGCGATGAGCGCGATCTGCTTGGCCAGCCGTTCCATCGCCTGCTCGGGCAGGGCGGCGCGGCCGGCGAGTTCGTCGACCCGGCTCGACAGCGTGTTCAGCCGGTCGACGACGGCGTTGCCGGGGTGGTCCTGCGCCACTTCCTCGATCTGCCGGGCGAGCGAATCGATCCGTTTCTCGATGCGCTCGAAGGCTTCATGGTCGAGCGTATTGGCCTGTGCCGCGACGGTCGAGGCGACGATGGCGCGGGAGATCTCGTCCAGCCGCTCGTCGATCATGGCCAGCGTGCTGCCGCCGCGATTGTCCTGCTGGCTGGCGAAATGATCCACGGCGCTGGCCAGCGTGCGGACCTTTTCCTCCAGCGAGCGCAGGGATAGCGATTCCGGCAGGTTGTTGACGGCGTTGCTGATCTGCTCCAGCCGATCGGTCAGGCCCGAAATGGCGGGGTCCGGTGAGCGGTTGCGCTGGTCGGCGTCGACGCGGTCCTCGAAGGCTGTCCAGCGACGATCGAAATCGTCCCAGCGGCGGTCGACCTTCTGAACGCTCTCCTCGCGCGCCAGCGTGTCGAGCGCGGCTTTGACCTGTTCGAGTTCGAGCCGCAGCATGTTGACGCTTCTGTCGTCGCTTTTTTCCGACAGCGTCTTGATGGCGCCGGAAAGCCGCTCGAATTCGAGGCCAAGTTCGGCGCTGCCCTTGCCCGAAGCGCCTGACTTGGCGTTTGCCAGCAGTGCGCGGTCGATGTCCTTGCGCAGCGCCTCGAATTCGCTCTGCAGCCCGGCAGTCATCTGGTGGCGCAATTCCTCGCGCATGCCGCGCAGCTCGCCGGCGATCTTGCCGACCATGGCAACGCTGTCTTCCTGGCCGCGGATGCGGTCGATATCGCGGGCAAGGTTCTGGTAGTTCTGGCCGACGGCCGGCGCCGGCATCGGAGCCTGCGGATGCGGCGCGGGCTGCGGATCCTGGTACCAGCGCGGCTGAGCCGAAGGCTGTGCTGCGGGATAGCGCGGTTCGGCGCCATATTGGCGGGGATCGGGACGTGCCATCGTATCCTCGCGCGTCCTCTCCAGCCGCTGTTCCAGCGTCTCCAGCGAGCGGTTCAACTGCTCGAGCGTGGTCTGAGGCCTGCGCTGCCTGCCGGCGTTGAGTGTGTCGAGGTAGGACCGCTTGCTGTTCATCGGTGCGTCCGTCTTTCAGATTGGCCGGTTTGCGACCAGCTCCCCAAATCCTCGCCGGAACGAAGGCGGCCGCACCACGGTGGAAGACAAGCTTCCCGGGGTTCACCCGCGCTCCGAAAAACCGTGAAAAATTCGATACAGGATAAACACGGGTAGCCGACATGCGCACAATTCGCCCAACGTGGTAAACAACGCGTTAACCAAGCTTAAGAAGTTGCGACGAAGTTCGCGGTGAACCGGCCGCTGCGGCATAAAGCGCCGCCCGCACAACGCCCTTGCGTCATGAGAGGGCTATCGGTATAGAATTGACGTAAACGTAAAAGGCGCATCAAGCGTGCTGTTTGCGATTTGTTTGTCGAAACCACGGCTGGAAGCACGCCCCCGCTTTCAGTCAGGCATCGCTTGGTCCGGGACCGCGACGCCACAGACGGGGAAAGCCAGTGACCATGAAGCTTATCTCGGCCGGCGAGACCGCGGCCAATACCAACACTATATCCGTTGACTCCGGCGAGGACCTCGTCCGCATCGGCGAAATGGCCAAGAAATACGGCGTGACGCTGCGCACGCTGCGTTTCTACGAAGACAAGGGCCTGCTCAACCCGCAGCGCGACGGTTCAACCCGCCTCTACACGCGCCGCGATAGGGTTCGGCTGAAACTGATCCTGCTCGGCCGCAAGGTCGGGTTCTCGTTGCGCGACGTCAAGCAGATGATGGATCTCTATGATCCCACCGGCTCCAACACCAAGCAGTTGCGGCTGGCATTGGACAAGTCGGAGAAGCAGCTTGCCCGCCTCCAGAAGCAGCGCACGCTCATCGATGACGCCATCAGCGAGTTGAGCACCTCCATGGCTGCCGTCCGGCAGATGCTGGTCGAGCGCTCGGCGCCGCAGGCGAGCGTCGCCGGCTGATTTGGGCCGCCGCCTTGCGGCGCAACATCCATGATCGAAAAAAGCCGTGTGGCGAGCGCCACGCGGCTTTTGTCATTGAGGGTTCCAACACATGTACTGCATCGCGTGCGGTTTGCTGCGGTGCAGGAGAAATTTTGTCGCATCGGCTGAATTGACGTTTACGCAAACGTCAATTTTTGTTATCTCCCGCTGAACACGGGTCCGCATGCCGCCTGACATGAATTCGGGGGTTTCGGATCAGGTCCGCAGGGTGGAGAAGAGCATGCCGATCTACAGGGCGCCGGTGCAGGATACACTGTTCGTGCTCAACGAGGTGCTGGGCTACCAGCGCTATTCCAATCTCCCCGGCTTTTCCGATGCAACGCCCGACGTGCTGGAGGCGATCCTCGCCGAGGGCGCCAAGCTCGCGGAAAATGTAATGCATCCGCTCAACCGTGTCGGCGACATGGAAGGCTGTGTGCGCCATGACGATGGCTCGGTGACGACGCCGAAGGGCTTCAAGGAAGCCTTCGATCAGTATCGCGAAGGCGGCTGGATGGGGCTGGCGGCGCCCGTCGAGTTCGGCGGCCAGGGCCTGCCCTATGCCGTGCATACCGCCGTGGCCGAGTATATGGTGTCGGCCAATATGTCGCTGATGATGTATCCGGGCCTGACGCAGGGCGCGATCGCGGCGATCATCACCCATGGCACCGACGAGCAGAAAGCCAAATGGCTGCCGAAGATGGTCGAGGGCGCCTGGACCGGCACCATGAACCTGACCGAGCCGCATTGCGGTACCGATCTGGGCCTGCTGCGCACCAAGGCCGTGCCGAATGGCGACGGCACTTACAAGATCTCGGGCCAGAAGATATTCATCTCGGCCGGCGAGCACGACATGGCGGACAACATCGTCCATTTGGTGCTGGCCCGCATCGAGGGGGCGCCCGAAGGGGTGAAGGGCATCTCGCTGTTCATCGTGCCGAAGCTCAAGCTCGATGCTTCTGGCAATCCCGATGAGAGGAACACCGTCTCCTGCGGTTCGATCGAGGAAAAGATGGGCATCCACGGCAATTCGACCTGCGTCATGAATTATGACGAGGCGCAAGGCACGCTGCTGGGCGAGGCCAATGGCGGTCTCAAGGCGATGTTCACGATGATGAACGAGGCGCGGCTCGGCGTCGGCCTGCAGGGGCTTTCGCTGTCCGAGATTGCCTACCAGAACGCCGTCGCCTACGCCAAGGACCGCTTGCAGGGCCGCTCGCTGTCGGGGCCGAAGGCGCCGGACAAGAAGGCCGATCCTATCATCGTCCATCCCGACATCCGCCGCAGCCTGATGACCATGAGAGCCTTCAACGAGGCCGGCCGCGCGCTGGCGCTGTGGACGGCGATCAAGTCGGACATCGCCCATCGCTCCGCCGACGACAAGGACCGCCAGGCGGCCGACGACTACACAGGGCTGATGACGCCGGTGGTGAAGGGCGTGCTCACCGACAAGGGCTTCGATCACGCCGTGATGGCGCAGCAGGTGTTCGGCGGCCATGGCTACATCGAAGAGCACGGCATGAGCCAGTTCGTGCGCGATGCCCGCATCGCCATGATCTATGAAGGCGCCAACGGCATCCAGGCGCTCGACCTCGTCGGCCGCAAGCTGGGTCTGAACGGCGGCCGCGCGGTGCAGGCGTTCTTCAAGGAAGTCGGCGAGTTCTGTGAAGAGAACCGCGCCGACGAGAAGATGGCCCCCTTCACCAAGGCATTGAAGAAGAGCCTCAACGATCTTCAGACGGCGACCATGTGGCTGCTGCAGAACGGCATGGCCAAGCCCGACAATGCCGGCGCCGCCTCCACCGACTACATGCATCTCTTCGGCCTCGTGGCGCTCGGCTATATGTGGGCGCGGATGGCCAGGGCCGCCCAAGGCAAGGCGGGCGCCAACGGCGCGTCGTCCTTCTACGACAACAAGCTGGTGACGGCGCGCTTCTTCATGGAGCGGATCATGCCGGAAACCGCGACGCGTCTCGCCCGCATCTCCAGTGGCGCCGATACGTTGATGGCACTGCCGGCGGAAGCGTTCTAGAAATGGTCCCTCTCCCTTGAGGGAGGGCGGCCCAAAGGGCCGGCAGGGGTCGCCGCGACAGTGCGCGGATCTCAATTTCGATGGCAGACCTTGGGAGGAAGATCATCGCATGACCAACCCAGCCGAAATCCTTGGCCTGCCGAAGCCCGCCTGGGCGGCGGACGAGGTCGGCATGCTCTACGACATGGCGCACCGCTTCATGTCCGAAGAGATCGCGCCGCGTTACGACGAGTTCGAGAAGAACGAAATGGTCGACCGCGAGAGCTGGCTGAAGGCCGGTGCCGCCGGCCTGCTCTGCGCCTCAATGCCGGAGGAATATGGCGGATCGGGCGGCACCTTCGCCCATGAGAGCGCCATCATCGAGGCCATCGGCCATGTCGGCGTCGACGGCTTCGGCATCGGTCTGCACAATTCGATCGTCGCCCCCTACATCCTCCACTACGGCTCGGAGGAGCAAAAGAAGAAATGGCTGCCGAAGCTCGCCACCGGCGAACTGATCGGCGCCATCGCCATGACGGAGCCCGGCGCCGGCTCCGACCTGCAAGGCGTCAAGACGCGGGCCGAGAGGGACGGCAACCAATACAAGATCAATGGCTCCAAGACTTTCATCACCAATGGCCAGCTCGCCAATTTCATCATCGTCGTCACCAAGACCGATCCGGACAAGGGCGCCAAGGGGACTTCGCTGATCGTCGTCGAGACCGACGAGGTCGACGGCTTCGAGCGCGGCCGCAACCTCGACAAGATCGGCTTGAAGGCCAATGACACATCGGAGCTGTTCTTCAACGATGCGCGTGTGCCGACCTCCAACCTGCTCGGCCACGAGGAGGGACAAGGCTTCATCCAGCTCATGCAGCAATTGCCGCAGGAGCGTTTGCAGATCGGCACAGGCGCGATTGCCATGGTCGAGCGCGCGCTGGCGCTGACCATCGAATACGTCAAGGAGCGCAAGGCGTTCGGCAAGGCGGTCATCGATTTCCAGAACACCCAGTTCAAGCTGGCCGAACTGAAGACCGAGGCCACGATCGGCCGCGTCTTCTACAATGATTGCGTGGCGCGCCACATCGATGGCGGTCTCGATCCGGTGACGGCGTCGATGGCCAAGTACTGGCTTTCCGACCTGCAGGGCAAAGTCGTCGACGAATGCCTTCAACTGCATGGCGGCTATGGCTACATGAATGAATATCCGATCGCCCGCATGTTCCGCGACGCCCGCGTCCAGCGCATCTATGGCGGCACCAACGAGATCATGAAATTGCTGATCGGCCGCTCGCTCTGAGCATCGGTCGGCAAACCCAAGGAGCAGGAAAATGGCCGAAGCTTACGTCTATGACGCCGTTCGCACGCCGCGCGGCAGGGGCAAGAAGGATGGCTCGCTGCACGAAGTGCCGGCAGTGCGGCTCGCCGCCAGGACGCTGGAGGCGCTGCGCGACCGCAACGGGCTCGACACTGCAACTGTCGACGACATCATCTTCGGTTGTGTCGACCCGGTCGGCGAGGCGGGGTCGGTCATTCCGCGCGCCGCGGCCTTCGAGGCCGGCTACGCGACCTCGGCGCCCGGCATGCAGATCTCGCGCTTCTGCGCCTCCGGCCTCGACGCCATCAATTTCGGCGCCGCCAAGATAGCCCAGGGCGCCGATGAGATCGTCATTGCCGGCGGTGTCGAATCGATGTCGCGCGTCGGCATGGGCGCCTCGGGTGGCGCCTGGTTCATGGACCCTTCGGTCGGCCTGCCCGGCTGGTTCGTGCCGCAAGGTATTTCGGCCGACCTGATCGCCACAAAATACGGCTTCAGCCGGGACGATGTCGACGCCTACGCCGTCGAGAGCCAGAAGCGCGCGGCAAAATCCTGGGCCGATGGCCGCTTCAGGAATTCGGTGATCCCGATTAAGGACCAGAATGGTCTCACCATCCTCGACCATGACGAGCATATGCGCCCATCGACCGACATGCAGTCGCTGGCCTCGCTCAATCCCTCCTTCGTCATGCCCGGCGAAATGGGCGGCTTCGACGCCGTGGCGGTGCAGAAGCATCCGGAAGTGGAGGAGGTCAATCACGTCCACCATGCCGGCAATTCGTCGGGCATCGTCGACGGCGCGGCGGCCGTGCTGCTGGGCTCGAAGCGGGCCGGCAAGGCCATGGGCCTGAAACCGCGCGCCCGCATCCGCGCCTTCGCCAACATCGGCTCCGAGCCGGTGCTGATGTTGACCGGCCCCGTTGACGTCACCGAGAAGCTGTTGAAGCGCGCCAAGATGAAGCTGTCGGACATCGATCTGTTCGAGCTCAACGAGGCCTTCGCCTCCGTGGTGCTGCGCTACATGCAGGCCTTCGATATCGAGCACGACAGGATTAACGTCAATGGCGGCGCCATCGCCATGGGCCATCCGCTGGGCGCCACCGGCGCGATGATCTTCGGCACCGTGCTGGACGAGCTCGAGCGCCGCGATTTGAACACCGCGCTGGTGACGCTGTGCATCGGCGCCGGCATGGGCACCGCAACCATCATCGAACGCGTCTGACGGGGAGAGAAACGATGAGCTACACCAATTTCACCCTCGACACCGACGCCGACGGCATTGCACTGGTCACATGGAACATGCCGGACCGCTCGATGAACGTCTTCACCGAGGAGGTGATGCGCGAGCTGAACGCCATTGTCGACAAGGTGGCGGGCGACGCCGCCATCAAGGGCGCGGTCATCACCTCCGGCAAGGATACGTTCTCAGGCGGCGCCGACATCACTATGCTCCAGAAGATGCTGACGACCTTCGCGGTTGAAAAGGGCAAGGATCTCGAAAAGGCCACCAGGGCGCTGTTCGAAAACGCCGGCACCATGACCGGCCTGTTCCGGAAGCTGGAGACGTCGGGCAAGCCGTGGGTTTCGGCAATCAACGGCACCTGCATGGGCGGTGCATTCGAAATGTCGCTGGCCTGCCATGGCCGCGTCGCCGCCGATTCCGACAAGGTGAAGATGGCGCTCCCCGAGGTGAAGATCGGTATTTTCCCGGGCGCCGGCGGCACCCAGCGGGTGCCGCGTCTCACCGACCAGCAGCAGGCGCTGCAAATGCTGACCTCCGGCCAGAACCTGTCGCCGCAGAAGGCGAAGTCGATGGGCCTGATCCACGAGATCGCCGAGCCGGCCAAGCTGGTCGAGACTGCGAAGACCATGATCAGGAACGGCCTCAAGCCGGTAGCGCCGTGGGACGAGAACGGATTCAAGTTGCCCGGCGGTCCGGTCTATTCGGCGGCGGGCGCCAATCTGTGGCCCCCGGCCATCGCCATCCTGCGCCGCGAGACCTATGGCAATTATCCGGCCGCCGCGGCGATCCTGAAATGCGTCTATGAGGGCCTGTTGGTGCCGTTCGACACCGCGCTCAGGATCGAACAGCGCTATTTCACGGAGATCATGCAGACCAAGGAAGCACCGGCGATGATCCGCTCGCTGTTCGTGTCGCTGCAGGAATTGAACAAGGGCGCGCGCCGCCCGGCTGGCGTGCCGGAAACCAGGTTCAAGAAGATCGGTATTCTCGGCGCGGGCTTCATGGGCGCCGGTATTGCCTATGTCACGGCCAAAGCCGGCATCCCGGTGGTGCTGCTCGACCGCGACATGGAGTCCGCCGAGAAGGGCAAGGCCCATTCGGATGGTCTGATCTCGGATCAGGTGAAGAAGGGGCGTGCCAAGCCCGAGGACAAGGACAGGCTCCTGTCGCTGATCACGCCGACATCGGACTATGCCGACCTTGCCGGCTGCGATCTCGTGGTCGAGGCGGTGTTCGAGGATTCCGCGGTGAAGAAAAGCGCCACCGAACAGGCGGAAGCGGTGCTGAAGTCGTCGGCGATCTTCGCGTCGAACACCTCGACCATTCCGATCACCGCCCTGGCCAAGAATTCGGCGCGGCCGAAGAATTTCATCGGCATCCATTTCTTCTCGCCGGTCGACAGGATGATGCTGGTCGAAATCATCCTTGGCAAGAAGACCGGTGACAAGGCGCTGGCCACCGCGATCGACTTCGTGCGCGCCATCAAGAAAACGCCGATCGTCGTCAACGATACGCGCGGTTTCTACGTCAACCGCTGCGTGCTGCGCTATATGTCGGAAGCCTACAAGATGTTGATCGAGGGCGTTCCGGCACCGATGATCGAGAACGCCGCCAAGGCCGCCGGCATGCCGGTCGGCCCGCTGGCGCTGACCGACGAGACGGCCATCGACCTCGCCCAGAAGATCATGAAGCAGACCATCAGGGATCTCGGCGACAAGGCGGTCGACCCGAAGCAGATGGCGCTGATCAACACCATGGCCGACGACCACGGCCGCTTCGGCCGCAAGAACGGCAAGGGCTTCTACGACTATCCGGCCAAGCCGGCCAAGAAGAAGCTGTGGCCGGGCCTTAAGGAGCTCTATCCGCAGCTCAAGCCGGAGAAGGTCGACTATGCGGAATTGCAGCAGCGCCTGCTGGTCACCATCGCGTTGGAAGCGGCTCGGGTGATGGAGGAGGGCATCGTCACCGATCCGCGCGAGGCCGATGTCGGCTCGATCCTGGCCTTCGGCTTCGCGCCCTATACGGGCGGCGCGCTGTCCTACATCGACGGCATCGGCGCCGGGCAGTTCGTCAAGATCGCAAAGAGCTTGCAGAAGAAATACGGCGCCGAGTTCAAGGTGCCCAGGCTGCTGCTCGACATGGCCGAAAAGGGCGAGACTTTCTACCAGCGCTTCGACCCCTACGCGAAGGGCGACGTGAAGCAGGCGGCCTGAGCGTGGCCGGAATCAAAGGTGCCGCGGCGTCCCTTGCGCGTCCGAAAAGACGCGCCGCGCCGTAATGTATGTCTGGGGGCGCCTTGCGCGTATGATGGCCACGGCGGGCAGCCGTGGCTCCTACCAGATGGGTGATGAAAGCCGGTTGGCCTTTCGCTGCCTGCCGACGGACATCGATTTCAACCGCCATCTCAACAATGCCCGCTATATGATGCTGGCGGACCTTGGCCGCATCGATATCTTCATCCGCGCCGGCCTCATCACTCTGGCGAGAACGAATGGCTGGGCGCCGATGATCGGCGGGCTGCAATCGGCCTATGTGCGTGAGATCAAACTGTGGCGGCGTTTCGAAGTGGTGTCTTCGATCGAGACCTGGGAAGGCAGCCAGGTCATCGGCAAGCACCGTTTCGTCCTCGACAATGGCGAGACCGCCGCATTGATCATGACGACAGCCGGCGTCTACGACCGCGCCGCCCGGCGCTTTCTCGATATTGACGAGGTCGTCGCCGCGCTTGGCCGCTCCGCCCAGCCGCGTCCGCCCAGCGAAGCCGAGCGGGCGTTCATGGCCTCGCACCGGAACCTGCGCGGGCAGGCCAAGCGGATCGGTTGATCCGGAAACCGGAATTGGCGCGGCCAGCAGGAAGATGTAGTGCCATGGCACAACCGGTGGACAAACGTTCATTCGAAGACTAGAAAGGAAAGGCATTTTTTCCTTTTTGCAAGGAGAGCGGAATTGCTCTCGCATGACCGTGTTTGGGCCGCCATCGACGCTCTGGCCGAGCGGTATTCGCTCTCGGCTTCCGGCCTGGCGAAGCGGGCCGGCCTTGATTCGACTGCCTTCAACAAGTCGAAGCGACTGTCGTCGGACGGCAGGCCGCGCTGGCCCTCGACCGAATCGCTGGCCAAGATCATCGAGGCGACGGGCGCTTCGCTCGACGAATTCACCGGGCTGATAGAAGGTCGGGCCGGCCACGGCGCGATGCCCGCCCGCGGGCGTGCCGTTCCGTTGCTCGGCTTTGCCCAGGCCGGCGCCGGCGGGTTTTTCGACGATGCCGGCTTCCCGGCCGGTCAAGGCTGGGATCTGGTGGAACTGCCGGCGCAATCGACCGAGAGTTCCTATGCGCTTCAGGTGCAAGGCGATTCAATGCTGCCGCTCTACCGCAATGGCGACGTGCTCATCGTCGAGCCGGCAGCCCTCATCCGCAAGGGCGATCGCGTCGTCGTCAAGACGACGGGCGGCGAGGTGATGGCCAAGGTGCTCGATCGCCAGACCGCCAGGTCGATCGCACTGGTTTCGCTCAATCCCGATCATCCGGACCGCGACATTCCCATGCGCGAGGTTGAATGGGTGGCGCGGATCGTCTGGGCAAGCCAATAGGGTGCGGGCTGGTGCGGCTTCCTCATCTTGTCCTTGCGGTTCTGATGGTCCCTGGAATGGCCGCGCTGGTAGTCGCCGGCGGCCGCGCGCTGAAGAGCGGCGAAGCTGCCGTCGGGGTGGAACAGATCGATCCGAGCGCCGATACGGTCTCTCAGCCAGGCACCGACGGTGTGCCGGAGGAGCGGGCCACATCGGCCATTGCCGCTCCGCCGCCCCCCGCCGCTAGCCCGCACTCGCGTGCGATCGATCCCCAAGTCGTGGCGCCGCCGGAGCTTCCCAGCAAGGAGCTGGAGCGGGTGGAGCCGCGCGCGCCGTTGAGCAAGCTGGCGCTGGCCATGCCGCCCAAGCCGAAAATGCCGGACGACTGGAAAGGGACGAAGCTGTTCCAGCCGGTCGCGCCCGCCGCCGGACTGATCGAGGCGAAGGGCTATTCTGTCGCGGTTTCCGGCGTCGACATTGTCGGGCAGGACGAGACCTGCACCTCGGACGGTAAATCCTGGCCCTGCGGCGTCCGCGCGCGCACGGCGTTCCGCGCCTTCCTGCGCGGCCGGGCGGTGGTCTGCGCCGTGCCGCCGGAAGGCGGCCGCGACCTGATCGCCGCCGACTGCCGGATCGGCAAGCAGGATGTCGGCCGATGGCTGGTCGAGAACGGCTGGGCGCGCGCCGCCAAAGGCGGCCCTTACGTCGAAGTCGGGGAAAAAGCGCGCAGCGAAAGGAAAGGCATTTTCGGATCGGCGCCAAGCCTTTCAGGCGTGCCTTCGATGCCGGCCGCCCGCGCCCCGGCGCCGCAAGCGCCGGGCTCGATCTTGGAAGAGGTCGGCGGCATTCTCAAGCCAGCTGACCAGCCAACGCCTTCTGAATGAGCCCGCGCGTCTCGGCGATGCCGTAGAGTGCCGCGAACGAGCCGAAGCGCGGTCCGCGCTCCTGCCCGATCAGCACCTGGTAGATCATCTGGAAGAAGGCGCCCGAAACGCCCGGACCACCTTCGGGGCTCTTCTTGGAATGATCCTGATAGCGTTCCACCTTGCGGGCGACGTTGAGCGCGGCATTCTGGATCGCCTCGCCGTCCGAGCCCGCCGGCAGGGCGCCAAGCGCCTGATCCAACGCTTCCAGCGCCTCCCGCTCGACGTCGTCGGGCGCGCGGAAGGTCTTCGTCGGCTTCACGAAATCGTCGAAATAGCGGATCGCATAACCCGTCAGCCTGTCGAGCTCAGGGTGGGTCGCCGGCGTCACGCCCCGCACATGGCGCGAGATGAAGCCCCACAGCACGTCCTTGTTCTGCGCATTGGAGGCGCTGACCAGGTTGAGCAGCAGCGAGAACGGCACGGGCATATCGATGGCGGGCGGATTGCCGTCGTGCATGTGCCAGACCGGGTTGCCCAGCCGTTCCTTCCAGTCCTGCCTCCGATAGGCTGCAAGGAAGGTGTAATATTCGTCCACGGCCCGGGGGATGACGTCGAAATAGAGCTTCTTGGCCTGTCGCGGCCGCTGGTACATATAGAGTCCCAGGCTCTCCGTCGGCGCGTAGGTCAGCCATTCGTCGATGGTCAGCCCATTGCCCTTGGATTTGGAGATCTTCTGGCCGTTCTCGTCCAGGAACAGCTCGTAGACGAAATGTTCCGGCGCGTGCCCGCCGAGGATGTTGCAGATGCGGTCATAGACCACCGCATTGGTCTGATGGTCCTTGCCGAACATCTCGAAATCGACGCCAAGGGCCGCCCAGCGCATGCCGAAATCGGGCTTCCACTGCAGCTTCACCTTGCCGCCGGTAACCGGCAGCGTGGTCTCGGTACCGTCATCGTCGAAGGTGATGGTGCCCGCCCTGGCATCGACATGCTTCATGGGAACGTAGAGCACGCGGCCGCTCTTCGGCGAGATCGGCAGGAACGGGCTGTAGGTCGCCTGCCGCTCCTCTCCCAGCGTCGGCAGCATCACCGCCATGATCTGGTCGTAGCGTTCGGCCGCGCGCAACAGCATCGCGTCGAAGCGGCCGGTCTTGTAGTACTGCGTCGCGCTGGCGAACTCGTAGTCGAAGCCGAACGTGTCGAGGAAGCGGCAGAGCATCGCGTTGTTGTGGTCGGCGAAACTCGCATAATCGCCGCCGAAAGGGTTGGGCACCGAAGACAGCGGCTTGTGCAGGTGCGGCTCCAGCGCCGCGCGATCCGGCACGCTGTCGGGTATCTTGCGCATGCCGTCCATGTCGTCGGAAAAGCACAGCAGCTTGGTAGCGACCTTGTCCTGCGTGATGACGCGGAAGGCATGCCGCACCATCGACGTGCGCGCCACCTCGCCGAACGTGCCGATATGCGGCAGGCCGGACGGGCCATATCCGGTTTCGAACAGCACCGTTTGCGGGAGTTCGCGGCCCTTGTAGCGCTCAATGATCTTGCGGGCTTCCTCGAACGGCCACGCCTTGCTTTCGGCCGCCGCCGTCAGCACTTCGGGATTGAGATCGATGATGTTTGATCCCGCCATGTCACTGTTTTCCAAATTAGACGCCGGCAAAGCCGCAAGTGAGGATTTTTCAACCGGTCTCTATGCGCGCCTGACCGGAGCGTCAACGAGCGCGGCGCTTTTTCCTTGCAGCGCAGGGAACGCGTTCCTACCTTCGCAGCCCGTATCGAGGAGTTGTTGAATGCCGACCCCGCATGAAGCGCTGATCTACCTGATGGTCATCACCTCCGCCTCCGACCGCGACATGACGGATGTCGAGCTGGCGCGGATCGGCGAGGTCGTCCGCTCATGGCCGGTGTTCGAGGATTTCGACCACGACCGCCTGGTTGGCGTCGCCCAGGCCTGCCAGAAGAAGCTGCATGAAAAGGGCGGGCTGGAGGGTGTCCTGGCAAGCGTGGCCGAGGCCCTGCCGGAGCGCCTGCGCGACACCGCCTATGCGGCCGCCTTCGAGGTCGCGGCCGTCGATCTCGAAATGCGGATGGAGGAGGTGCGGGTGCTCCAACTCATTCGCCTCAAGCTCGATCTCGACACGCTGACCGTCGCGGCGATCGCGCGTGCGGCCAAGGCGCGCCTGCGCACGCTGACCTGAGCGGCGACACTCAACCCGACCGGAAGAAACTGACCGGCACCGGATCAGAAAAAGCTGACTGGGACCGGATCAGAAGAAACTGACCGGGACCGGATCAGAAAAAGCTGACCGGGAAATAGCGCAGGTAGAACTCGGCGAACGTGCCTTTCAGCGAAATCTCCTGCAGCGCGTAGTCGAGAGCGGCGGCCAGCGCCGGGTCATCGGATCGGGCGGCGATGGCCATGCCCGAACCCAGATATTCCGGCGCCAGATAAGGTCCGCCGGCAAAGCGGCAGCAGCCGGCCGCATCCGAACCGCCCAGCCAGAAGGCGAAACGCATGCCATCGCCGAAGGCGGCATCGATCTTGCCGGCCTTGAGGTTGGCGTAGAGGTCTTCCGGCCTGTCGAAGGTGACGACCTGAACGGTGTTGAAATAATCGCGCAGCATGCGCTCATGCGCCGAGCCTGATATCACGCCGACACGCTTGCCGCGCAGCTTGGCGAACAGCGGCTCGGTCAGCGCCTCGCCCTTCGGCATGATGAAGCGCGCCGGAAATTGCAGGTAGGGGCGCGAGAAGGCGTATGTCTGGCGTGACTGCGGCGTCGCGGCGATGCCGGCGATGATCGCTTCGCCTTCGCCTTTCTCAAGCGCTTCTTCGAGCTCGGCCCACGGCAATGCCTGGATCTGACATTTGTCGACGATGCCGAGCTCGGCGCAGATGGCGCGCGCCAGGTCGATGTGGAAACCGGACAGCTTTCCCGCGCCGTCCAGGAAGTTGAAGGGCGGGAAATCGGTTGTGGTCAGGAACCGCAGCCGCGGCAGCGCGGAGAGATCCGGTTTCGGCAGCCGCTCCTTGGCATCCCACAGCACCGGTACCTGCGGCTCGGCCGCGCGCGCGCCCTCACCCGACGCCAGCGACGCGATCAGCATCGATGCAAGGACGAGAGACCTCCGCTGGAACGCCATGATAAACTTCCACCGCACCTGTGTTCGCATCGGTTCTGGTACGAAAATAGTACAGGCACAATGCTTTTTGATTTCAACGCGTCGATTTCAGGATATGCTTTAGCAGGTTTGCAAACAGCGGTGGCTGCCCGGGTGGGGACCAGGGTCGAGAACCACAACCACAAGGCAACGCTTTGCAATCCCTGGTCGGTGGCGAAGTGCCAACAAGGCACGGATCATCGATTTCAACGAGGCAACATGGGGTTTGATGTTGCGATGGGTCAGTTCGATCGCACGCTGGAATACATAGATCACCTGCAGCATGCCGGAACGGCGGCTGCGGTTTGCGAGAGGCTGTTGGGCATAACGTCGGATTTTGGCCTGACCGCTCTGATGGCGGGCACCGTGCCGCAACCGGGCACGCCGACCGGCCAGCAGAAGCAGCATGTGCTGCTTTGCGACTGGCCTGTCGAATGGCTGGAGCGGTACGTGGCGCGCAACTATGTCGATCACGACCCGATCGTCAGTCACATGAAACAGTTGCAGGCGCCGTTCCAGTGGCGGGAAGCGGCCCAGGGCGTTAGCATCGACAGAAGCAGCGGCGAAGTGATGGGCGACGCCGTCGTGTTCAAGCTGCGCGACGGGCTGGCCTTCCCGCTCATCACGCTCGACGGCCAGATCGTCATGGTGTCACTGGGTGGCGAGGCCGTGGAACTGTCCGCCGCCGAGTTCGGTCTGGTGTCGCTGGTGTCGACCTATGCGGTGGGCCGGGCCATGCAGCTTCACACGAAGGCCAGCAAGACCATCGATAATGTCGAGCTGACGCCGCGCGAACGCGAATGCCTGCAATGGGCCGCCGTCGGCAAGTCCGAATGGGAGATTTCGCAAATCCTCGGCATCTCCGAACACACGTCGGAGAAACACCTCCTTAACGCCAAAAGCAAACTCGGCGCCGTCAACCGCGTACAGGCAGTCGCTGAAGCGATAAGGCGCGGCTATATTAGTTAGGTCGGCCGGGTCGGCCTAGAAATTCCTGCCTACGTGATCGCGTAATTTTCTTGCGAGGGCACGGCCGTATCTTCCTCTTGAACAGGAGACGGCAAAATGATTTTTTCCCTTACAACAAAAGAACTGATGGAACATCCCGATCTGTGGGAGGCCGTGCATCGGCTGCGCTACAGGATTTTTGTCGAGGAAATGGGGTGGGAGGACCTGCGGCGCCCCGATGGATTCGAGATCGACCAGTTCGATCATGACGAAGCGGTGCATCAGATCGTCATCAGAGGCAACGAGGTCGCGGGCTATCAGAGGATGTTGCCGACCACGCGGCCGCATCTGCTAACGGAGGTGCTGGCCGATCTTTCCGTGGGAACGCCGCCGTCGGGTCCGAACATCTGGGAACTGACCCGCTATGCGGTCGCTCCCGGCTTTCGCGACGGCCGCCGAGGCGTTTCGACCGTCGGTACCGAGCTCATTGCCGGCTTCGTCGAGTGGGGGCTGAAGCGCGGCGTCGACAAGGTGATCATCGAGTTCGAGCCGATGTGGGTGCTGCGCGCGCTGCAGCTGCATTTCCTGGCCACGCCGCTGGGCTATCAGCGCACCTATGGCAACCAGCAGGTCGTCGCGACGCTGCTCACCTTCAATGAGCACACGCTGGATGTGGTGCGTTCGCGCCGCAATCACCACGCTCCCGTTCTGGCCAGGGGATATCCCGATATGTTCGGGCAAAGGCGGGCGTCATGAGATCGGAAACGGCCATGAACGCGCACCCGCAACCCGAACTGCGCAACCACACGCTGATCGTCACGGTCTCGTCGACCGACGGCCGGCCGGTGCTCGACAGAAGGGCCTATGAAAGCCTGGCCAGGACATTTCACGAAGCCGCCGACAATGACGATGTGCGTGTCGTCGTGCTGCGCGGTCTGGCGGGCTGCTTCTGCCTCGGCGGCGATTTTTCCGAATTTCTCGACGCTACCAAGCACCAGAAGCTGATCGCCGCCGTCACCGACATGTTCCGCACGCTGGCGACGTTCCCCAAACCCATACTGGCCTGTGTCGACGGCGATGCGGTCGGCGTTGGCTGCACCATCCTGTTCCATTGCGACATGGTGATCGCGTCCGCCGAAAGCACGTTCCGGGTGCCGTTCGTCGATTTCGGCCTAGTGCCGGATGCCGCGACCAGCATCCTGGCGCCGCAGAAGCTCGGCTACGCCGGCGCCTTCCGCTTTTTCTGCCTCGGCGACACGCTGCGCGCCGACGACGCCAGGGCGCTCGGCCTGGTCGCCGAGATCGTCTCCGAAGGCAGCGTCGAGGAGGCAACCCTCGGCCGGGCAAGGCAGCTCGCCAGGAAGCCGGTCGCCGCGCTGCTGCAGACGCGCGGCCTGCTCAAGGGGAACCCCGCGGAACTTTGCGAACGCATCGATCAGGAGATTTCGTTGTTCCAGCAGGCGCTGCAGGACGACACCACGTTGCGGCGGCTGCAGCGGATTGCCCGGTTGGCGGCCTGAGCGTCGCGCCGAAGGCGTTGCGCCACGCGGTCCAGTGCCGCGTGGCGCAGGCACCGTCAGTCCTGTTTTGCCAGGAATGACGGCCCTTCGCCGATGATTTTCTTGTCTTCCTTGCCGATGATGTCGAGGTCGCGGCCGTCATAAGGCAGCGACAGGAGGATGCGCCGCATCACCGCCAGCCGCGCGCGGCGCTTGTCGTTGGCACGCACGATGATCCACGGAGCGAATTCCTTGTGGGTGCGCTCGAACATGGTATCGCGCGCCCTGGTGTAATCGTCCCACTTGGTAATGCCGGCAATGTCGATCGGCGAAAACTTCCAGCTCTTCAGCGGACTGTGGCGGCGATCGTGAAATCGCTCGAGCTGCGTTTCCCGGCCGATGTTCAGCCAGAATTTGAAGAAGTGGATGCCGTCATTGACGATCATCCTTTCGAAGTGCGGTGTCTCGTCGAGAAACTTCTCGTGCTGTTCTGGCGTGCAGAAGCCCATCACCGGTTCGACGCCGGCGCGGTTGTACCAGGAACGGTCGAACGTGACGAATTCGCCCGCGGTCGGGAAGTGGTCCGCATAACGCTGGTAGTACCATTGCCCCAGCTCGGTCGGCGTCGGCTTGGTCAGCGCCACGTTGCGTGCCGTGCGCGGATTGAGGTACTGGCGCAGGACGAAAATCGTGCCGCCCTTGCCGGCCGCGTCGCGGCCCTCGAACAGCGCCATCATCCGCCTGCCTGTCGACTGCAGCCACGCCTGCGCCTTGACCAGCTCGATCTGCAATGCCTCGAGCGTCTCGTCATATTCGTCGCTTTTCATCTTCTTGTCGTAGGGATAGCCGCCCGCGGTCAGCTTGCGCTCCTCGATCCAGTCCGGCAGTGCTGGATTCTCGATGTCGAACTCCCGCTCCTTGCCGTTGATCCTGAGCTTCAGCGGCCCCGGGGTCGGCGCGGCGGTGTTTTCCTTGGCTTTTTTCATCGAGACGAACCTTTCCAGCTTACGGACTCGTGCTATTGAGCCATTGCAGTGCCGCGCGCCGCTTCAGACGCAAAGGGCGCTGCACTTTTGGATTTTGCGCATGATCCTTTCCGAAAATCGATTCTGATTTTTCGGCGTCATGCGCCAGGCCGGTCCAGCGAAATTGCCGGACCGGGAGCGGGGCGCAGGCGCGAATGGCGGACCAGGGCGCAGATGAGAAGGGCGTGACGCAGGCGCTTGCCGCGCGGCTGTGGAACAGCCGATGGTTGCTGGTCGCCGGTCTTGTCGCGGTCATGGCGGTTTATGCCTTTGCGGGCATTTCCGCCTATGTGCTGCTGCCGGCGCTGGCTTTGCTGCTGGTGGCGGCGATGATACCGGCTGGAGCCACGCGCCAGCCCGGCGAAAGCGGCGCGGCGATCGAGGCCATCGGCCTGCAACGCCTGTCCGGCGAATATCTGGCGGCGGCCGTCGCCGACCCCTTGATCATCTTCGACCATGCCGCGGCCATCGTTCATGCCAACGCCGCCGCCTTCGCCGCCTTCGGCGGCATCGCGCCTGGCGTATCGTTGTCGCTGAAATTCCGGGCGCCGGAAATGCAGGCTCTTCTGGACGGCGTGCTGTCGGGCGAGGTCGCGTCGGATGTCATCGATTACACCGAGAGGCTGCCGGTCGAGCGGACTTACCGGGTCAGTGCCTCCTCCGTCGGTCACGGCACTGATCTCTACGTGATGGTGTTCAAGGACCAGAGCGAAGCGCGCCGCATCGACCGCATGCGCGCAGATTTCATCGCCAATGCCAGCCACGAATTGCGCACGCCGCTCGCCTCGATATCGGGTTTCATCGAAACGCTGCGCGGACCGGCCCGCAATGACCCGGCGGCGCGCGAGCAGTTCCTGCAGATCATGCAGAACCAGACCGGCCGCATGGCACGCCTGATCGATGACCTTTTGTCGCTGTCGCGGCTGGAGATGAAGCCCTATCTGCGGCCGGGGACCGAGGTCGACCTGCGCCAGACCGTCGACAGCGTCATCGATTCGCTGGCCCCGCTGGCGCGGGAAAACGGCGTCGTCATCGAGCGGGATTTCGCCGACGGCCCTCTCGACGTGCCGGGCGACCGCGACGAACTGTTCCAGGTCTTCGAGAACCTTCTGGAAAACGCCTGCAAATATGGGCAGTCGGGCGGCCGCGTGGTGGTGTCGATCGAGCGCGGCGACGCCGAGGGCGAAGCGGGCATCGACGTGACGATCAGGGATTTTGGCCCCGGCATTCCCGAGGAGCACATTCCGCGCATCACGGAGCGCTTCTATCGCGTCGACGTCGAGAGCAGTCGAACCCAGAAGGGCACAGGCCTTGGCCTGTCGATCGTCAAGCATATCCTGACGCGCCACAACGCCAGGCTCTCGATCAAGTCCGAAGTCGGCAAGGGCGCCGCCTTCTCGGTTCATTTGCCGGCGGCCTGAGCCGCCCTAGTTTCCAAGGTGCCATTTCTTTTTTCTGTCATCCGGTTAGCGTATCAGCGGGGATTCGAGGAAACGACTCAAAATCAGATCATCCGTGGGAAGGCATCCGGTCATGCAGTCCGTGCACATAGTCAGCGCCTATGACGAGGAGCTGAAAGATCTGTCGAAGCGCATCGCCGCCATGGGCGGACATGCCGAACGCATGGTCGAACAGGCGATCTCCGCCTTGGTCAATGCCGATCCCGGCCTTGCCCAGAAGGTGATCCGCGACGACGCCGTCCTCGACGAAGGCCAGCGCGAAATCGACGACAGGGCAATCATCATCATCGCCCGGCGCCAGCCGATGGCGACGGACTTGCGCGAGATCGTCGGCGCGATCCGCATCTCGGCCGATCTCGAGCGGGTCGGCGATCTCGGCAAGAATGTCGCCAAGCGTGTGGTGGCGGTTGCCGACGGGCGCCAGCCGACCAGCCTGTTCCGCGGCCTCGAAGCCCTGGCCGACCTGGCGTTGACCCAACTCAAGGAAGTGCTCGACGTCTACGCCTCGCGCTCGGTCGAAAGGATCGGCTTCGTACGTGACCGCGACGACCAGATCGACGCCATGTACACGTCGCTGTTTCGCGAATTGCTGACCTACATGATGGAAGATCCGCGCAACATCACGCCCTGCACGCATCTGCTGTTCTGCGCCAAGAACATCGAACGCATCGGTGACCATGCCACCAACATTGCCGAGACGATCTACTATATCGTCACCGGCGACCAGATGCCTGCCGACCGGCCGAAGGGCGACAAGACGGACAAGATCGGCCTTTCCGCAACGCAGCCGATCAAGTGAACGCACTTTCTCTCGAACGCTTGGTCGTATTGCGCTAGACTATCCCTGAGGCAAGCCTGCTGGTTCCCCGCAAAGGCAGTGCTTCGGGAGGCTGCGATGGAATATGTCCGGGACTTCAAGCCCGCGCCGCCGACATCGGCCGTCATCGCCTCCAGCGTCTACACAGCCGGGCGCCGCATCGCCGACATCCCGATCGAGGAAGCCGGCACATGGGCCAGGAAAGCGGGACACGTCGTGTGGATCGGGCTGCTTGAACCCGACCGCGAGCTTCTGCTGCGCGTGCAGGCGCAATTTCATCTGCATGAGCTCGCAATCGAGGATGCCGAGCATCCGCACCAGCGGCCGAAGATCGAGCAATATGGTGATGCGCTGTTCATCGTCGCCCGCACCGCGCAGCTGATCGAGGGCCGCGTCACCTTCGGCGAGACGCATCTGTTCGTGGGCAGCGGCTACATCGTCAGCGTCAGGCACGGCCCTTCGACATCCTATGCTGTGGTGCGCCAGCACTGGGAAAGCTGCCCGCATTCACTGGCCAAGGGCGAGGATTTCGTCCTCTATGCCATTCTCGATTTCATCGTCGACAACTACATGCCGGTGCTCGAGCAGATCGAGGATGAGGTCGAGGCGATCGAGGACCGGGTCCTGCTGAAGCCGATGACCGGCCCCGATATCGAACGCCTTTATATGCTGCGTCGCGATCTGTTGCGGCTGCGCAATGCCGCACTGCCGCTGGTGGAGGTCTGCCGCCGGCTGACCAGCGCCGACCTGCCGCAGATCCATTCAGCCATGCACCCGCTGTTTCGCGACGTGACCGACCATATCCGCACCGTCCAGGAAAAGATCGACAGCTTGCGCGAAGTGCTGGCCTTTGCTTTCGAGGCGAGCCTGCTGGTGGGCCAGAGCCAGGAAACGGCGATCTCCAAAAAGCTCGCCTCATGGGCGGCAATCCTGGCCGTGCCGACAGCCTTCGCGGGCATATACGGCATGAATTTCAGCGACATGCCGGAACTGAAGATGGAATACGGCTACCCGATGGTGCTGCTGGCGATCGCGCTGATCTGCAGCTTCCTCTACTGGCGGTTTCGCAAGAATGGATGGCTGTGAGAGTAGGGCAGTAGGCAGTAGGCAGTAGGCAGTAGGCAGTAGGCAGTAGGCAGTAGGCAGTAGGCTAAACGCTCGGGAGCGCAAATTCAAAACATACTGCCCTACTGCCCTACTGCCTTAGTCCCTTATCTATTCCGCCGCCGCTCCGCTGCCGGCTGGAACGCCACGCGGGCATGGTATTTACAATAGGGTCCGGTTTCGGCGGCTTCGTTGCCGCAGAAATTGAAGTCCTCCGACAGCGGATCGCCGTTCGGCCATTTGCAGGTGCGCTCGGTGAGTTCGGTGAGCTGGAGATGCCGCGAGATCGGCACCACCACATTCTCGACCGGCCGGATATAGTGGCGGGCCACCGGCTCGGCATCGAACTGCGCTTGCAGCGCCGTTGCTCCGATCGATGTCGTGACGTGGCGGGTCGCACTCGCGGGGCGCGACACCGATTTCTGCGCGCCCGACCCTTGCGCCGTCTTCTTCTGGCGTGCCGGCGCTGCCGTGGCGCGCCCGCGGCCCGACAATTTCAGCCGGTGCACCTTGCCGATGACGGCATTGCGGCTGACCCCTCCAAGCTGGGCAGCAATCTGGCTTGCGCTCAGACCCTCCGACCACAGTTTTCTCAAGAGTTCGACCCGCTCGTCAGTCCAATTCATGACCGCGCTCCTGCTAAGCGTACGGCAATCGGAATCCATTCCCGGCCCAGCACCACTGCTGGGGCAGACACCACATATATCTGGTGATTAGGTCCGCCGCACGAAATCTAGTTATTTCCCGACTACAACTACCTTATGCGCTGACTCGGTGACAAGAGTCCGAAGTGCAACACGAATCGGTTTTTTCGGTTTTCCCCAACTTGCCAGCTCACTTATGAGCCGGCGTCCCGTCGGGAGGCTTGCCGCGCGCCACTACGCGACGTTTTCGTTGACTTCATGGCTGAAAAACCCGATAAGCCGCAAAGGCCGCCGCTTTGGCGGCTTTTTTGATTTTCCGGTTCCGGAGACGCATATAATGAGCGGTTCGGCGCTTTTCGAGACCTTTGCTCGCGCACCCCTGGCCTTCGATCACGGGGAAGGCACTTGGCTGGTTACCGACAAGGGCGAGCGATATCTCGACTTTGCCGGCGGCATAGCCGTCAATTCGCTGGGCCACGGCCATCCGCATCTGGTCGCGGCGCTCACCGAGCAGGCTGCCAAACTCTGGCACGTCTCCAATCTCTACGAGATCCCGGGGCAGAGCCGGCTCGGCGAGCGGCTGGCCGACGCCACCTTCGCAGACAAGGTGTTCTTCACCAATTCTGGCGCCGAGGCGCTGGAATGCGCGATAAAGACGGCGCGGCGCTACCATTTCGTCAAGGGGCATCCCGAGCGCTTCCGCGTCATCACTTTCGAAGGCGCCTTCCATGGCCGCACGCTGGCGACCATCGCGGCCGGCGGCCAGTACAAATATCTCGAAGGTTTCGGCCCGAAGGTCGAGGGTTTCGACCAGGTCGGCTTCGACGATATCGACGCCGCCGAAAAGGCGATCACGCCGGAGACCGCGGCGATCCTGATCGAACCGGTGCAGGGCGAGGGCGGTATCCGCCCGGTGCCGACACAATCGCTGAAGCGGCTGCGGCAGCTCTGCGACCAGCACGGCCTGCTGTTGATCTACGATGAGGTCCAGTGCGGCATCGGCCGCACCGGCAAGCTGTTCGCGCATGAATGGTCGGGGGTCGCTCCAGACATCATGGCCATCGCCAAAGGCATTGGCGGTGGCTTCCCGATGGGCGCCTGCCTTGCCACCGACGAGGCGGCTGTCGGCATGACCGCGGGCGTCCACGGCACTACGTTCGGCGGCAACCCGCTGGCCATGGCGGTCGGCAATGCCGTGCTCGACGTGGTGCTGGAGGAGGGCTTCCTGGCGGATGTGCAGCGCAAGGCGCTGTTGTTGAAGCAAGGGCTGGCAGGGGTGGCCGACGAATTCCCCGAGGTCATCGAGGACATCAGGGGCACGGGGCTGATGCTGGGCCTCAAATGCGCCATGCCCAACGGCAAGGTGAACATGGCGCTGCGCGACCAGCATCTGCTCGCGGTTCCGGCCGGCGACAACGTCATTCGCCTGCTGCCGCCGCTCACCGTCACGGACAGCGAGATCCATGAAGCGCTGGAGCGCATTCGCGCCGGCGCCAAGGCCCTGTCCGAGGCAATTGCCGCTGAAGCCGCGAAGTAAATTCGAAAGCTCCTGATGTCACTTCGTCATTTCACCGACCTCTCCGCCGTTTCCGAAGGCGACCTGCGCTCCATGCTGACCGACGCAATGGAGCGCAAGGCGCGCCTCAAGGCGGGCGAGCGCTCGAAACCGCTCGAAGGCAAGGTGCTGGCGATGATCTTCGACAAGCCGTCGACGCGCACGCGTGTCTCCTTCGATGTCGGCATGCGTCAGCTTGGCGGCGAGACCATCATGCTGACCGGCACCGAGATGCAGCTCGGCCGCTCCGAGACCATCGCCGACACAGCCAAGGTTCTGTCGCGCTATGTCGACGCCATCATGATCCGCACCACCTCGCATGAGCGGCTGCTGGAACTGACCGAGAATGCGACCATCCCGGTGATCAACGGGCTCACCGACGATACCCATCCTTGCCAGCTGATGGCCGACATCATGACCTTCGAGGAGCATCGCGGTCCGGTCGCCGGCAAGACCATCGCCTGGACCGGCGACGGCAACAACGTGCTGCATTCGCTGCTGGAAGCCTCGGCGCGGTTCCGCTTCAACCTCAACGTCGCGGTGCCCGAAGGCAGCGAGCCGGCGCAGAAGCATGTCGACTGGTCAAAGGCGCATGGCGGCAAGCTCTCCTTTACCCGCTCGCCAGAGGAAGCCGTCGACCAGGCCGACTGCGTCGTCACCGACTGCTGGGTGTCGATGGGCCAGGAGCACCGTGCCCGCGGCCACAATGTGTTTTCGCCCTACCAGGTCAACGCCAAGCTGATGGCCAAGGCAAAGCCCGACGCGCTGTTCATGCACTGCCTACCGGCGCATCGCGGCGAGGAAGTGACCGACGAGGTCATCGACGGTCCACATTCGGTGGTCTTCGACGAGGCCGAGAACCGGCTCCACGCCCAGAAGGCCGTGCTTGCCTGGTGTCTTGGGGCCTGAAGTGGACTTGAAGTGTCTTGGCGCTTGACGTGCCGGGGAACTTGATCTCCGGAGGCGCGATGCCTATCTGCGCGGCATCACGCAAATCAAGCGCGTTTAGACGCATGCTCCCCAAAGGGCGGCATGGCCGCGCCCTGGAGCTTTGTCATGCTGGAAACCCATCAAGTGGCTGAACATCACCCCAAACTCGGCGAATTCGGTTACGCCGGCGATGATCACGTCGTGCCCTTCGAGGTCGGCCCGCTCGATGTGCGCGGCCGCACCGTGCAGCTTGGACCGATGCTCGACGCGATCCTTGGCCGCCATGATTATCCCGAGCCGGTCGCCCGGTTGCTGGCGGAAGCCTGTGTGCTGACGGTGCTGCTAGGCACCTCGCTCAAGTTCGAGGGCAAGTTCATCCTGCAGACCCGCACCGACGGCCCTGTCGACATGCTGGTCGCGGATTTTTCCACGCCCTCGGCGCTGCGCGCCTATGCGCGCTTCGATGCCGACCGGCTGGAGGCGCTGATTGCGGCCGGCGAGACCTCGCAGCAAACGCTGCTCGGCAATGGTGTGCTGGCGCTGACCATCGACCAAGGTGCTCACACGCAGCGCTACCAAGGCATCGTCCAGCTCGACGGCGAGACCCTGGAAGAGGCCGCGCGCACCTATTTCCGCCAGTCGGAGCAGATCCCGACCGATCTCCGGCTTTCCGTCGCCAAGCTTTTGACGCCCGGCCCCGGCGGCGCGCGCGAGCAGTGGCGGGCAGGCGGCATCCTGGCGCAGTTCCTGCCGCAGGCCTCCGAGCGCATGCGCGTTCCTGACCTGCCCGGCGGGGATGGCGATCCGCGCGAGGAGATCCACGATCCCACAGACAATTCCTGGCAGGAATTGCTGGCGCTGCTCGGCACCATCGAGCCGACCGAACTGATCGATCCGACCATCGGCGCAGAGCGGCTGCTCTATCGTCTGTTCCACGAGCATGGCGTGCGCGTCTTCGGCGGCGTTCCCGTCGCCGATCAGTGCTCATGCTCCCGCGACAAGATCCGCGGCATCCTCGAGGGCTTCTCCGCGCAGGAGATCAAGGACAGCACCGAGGACGGTGGGATCCACGTCGCCTGCGAGTTCTGCTCGACGCAATATGACTTCGACCCGGCGGAATTTACGACCCAGTAGGGTTCCACCTTCTCTCCGTTCTACGGGGAGAAGGTGCCCGAAGGGCGGACGAGGGGCGGCGCTGCCCCTCATTGTCCTGCCGGACATTTCTCGCCGTATAGGACGGGGCGACGCTGTCGCCGATTTCGCCTGGTCTAATTCACCGTCCGCCTTGTCCCCGGCAGGTCGAGTGAGAAGGCGGGGATGGCGATGTCGAATGTCTCGCCCCGCTCGTTGCGCATGGTGTAGTGGCCGACCATGATCCCCGACGGGGTCGAGAGCGGACAGCCCGACGTGTATTGATAGCTGTCGCCGGGATTGAGTTCGGGCTGATCGCCGACCACGCCGGCGCCTCGCACTTCCTCGACCCGGCCGGCGCCGTCGGTTATGTGCCAATAGCGCGACAACAGCTGCACGAATTCGTCGGACTGGTTGTCGATCGTTATCTGGTAGCCCCAGACATAGCGGTTTTCCGAAGGATCCGAGCGGTCCTCGAGATAGAACGGCCTGACCTGCACTTCGATGTTGCGCGTGACGGCGCGGTACATGAGCGGCTCCAAAACAAATCCGGTGTGGAACATTCGGCGCTCTTTGCGGTTCGATCAACCGTGCGCGTCCGAGTTGCTGTCCCTGAAGGGCAGGTGCCGACAAACAATGTCATTTGAGTGACACATGACAGTGATGGTGTGCACCAGCAATGCCGGGCGACTCGGGCGCTCTGTCGAACTGTCGAAAACGGCCGCCAAGCGGGCCGGTTTTTCTGGAGTGACCGGATATCGATGGAACTCGCTCTCATAACCGGCTCGCTTTCGATCGCTCTCATCGCCTCAAATCTCGCCAGCATCCTGCTCGCCTGCTCGCGCCTGAAACGGCGCGCCGCCATCGCGCCGCCGGCCGGCAAGCCGCTGCCTGTGTCGATCGTCATCCCGGCGCGCGGCGTCGAGCCGTTTACCCATGAGACGCTTGAGCGCGCTTTCTCGCTCGACTGGCCGCGCTACGAACTGATCTTTTGTGTCGCCCATGCCGACGACCCCGCGGTCAAGCCGATCCGCGCCGCGATCGCCCGCTTTCCAGCCGTGCCGGCCCGCCTGCTCACCGGCGACGACCGCGTCAGCGCCAACCCGAAACTGAACAACTGCGTCAAGGGCTGGGAGGCAGCGCGCCACGACTGGGTCATTCTCGCCGATTCCAACGTGCTGATGCCGAAAGACTACGTCCAGCACCTGATGGCGGCATGGCGGCGGGACACCGGCCTGGTTTGCTCGACGCCGATCGGTTCGCGGCCCGACGGCTTCTGGGCAGAAGTCGAATGCGCTTTCCTCAACACGCTGCAGGCGCGCTGGCAATATGCCGGCGAGGCGCTTGGCCTCGGCTTTGCCCAGGGCAAGAGCATGTTGTGGAACAAGCAGATGCTCGACGCCAATGGTGGCATCCGTGCGCTCGCCGCCGAGATCGCGGAGGATGCCGCGTCGACCAAACTGGTCAACAGGCTCGGCCTGCGCGTCAATCTCGTCGCTTCGCCCTTCGAGCAGCCGCTCGGGCAGCGCATGCCGGGCGAGATCTGGTCGCGCCAGGCCCGCTGGGCGCGCCTGCGCCGCGTCACCTTTCCGCTCTTCTTCGCGCCCGAGATCCTGACCGGCGTGGCGGCTCCGCTCGTGCTGGCGCTGATCGCCGCGGCCAGCGCCGGCGTCAGCCTGCCCATGACAGCGCTTTGCGTGCTGGCGCTCGCCTACCTGCCGGAATGCATGCTCGCCTCGGCAAAGGGCTGGTATCTGTCGCCGCGCATCGTCACCGCGATGATCGCACGCGACCTGATGTTGCCGGCGATCTGGATGCGCGGTTGGCTGGGCGGGGCCGTCGACTGGCGCGGCAACGCCATGACCATCGGCACCAAGGCGGCCGAGCTCGAAGAGACGCCCTCCCGCGCTTGATGTCGGCGGTTCAGCTTGATGTCGAGGAAGGTTATCGTATATACAAAAATTGTTGAACTTGGCTCTATTTTTGTGTATACAATAACCTATGGAGCGCCCCGACGGCGATGCTGTTCGAGTGGGATGAAACAAGGCAAAGACAAACAGGGCCAAGCATGGCGTGGATTTCGCGATCGCTCCGTCCTTCGATTTCGCCAATGCCGTTATCCGGCTCGATGACAGCGAGGATTTTGGCGAGGATCGTCTTGTTGCCATCGGTCTGATCGAGGCTGGCGTTTATGTGATGGTCTATGTCGAGCGAAGCCATGCGATCCGCGTAATTTCGCTACGCAAGGCAACGAGACAGGAGATTACGGACTATGTCGAAAACCTCTAAGACGATCGTGCGCCGCGAGGCTACTCCCCCAAAGCAGTCGCGCGCTGATGCTTTGGGGCTCGCCAGAAAGGCGCTTGGCGCGAGGACCGACGAGGAAGATGCTGCGATCACTGCCGCCGCCGAGGCCGATCCGGATGCGCAGCCGACCGATGCCGCTTCGCGCCGCAAAGTTGGCCGACCGCCGCTTGCGCGACCCAAACGTGCGGTACAGTTGCGCCTCGACGCCGATGTTGTCGACCGTTTCAGGGCCGGTGGTGATGGCTGGCAGACGCGCATGAACGAAGCGTTGCGCAAAGCGGCAGGCCTGTAATCCTCGGTCTGCCACCAGTCCTCATCGGGCCTTCAACGCCTGCGCGATGTCGTCCAGCAAATCGTCGGTATCTTCCAACCCGACCGACAGCCTGAGCGTGCCGGGTCCGATGCCGAGCTCGGCGCGCGCTTCGTCGCTGAGGTTCTTGTGCGTCGTCGTCGCCGGATGGGTGATCAGGCTTTTGGCGTCACCGAGATTGTTCGAGATCAGGACGATGTCGAGCGCGTTCTGCAAGGCGAAGGCACCCTGCTTGCCGCCCTTGACGTCAAAGCAGATCAGGGTGGAACCGCCCGACATCTGCTTCTTCACGACGTCAGCCTGCGGATGGTCGGCGCGCCCGGGATAGATCACGCGGGCGATCTCCGGCTGCTCGGCCAGGAAATCGGCGATCTTGCCGGCGCTCTCCGTCTGCTGGCGCACGCGCAGCGGCAGCGTTTCCAGGCCCTTCAGCAGCGTCCAGGCATTGAACGGTGACAGGCTGGGGCCGGTATGGCGGAAATAATCGTGCAGGTTCTCGTCGATCCACTTCTTGTCCGACAGAATGACGCCGCCGAGACATCGGCCCTGGCCATCGATGTGCTTGGTCGCCGAATAGACCACGATATGCGCGCCGAGCTGCAACGGCTTCTGCTGCAGCGGCGTGGCGAAGACATTGTCCACGACCAGCCGCGCGCCGATCGAATTGGCAAGCGAAGCGACGGCGGCGATGTCCACCACCTCAAGCGTCGGGTTGGTCGGGCTTTCCAGGAAAAACAGCTTGGTGTTGGGCCGAACCGCCTTTTCCCAATTGGCGATGTCGGTGCCGTCGACCAGCGTCGCCTCGATGCCGTAGCGCGGCGCCAGCGTCTCGACCACCCAGCGGCAGGAGCCGAACAGGGCGCGCGCCGCAACGATATGATCGCCGGCCTTGACGCTGCACAGGAGGGCTGCCGTCACCGCCGCCATGCCGGACGCGGTGGCGCGCGCGTCCTCGGCGCCTTCGAGCGCGCACATGCGCTTCTCGAACATGTCGACGGTCGGATTGGCGTAGCGCGAATAGATGAAGCCCGGTTCCTCGCCCTTGAAGCGGGCTTCGGCGGCTTGGGCCGTCTCATAGACATAGCCTTGGGTCAGGTATATCGCCTCGGAAGTCTCGCCGAAGCCGGAACGCAGGGTTCCGCCATGCACGAGTGCGGTCTGAGGCTTCCAGTTGCGCGTCTTGCTCGTCATCGTCCTATCCAAACACAAAAAAACCGGCCGCGAAAAAGTCGCAACCGGTCCATGCGGCCTTGCGGCCCGACGGTCCTTTAGCGACTTGTTTAACGTGGCTGCAAGCCGACCGGCCAAATCACCACGGGATAACGACCCTTTAGACCCGCGCCACGCTTGCGTCAATTGCCGGCTTCATTAAGAGATTTGTACCAGCAGAGCGGAGCCAGACTTTGCGGCAGACAGGAATTCTTCCCGATCAGGACATTGCGGCGCTGTTCCAGTCCGGCGCGCTGAAGTCGTCGCGTGCGCTCGACGCCGACCAGATCCAGCCGGCCAGCCTTGATCTGAGGCTCGGCGACAAGGCGTGGCGGGTGCGCGCGTCCTTCCTGCCGGGTCCCAACCACAAGGTCAGTGAAAAACTCGACCGGCTGAAGCTGCACGAGATCAGCCTGGCCGACGGCGCCGTTCTGGAAACCGGCTGCGTCTACATCGTGCCCCTGCTCGAAAGCCTGGCGCTGCCGGCGGAAATTTCGGCGTCCGCCAATCCCAAGAGCTCGACCGGGCGGCTCGATATCTTCACCCGCGTGATGACCGATCGCGGCCACGAGTTCGACAAGATCGCCGCCGGCTATCATGGTCCGCTCTATCTCGAAGTCAGCCCACGCACCTTCCCGATCGTCGTGCGCGCCGGCTCGCGCCTTTCGCAGATACGCTTCCGCACCGGCAATGCGCTGCTCTCGGAAGCAGAGTTGCATCAATTGCACCGGGCCGAAATGCTGGTCGCCACCGAACCGCCGAACATCTCCGGCGGCGGCATCGCATTGTCGATCGATCTCAACGGCGACAGTGACGGGCTGGTCGGCTATCGCGGCAAACACCATACCGGCCTCGTCGATGTCGACAAACGCGCGGCGCAGGAGATCGTCGACTTCTGGGAGCCGATCCACAAGAGCGGCGCCGGCGAGCTGGTGCTCGATCCGGACGAGTTCTACATCCTCGTCAGCCAGGAAGCGGTGCATGTGCCGCCGCTCTACGCGGCCGAAATGACGCCCTTCGATCCGCTGGTGGGCGAGTTCCGTGTCCACTATGCCGGCTTCTTCGATCCGGGTTTCGGCCATTCGGCGGCCGGCGGCACCGGCAGCCGCGCCGTGCTCGAAGTGCGCAGCCATGAGGTGCCGTTCATCCTCGATCATGGCCAGATCGTCGGCCGGCTGGTCTACGAGCATATGCTGAAGCGGCCGCAGGCGCTTTACGGCACCGAGCTCGGCTCGAACTACCAGGCGCAGGGCCTGAAGCTGTCCAAGCACTTTCGCGCCGCGCCCTGAACGCTCATCACCGTCAGGCAAGATACTTGCCTGCGCCGGCTCGCCATGCTTGGCTGCCTCGCCGGCCGCCGACGTGGCGGCGCTCAAGGGGAATGAAAATGCAGATTTCGAAATGGATAATATCGGCGGCGGCCGCCGCCATGCTGACGCTTGGTGCCGGCGCCCTGTCGGCGCATGCGGCGGAGAAAATCAAGATCGGCACCGAGGGAGCCTATCCGCCGTTCAACACCATCACGCCCGACGGCAAGGTCGAGGGCTTCGACATCGACATCGCCAACGCCTTGTGCGCGCAGATGAAGGTCGAATGCGAGATCGTCACCCAGGACTGGGACGGCATTATCCCGGCGCTGCAGGCCAAGAAGTTCGACGCCATCATCGCTTCGATGAGCATCACCGAGGAGCGCAAGAAGCAGGTCGCGTTCACCCACAAATATTATACGACGCCGCTGTCGCTCGTCGCCCTGAAGGACAGCGACATCGCCTCGACCGAACCGGCGGCACTCACCGGCAAGACGGTCGGCGCCCAGGCGGCGACCACGCAGGCCAATTACGCCCAGGACGTCTATGGCAAGGCCGGCGCCGAAGCGAAGCTCTATCCGACCCAGGAAGAGGCAATCACCGATCTCCAGAACGGCCGCCTCGACGCCGTCCTTTCCGACAAGTTCGTGCTGATGGACTGGATGAAGAAGGCGAGCGACGGTTGCTGCAAGATGGTCGGTGACGTCAAGGGCACCGAGACCGAAGCCGGCATTGCCGTGCGTCTCGAGGATACGGCGCTGCGCGACAAGCTCAACGCAGCCATTGACGCCATCGTCGCCGACGGCACCTACAAGAAGATCCAGGACAAGTATTTCGACTTCGATATTTATTGAGATGGAAGCTGCCGATCTCCTCCCACCAGGGAGGAGATCACGCTCATCTCACAGCGCCTTCACCGCCACCTTCACCGGCTGTTCGATTTCGAGCGGATTGCGCAGCGGCAGGCCGAAATCGCCGGCCTCGATCTCGAACACGTCGCCGGCCTCGGTCTTGATGCCGTCGGCGAAGGACAGGGTCGCGGTGCCGAACATGTGCACATGCACGTCGCCCGGCTGGCGGAAAGCCGAATATTTGAAATGGTGGTGTTCGAGATTGGCGATGGTGTGCGACATGTTCGCTTCGCCCGACAGGAACGGCTTTTCCCACATCAACTTGCTGTCGCGCCAGATGCGTGAGGAGCCCCTGATGTCGGCGGGCAGGTCGCCGACCAGGATCTCCGGTCCGAAGGAAGCGTTGCGCAGCTTGGAATGGGCGAGAAAGAGGTAGTTCACGCGTTCGGTCACATGATCGGAAAATTCGTTGGACAGCGTGAAGCCGACCCGGAACGGCGCGCCGTCGTCGCCGATGACATAGATGCCGGCAACCTCGGGCTCCTCGCCGGCATCCTTGGCGAAGGCCGGCGACAGGAGCGCGGCACCCGGCGCCACGGCCATCGTGCCATTGCCCTTGTAGAACCATTCCGGCTGCACCCCGATCTGGCCTTTCGCGGGTTTGCCGCCTTCCAGCCCCATGCGGAACATCTTCATGGAATCGGTGAGCTGCTCCTCGCCGTCGGTGCTGAGCTTCTTGTGCATGGAATCGCGCGTCGCCGCCGAGCCGAGATGCGTTAGCCCCGTGCCGGTCAGATGCAGATGCGCCGGATCGGGATGATTGATCGGCGACAGCAGCCGCCCCTTCTTGTAGGCGGCGTCGAGATCGACGGTCTCGCCAAGTCCCTTGCGTTCGATCAGCGCGGCAAGGCCCACGCCGGTACGAGCGGCTTCCATCGCCAGCGAATAGACGCTGCGCGCGCCGTTGATGATCCGGGTCTTGCCGCCCGTGCGTGCAACGACACGGATTGTCTCGGCGTCGTCGAGAATCTGCGAGATCAGCATGATCAGTCCTCTCTCATATCTTGGCATGGCTGCCTTCTGGCAAACCCTGACCTGCGCGGCTCGGACTGGCCGTGCCACGGGTTGAACTCGTCGTCCGGATTGCGCTCGCGAGCTCGGTCCTGAAGGACTTTTTCAAGCCGGCGAATTGCCGGCAGCGCCGCGACCGTATGCCTCCTGCTTGCCTCGCCTGAAGCCTGTTCAGGCCTTGTTCTTGTTGTAGACGTCGAAGATCACGGCGCCGAGCAGCACCAGGCCCTTGACCACTTGCTGCCAGTCGACATTGACGCCCATGATCGACATGCCGTTGTTCATCACGCCCATGATGAAGCCGCCGACCACCGCGCCGATGACCTGACCGACGCCGCCCATCGCCGAGGCGCCGCCGATGAACACCGCGGCGATGACGTCGAGCTCGCTGCCGAGGCCTGCCGCCGGCACGGCCTGGCCAAGGCGTGCCGCGATGATCAGGCCGCCAAGCGCCGACAGCACGCCCATATTGACGAACACGTAAAGCGTCAGGCGCTCGGTCTTGATGCCCGACAGCTGCGCGGCCTTGGCATTGCCGCCCATCGCATAGATGCGGCGGCCGATCGTCATGCGCTTGGTGACGAAGACGAACAGCGAGATCAGCAGGCCCATGACGAGCAGCACCACCGGCAGGCCCCGATAGCTGGCGAACTGGTAGACCAGGAACAGCGCCAGCGCGCTGCCGACCAGCGTCTTGATGACGAACAGGGTAAAGGGCTCGGCCTCATAGCCGTGGCGTTCGCGTTTGCGTCGCGTCCGCAGCCCGAAATAGGCATAGGCCAGCACGGCGATCAGGCCCAGCACGATCGTCGTCATGTGCAGCGTCAGGCCGCTGCCCATAATCGTCTTGCCGGCTGCATTCACCGTTGGCGGGATCAGCGTCAGCGGTCCGATGACATCTGGAATGAAGCCGGAGCTGAGTGCCTTGAACTCGGGCGGCAGCGGCCCGACCGAAGATCCGCCGCCGAGCAGCGCCTGGCAGATGCCGCGGAAGATCAGCATGCCGGCCAGCGTCACGATGAAGCTCGGTATTCGATGGTAGGCGATCCAGTAGCCTTGCGCCGCGCCGATGAGGCCGCCCACGATCAGGCAGACGATGGAGACCACCAGCGGGTTGCTGAATATGCCGAGAGGCCAGATCACCATCATCATCGCCGCCAGCGCGCCGATGAAGCCGGCCACGGACCCCACGCTGAGGTCGATATGGCCCGATACGATGACCAGCAGCATGCCGAGCGCCATCACGATGATGAAGGAGTTCTGCTGCACCAGATTGCTCAGGTTCACCGGCTTGAACAGCGTTCCCGAGGTGGTGAACTGGAAGAACACCATGATGGCGATCAGCGCCAGGATCAGGCCGTATTCGCGCAGGTTCGTCGCCAGCGCCGATACGGCGATGCGTGGACGCTGCCCTACATCTTCGGCGACGTTGCTTTGCGGGGCGGGGGCGCTTTCCGTGCTCATGCTGCTTTTCCTTCTCCCCGAACGATGGCGCGCATTATTCTTTCTTGGCTTGCGTCCGCCGCGGGCATTTCGCCGACGATGCGGCCTTCGTTCATGACATAGATGCGGTCGGTGATGCCGAGCAGTTCTGGCATTTCCGACGAGATGACCACGATCGCCTTACCTTCGGCCGCAAGGCGCGCGATGATCGTATAGATTTCATATTTGGCGCCGACATCGATGCCGCGCGTCGGCTCGTCCAGGATCAGCACTTCCGGGTCGGCGAACAGCCATTTCGACAGCACCACCTTCTGCTGGTTGCCGCCGGAAAGATTGCCGGTCATCTGATAGACGCTGGAGGCGCGGATGTTGGTCTGCTTGCGATAGTCGTTGGCGACGGCAAGCTCGCGCAAATCGTCGATCACGCTGTGGCGCGACACGCCGCCGAGATTGGCCAGCGTAATGTTGTGCTTGATATGGTCGATGAGATTGAGGCCGTAGGTCTTGCGATCCTCGGTCACATAGGCAATGCCGTGTTCGACCGCCCTGCTCACAGAGGAGACGTCGATCGGCTTGCCCTTGAGCAGCACCTCGCCGGTGATGCGGCGCCCATAGGAGCGGCCGAACAGGCTCATGGCGAATTCGGTTCGCCCGGCGCCCATCAGCCCGGCAATGCCGACCACCTCGCCCTTGCGCACATTGATGTCGATGCCCTTGATCACCTGCCGCTCGGCATGGAGCGGGTGATAGACCGACCAGTTCTTCACCTCGAACACGACCTCGCCGATATCGGGCTCGCGCGGCGGATAGCGGTCGTCGAGCGAACGGCCGACCATCGAGGTGATGATGCGGTCTTCCGAGATGTCCTTCCTGGACAGCGTCTCGATGGTTCGTCCGTCGCGGATGACGGTCACCTTGTCGGCGACCCGGTTCACCTCGTTGAGCTTGTGCGAGATCAGGATCGAGGTCATGCCTTGTCGCTTGAATTCGAGCAGAAGGTCGAGCAGCGCCTGGCTGTCCTTTTCGCTGAGCGACGCCGTCGGCTCGTCGAGGATCAGGAGCTTGACCTCCTTGCTCAGCGCCTTGGCGATTTCGACCAGCTGCTGCTTGCCGACACCGATATTGGTGATCAGCGTCTTGGGGTCCTCCTTGAGGCCCACCTTCTTCAGCAGGGCGCTGGTGCGCGCCTCGTTGGCATTCCAGTCGATGACGCCGTATCGGGCGTGTTCGTTGCCGAGGAAGATGTTTTCGGCGATCGACAGCATCGGCACCAGCGCAAGCTCCTGGTGGATGATGACGATGCCCTTGCGTTCGCTGTCATGAATGCCTTTGAACTGGCATTCCTGGCCCTGAAAGATGATCTGGCCGTCATAGGTGCCGGAGGGATAGACGCCCGACAGCACCTTCATGAGCGTCGATTTGCCGGCGCCGTTCTCGCCGACCACGGCGTGGATCTCGCCTTCCTCGACCCGAAGGTTGACGTTCGACAGCGCCTTGACGCCGGGAAACGTCTTGGTGATGTCCTGCATCTCCAAAATCGTCGAGGCCATGGGTAAAGTGCTCCTGCGAGACCCGCAACAATACCGGGGTCGCTGGTGAACGAAAAGGGGCCCTGCGTTGCGCAGGACCCCTGGCTATACAACCGAATTTACTTCAGTTCGTCGGCCTTGATGTAGCCGGAGTCGACGACCAGGGCCTGGTAGTTCGACTTGTCGACCTCATGCGGCGTCAGCAGGATCGAGGGAACGACCTTGACGTCGTTGTTGTAGGTCTTGGTGTCGAGGCCTTCCGGCTTGCCGCCCGAGAGCACCTTGTCGACGAGCTCGACGGTGGCCTTGGCCAGTTCGCGGGTGTCCTTGAACACGGTCGAGTACTGCTCGCCCGAGATGATCAGCTTGACCGAGGCGGTCTCGGCGTCCTGGCCGGTCACGATCGGCCACGGCTGGGCCTCCGTGCCGTAACCGACAGCGCGCAGCGAGGCGGTGATGCCGCGCGACAGGCCATCATAGGGCGACAGAACGCCATCGACGCGGCTGCCGTCCGAATAGTTGGCTGACAGCAGATTGTCCATGCGCGCCTGGGCGGTGGCGGCGAGCCAGCGCAGCGTGCCGACCTTGTCCATGCCGGTCTGGCCGGACTTGATCTTGATCGAACCGTCATCGATCAGCGGCTGCAGGACGGAAATCGCGCCGTTGTAGAAGAAGAAGGCGTTGTTGTCGTCGGGTGAGCCGCCGAACAGTTCGACGTTCCACGGCTTGGTATTCGGGAAGCGCTCCTTGAGGCCCTTGACCAGCGAATTCGCCTGGATCACGCCGACGCCGAAATTGTCGAACGTGGTGTAGTAGTCGACATTGGGCGTCTTCTTGATCAGGCGGTCATAGGCGACGACGACGACGCCGGCATCAGCGGCCTTCTGCAGCGCATCCGACAGGGTGGTGCCGTCGATCGAGGCGATGATCAGCGCCTTCGGACCCTTGGTGATTTCGTTTTCCAGCTGGCTGAGCTGGTTGGGGATGTCGTCCTGCGCATATTGCAGGTCGACCGTATAGCCCAAAGCCTCGAGCTGGGACTTGACGGCATCGCCGTCGTTGATCCAGCGCTGCGAGGTCTTGGTGGGCATCAGCACGCCGACGAGACCCTTGTCGGCGGCGTGCGCCGAATAGGTCATGGCAGCGATGCCAAGGGCCGCGACGGCGGCCAGCGTCTTGATGATCTTCACAATTACTCTCCCTGGTTGATGGACGCGACACCTCGGGGCTTCGCGGGCCGCGCAGGCGAGCAGGAGCGCAAGCGCCGCTGTCGTCTATCGATCTCCGGTATCCTCCCAATCGGCCCTGGGACTGATTCAATCGACACGATTTTCCTCGTCATCGACTGGCACGCCCCAGGACGCGCGAAGGGTGTGTCCCTTTGCCATAACTGTCAAATGCGATCTTTGATGATTGCTATACCGAAACTGGTATACGTTGACGCTGAACTCAGGGCATTGGGAGCGAAGGGAAATCCATGGCAACGTTGCGCAATCCTGGCGGGATTTCAGAAGGTTACGAGGTGCTCCCCGGTGACGGCGAGACCCTGCTGCGCAGCGGCCTCAGCCTGCGCCATATGCGCATGATCGTTGCACTGGACGATCACGGCCGGGTCAGTTCCGCCGCCCAGGTCATGAATATCTCACAGCCGGCGGCCTCGCGCATGATCGCCGAGATGGAAGCCGTGCTGGACGTTACGCTCTGCGAAAGGCTGCCGCGCGGCGTCACCTTGACGCCCTATGGCAAGGCGCTCGCCAGGCGCGCGCGCTCCATCCTTTTGGAGATGCGCGAGGTCGATCGCGAGATCTCCGAACTCAAGGCGGGCAAGGGCGGCTCGGTGTTCCTTGGTGCGGTGACGGCGCCCGCGATCGAGCTGGCGGTGCCGGCGATCCGGGAAATCCGCCGCATCTACCCGCGCATCGAGATCACCATGCAGGTCGAGACCTCCAATGTGCTGGCGCGCGAGTTGATCGCATCGCGCCATGATTTCATCATCGCGCGCATCCCCGACGATCTCAACCCGCGGCTGTTCGAGTCCCGTGTCATCGGCGTCGAGAAAGCCTGCCTGATCGTGCGCCGGGGCCATCCGCTGACCGAGGGCAAGGCGGTGCGGTTGGAGGAGACCGCGGCCTATGACTGGGTTTTCCAGTCCGGCGGCTCGCCGCTGCGCCAGGCCATGGAGAGCAATTTCCTGAACCGCAACATCGCGCTGCCGGACCGGATCCTCAACACCAGTTCGCTGCTCCTCACCCTGGTCATGGTCGCGCACTCCGACGCCATCGCGCCGGTCTCGATCCAGGTGGCGAAATTCATCCAGAATCCCGAAGGGCTGGCCGGCGCCATCGATGTCGTCCAGACCGAATTCGACATCGAGGTCCGGCCCTACAGCCTGATTACGGTGAAGAACCGCGCCCTGTCGCCGGCGGCAAAGATGCTGCATGACTTCATCCTGCGCGAAGTGGGATGACCGGAACAAAAACCAGGTAAGTGCGTTCAAAGGCCAATCGGCGTTCGCGCCGGAGCTCGTTTTGAGCCGGGGAACGATACGCCGATGATAAACAACTCGGGAGATTTTGATGGAACGTCGGTTGTTTCTTACTGGAATGCTTGGCGTCGCGGGGGCCGTTGCTTTTGCAGGCCTGGCCAGGCCCGGCACAGCAGTTGCCGGGGTCCCGAACGGCAACGGAATCCTTGACGAGCTCGACAAGGACGACCTCGACAGGGCTGATGCGGCCGTCTTCGAAGGAGACGATCAAGCCGAGGTGGAGCAGATCTCGCATCGCCGGTGGCATCGCCGGCACCGTCGTCATGGGCGCCGCCGCGCCTGGCGCAGGGTCTGCCGCAGCTATTGGCGCCGCGGCCGCCGCCATATCCGCTGCTGGCGCAGGCGCGTCTGGGTCAGTGTTTGGCTCTAAAGCGATGCCGGGAAAACGGCTGGAGCGGTTTTCCCGGAACTGCGCGAGAAACCGGTAGTTGGAGCGGCTTGGCAAGGGCGCAAGCCCTTGCGGAGCAGACTGGAGCGGGTAGCGGGAATCGAACCCGCGCGTTCAGCTTGGGAAGCTGACAGGCTACCATTACATCATACCCGCGCAGCAGCCTCGTTACCATGAGGGCTGGCCATCGGGCAATCGCAAAGCGGCTCACTTTTCACACGGTACCGTCCCAGCGACCGGCGCGCCGCATGCCGGTTCCGTCTGCTATCTCACTTTCGCGATCTCGGTGCCGGCTGCAAAGCTCGGCCAGTATCTCGAGATGGCGAGTGCTGCGCCCGCGGAAGAGAAGTGACCATAGTCGAAATAGAGAAATTGCTTGTTGCCGGCATCGGCATACGAGCAGCCTGCGGCGTCGCACAGATAGGTCAGCGGGTCTATGAAGTCAGCGCCTTTGACGAAGGGCAGAACCCGCTTGTTGATGTCCGGATCCATGGCCATCGGCCAGGACATGTTCGCGGTATCTCCTCGTCTTGCCAAGAAGGCGATTTTCTGGACGTCGGCGATGAATTCGGGAGACTGGCCGATGACGTAGACCTTGACGCCCATCTGGCGAAGCCGGTCGATCGTCTTCTGGAGACCGCCGAAGCCCCTGACCTCGTAGTCGGTCCATCGGCCACTCAGGATCACGGCCTGAATGTTGGCTTCGCGGATGATCGACAGGGCCCGCTCGTTGAAGCTGGTACAGGCAGGTCGGGCATAGGAAAAATAGGTCAGGTCCGGGGGGCAGCCGGCATAGGTGTATTGGATGACGTTAGCCTGGATTTTCTGGGCGTTGGCTTCAAGTCCCGAGACATAGTGGGCGGCGAAGGAATCGCCCCACAACAGCACATTGGTGGCAAAGCCGCTCGTTCGGGTGCAGGCGGCAAGGTTCCAGTCCTCGATCCGGTTCGAGCCTTCGTTGAAGCAGATGCCGTTGCGCCAGTCGCCAACCTGGATCCGTTCCGTTGAAAAGTCCGGGAAGCGTTCCGGAAAACCGTTGCCGAGCGCCCCGGCCACGCCGCCGACGCAGAGCAGGACGATTGCCGTCGCGGAAAAGGCGAAGATAGGCAGCGGTGCGGTGTAGGCCCGTTTCCGCCGAAACGGCTGCTCGACATATTTCCACGAGAACGCCGCCAGGGCGAAGCTCGCCACCGTCATGGCGATGATCGTCGGCACCCCGATGGCTTTCAGCGAAACGTAATGGACGAAGGAATTGATCGGCCAATGGACGAGGTAGAGCGAATAGGAAATGAGGCCGATCCAGACGAGCGGCGGAAACTGCAACGCCCGCGTGGCGATGGTTGCCGGCCCCTGTTCGCCCGCCCTTTCGTGGCCGGCATAGATGAGCAGGGCGGTGCCGATGCAGGGGAACAAGGCATTGTAGCCCGGAAAGGGGTCGCTCTCTGAAATCGTGACGAAGCCGAAGGCGACCATGGCAAAGCCGGCGAGGCCGATCAGTTCCATTGCCGGCCGGTTGGCAAGTGCCGGCGGCTTTCTCAGCATCAGCATGGCCCCCAGCGCCAGTTCCCAGATGCGCGTCGGCAACAGGTAGAAACCCGCCGTGGGCGCCATCGAGGTCGCCATGACCGCCAGGGCGAAACTGCCGATCGCGATCGGCAGCAATATCGTCAGCCAGCGTTTCGAGGCATAGCGATAGATCAGGTACACCAGTATCGGCGCGAAGATGTAATATTGCTCTTCGACCGAGAGCGACCATGTGTGCAGCAGCGGCCGCAGCTCGGCGTCGATCGAGAAATAGTTCGTCGTCTTCCAGAAATAGATGTTCGACCAGAAGGTCGAGGCCGCGATGACGCTGAGGCTGAATTCGTGCAGGTCCGATGGCAAAAGGATGAACCAGGCGGCAGTGCCTGCGAGCACGATGACGAAGGTCAGCGCCGGCAGGATGCGCCGCGCGCGGCGCCAATAGAAGCGGCCGATCGAGAACTGGCCGCGTTCGAGATCGTCGAGCAGGCTGCCGCTGATCAGATAGCCCGATATGACGAAGAAGATGTCGACGCCGGTGAAGCCGCCTGGGATGGCGGACAAGCCGAAATGAAAGAGGACGACAGGCAGCACCGCTATGGCCCGCAGGCCGTCGATGTCGCGTCTGTAGTTCATGCGACCGGTTCGCGCGCCATGGCCGGCGGCAGTCGTGGCGCACCCGGTTCGCCGGCCCATGCGGCGGCATTGCCGCGATGCGAGAAAGCCTTGATTCTCGATCCCACTTTGTTCGTCCTCTCCGGTGCAATTTGCTGCACCGCAACATCGGTGTCAAGGCGAATGCTGGAGGGCCGAAGCCGGTTTGGGCCGGCGCCGCGGATCAGGCGCCGGGCAGGTAGATCACGGCGTATTCGTCCGCGTAGGCCCGCCTCCAGCCCAATTCCTCGAAGAAGGGAATGCGGGTGTCGCCGGCCGCCAGCAGCGCCCAGCCTATGGCGTATTTCTTCAGCCGGGCCTCGAGCAGTGGTTTGCCGTCACTGTGTCCGGTCGCGTCGTCGGTTTTCGTGAACCCGTCCAGGAACAGCTGGTCCGTCCTGCCGTCGATGTAGGTCTTGATCCCGTGGAAGATCAGCGTGCCGCCGAAATTGTAGGAATTCAGCACGTTGCCGGACAGGTGCTGATCCCTTGCGAAGGCGAGTGCTCCGCTGGCGGACGTCTTCGGGCTCGGCGCGATCTGTTGGACGCTGCCGAGGACCGAGACCGCGCCGATCAGCAGGACGGCCACCGCGCCTGAGATGGCGTAGTAATGCCTGGCGAAGAAATTTTCCAATCCGTCACGCTTTTGCGCCAGCCAGGTCGCGGCTGAAAGTGCGGGATATTGCTGTGCGACCTCAGCCATGATCACCAGCGGAACCAGAAGGAAGAACAGATACATGAACCGCTGGTGACTGAGATAGGCATGCAAGGTGAAGACGATGAACAGTGCCTTGGCCCAGCCAATCCGCAGCCGTGACACCAACAGCCCGAAAAGCGCCAGCAGCATCACGGCTTCCTTGACGAGCTCTTCCTGGGCGTTGAAGGGCCGCCACTCCAGGATAAGCGGCACCGCCTCGTTGCCATAGGCGACGGTAAGCGTCGCCAGGATGGCCTTGACGCCATAGGGATGGACCAGGCTGACCACTGGGCAAAGCAGGCCGAACGCGACCCATTTCGCCAAAAGAGCTGGTTTCGACAGGCCTATGCGCGACAGGAGATACAGACCGGCAAAGCCGGCGATGACGAAGCTCAAGGTGAACGTGGCATGCAGGTTCGCCCACAACACGACGAGCGCGAGCAGCCACGGGGATGGCGCTCTTTCCTCCTGCGCCGCGCGAAACAGCATTGCCGTCCAAATGACGATGATCGGCAACGTGAAAACGTGGGGGCGCGCCGTATAGATCGGGGCGACAAGGAAAGCCGCGACGAAAGCCAGCACCACCGCTAACACCGGCTTCAGCCATGCGCTGAGGAACCATCCCATCAGGAAGACTGTCAGGCCGATCGTGGCGATGATCAGCGTGACGACGCCATTCCAGCCACCGGCGCCATAGGCGAGCGCCAGAAGCACCTGCCCCAGCCATTCCTTGGCGATCCAGGGCTGGCCGGCGAAGGTATAGGAATAGGGGTCGACGGTCGGAAATGTCCGGTTCGCCAGGAAATCCAGCCCGACCTTCACCTGCCACCAGCTGTCAGGATCCAGAAGGAGGGAGTTGGCATGCCTCATCAGCACGTAGGCAACGGTGCAGGCGCAGAAAAGACAGAACAACAGCCTGCTGCGCTGTGCATCCTCGAGCGACGGCGTAGCCATCGCGATTGCCGTGGCTTGGTTCATGTCGCGGCTCCCGGCCATTTCGCGTTCGTTCCGGTCGAGAGGTCCCGTTGCGGCCGGTCGATCGTCGCCTTAGCCACGCGCGGCTCTCTTCACCATTTCCTGGAGGCGGTGGACAGGCAGGTCCTGGTTTTCGACGGCCACATCGCTTCGCGAAACGATCTCGTTGACGAAATAGAGCGGCCGCCGCTTCGTCTCCATGTACATCCGGCCGAGATATTCGCCGAATATGCCGAGCACCAGAAGCTGAACACTGCCCAGGATCAGCATGATCGCGGCAAGGCTGGTCCAACCCGGCAGCACGTTTCCCAGCGACCACTCGAGCAGCGTATAGCCGAGCACGACCATCCCCAGCACGCCGGAAAGCATTCCCAGAAGCGAGGCAAACCGCAACGGCGCGATGGAAAAGCTGGTCATCGCATCGACAGCCAGGAGGACCATCTTCTTGAGCGGATAGTGGGTGGCGCCGGCGAAACGCCGTTGCCGCTCATAGGAGAAGGCGGCCTGTCTCAGCCCAATCCAGCTCACCATGCCGCGAATGAACCTGTAGCGCTCCGGCATGGCGTTCAGATGGTCGAGGGCGCGGCGGCTCATCAGCCTGAAATCACCGGTGTCCGGCGCGATCTCGACGTCGACCATCCGGCGCAGCAGCCGGTAGAACATCGACGCGGAAGCCAGCTTGAACCAGCCTTCGCCATCACGCTTGGCCCTTTGACCGTAAACGACATCGAAGCCTTCATCCATCTTGGCCATCATCGCGCCGAGCAGTTCAGGCGGATCCTGGAGATCGGCATCGAGAATGAGGATGCGCTGGCCCCGGCAGAACTCCAGCCCCGCGCTCAGCGCGATCTGGTGGCCATAGTTGCGGGCAAGGTCGATGGCGACGACATGGTCGTCCTTTTGCGCCAGTTCGAAAACGGCCTCGCGGGTGCCGTCGGTCGCCCCGTCGATGACGAGCACGATCTCGTAGGAAGGGTTTTGCGCCAGGCAAGCGGCGGTGACGCGTCGGTGAAGCTCAGCCACGCCGTCCCGCTCGTTATAGCACGGCACGACAACCGAAAGCATGACCGCGCGGCGCGCGCCGATTTTTTCCGCTTCCATCAAAGCCTGGCTCCCGCTCCAGGAATGGCAATAGCGGCAATTGGTTAGAAAACAGATAAGCCGGCCGCGATCAGCCGCCACCGGCTGCTCGCCTGCCATGCGCCTATGGTCGCCGGCTTGGTACTAGGGCACGATCCGCGTTAACGTGTTCCTTCGGAGCCTTCGACGGTGCGCTGTTGACGGAGCCTTGAACGGATAAACCCGCCTGTGCGGCGGGTCCCTGGCGCAACTCAGCACCATAGCCAAATATCTACCATAGTTGCCTTCACCCCGTCAAGGAAAAAATTCCTATCATGAAAAGCCGGCGGCACCGCCGGACCGGCCGTCATAGGCTTTGTCAGCCAGGTTCAGAGCCTTGGCCCGCCCGGCTTGAAGCGGGGCGGCCAAGTGCGTATTTCTGATCCTGTCGCCGAATCGGGCGATCAGAGCCGGAGACAGGTCTTGTCCGCATTGACGCGCTTTCTCGGCGACACCCCGCTCAGGGTACTCCTGAAGTTGCTGGTGGTGTCGTTCCTCGTCGGCCTCGTCATGACCGCCTTCGGCTGGTCGCCGATGGACGTGCTCTATGGCATCCGCAAATTCGTCCTGGATCTCTGGAATCTGGGCTTCCATGCCATCGACCGCTTCCTGGGTTATATTCTGCTGGGTGCGGCGATCGTGGTTCCGGCGTTCATCCTGCTCAGAATCGCCAACTACAGGAAATAGCGGTCAGGCGTAGTCCGCCGCCGCCTCGAACAGAATGGCATGGCGCGCCGCGAGCGCGGCCACGTCGGTCGAATAGCCGCCGCCGATGACGCCGCATAGCGCGATGCCGCGCGAGCGGAAGTGACCGATCACCATGGCGTCGCGGGCGCGAAGCCCGTCGTTTGAAAGCGCCAGCCTGCCGAGCCGGTCCTCGGCATGGACGTCGACGCCGGCATTGTAGAAAACGATGTCCCAGCGCGCATGGGCGGACAGCTCCGGCAAGATGGCAGCCAACCTTTCGAGATAGGCGGCATCGCCCGTGCCGTCGGGCAGTGCGACATCGAGGTCGGAGGCGATCTTGCGCGCGGGGTAGTTGCGCTCGCCATGCATGGAGAAGGTGAACACGCGCGGATCGCCGGCCAGGATATCCGCCGTGCCGTCGCCCTGATGCACATCCAGATCGACCACGAGTATGTTCCGCGCCGCGCCTTCGGCAAGCAGCACCAGCGAAGCGACGGCGACGTCGTTGAAGGTGCAGAAGCCCGCGCCTTGCGCGCGCCGCGCATGATGGCTGCCGCCGGCGGTGTTGCAGGCAATGCCGTGGCGCAAGGCCAGCCGGGCCGCCAGCACGGTGCCGCCGGTGGCGAGTTGGGCGCGCAGCGAGACGCGCGGGCCGACCGGAAAGCCGATCTCGCGTTCGATCTTTTCCGGCACCGAACAGCTGATGACCTGGTCGACATAGTCAGCCGCATGGGCACGCTTCAGCCATGGTGCGGGCGCGGCTTCCGGCATGCTGAGCGCCCCCTGCACGGCCAGTCCGCGTGCGCGCAAGGCTTCCATCAGCAGCGGATATTTGCTCATCGGAAAGCGATGGTTGACGGCGAAGCCGGCGTCGTAGTCGGGGTGATGGACGATCTGGAGGGACATGGACCGGATCCGGCGGCTCGCGCCAGACCGGAATTTCGGTTGGCCGCCATGGCAAGGATGGATTGCGCGGTGGCCGGAAAATGGGGCACACCGGCTGTTCGATCAAGCCGCAATCAGCAAGGCAGCAATTCTTTGGAGAAGGGTGCAATCCCAGCCGACGCCGGATCCCCAATCGTTCCCGGCTCCTTTGTCGTCACCAACCGCACGGTGCTCGTCATCGCCGTGCCGATGACGCTCGCCTACCTGACGACGCCGCTGCTCGGCATGGTCGATACGGCTGTTGTCGGACAGCTCGGCGACGCCGCCTTGCTTGGCGGCCTGGCGGCAGGCGCGCTGGTCTTCGACGTCGTCTTCACCACCTTCAATTTCCTGCGCTCCGGCACCACCGGTCTGGTCGCCCAGGCTTTCGGGCGCAACGACGCGCTGGAGGAACAGGCGGTGTTCTGGCGCGCGGTGCTGATCGCTGTTGTCGCCGGCATCGTGCTGGCGGCGCTTTCGCCGCTGATCGCGGCCGGCGGGCGGTGGTTCATGGATGCCGGGCCGCGCGTCAGCGAGGCGATGGGCGTCTATATCGGCATCAGATTGCTCGCGGCACCTTTCTCGCTGATCAACTACGCCATTCTCGGCTATGTCCTCGGCCGAGGCGAGGGCGGGCTCGGGTTGGTGCTGCAGCTGGTGCTGAACGGCATCAACATCGCGCTCTGCATCCTGCTTGGCCTGGAGCTTGGCTGGGGCGTCGCCGGCGTCGCATGGGCAACCGTCACCGGCGAATTCCTGGCCATGTTGCTTGGCCTCGCCATCGTCATCAGGCGGTTCAGGGCAAGCCCGCCCGTGCCACGCCAACGCCTGCTCGACATGAGCGCGTTCCTGCGCATGCTGTCGCTCAACCGCGATATCATGATCCGCTCGTTCTCGCTGCTTGCCGCCTTTGCGCTGTTCACCCGCCAGGGTGCGCAATTCGGCACGGTCACGCTGGCCGCCAACGCCGTGCTGATGAATTTTTTCCTCGTCGCAGGCTATTTCCTCGACGGTTTCGCCACCGCCGCGGAACAGCTCGCCGGCCGCGCCGTCGGTGCGCGGGCTGAGCACCCGTTCCGGCGCGCGGTGCGGTTGACCCTGTTCTGGGGTTTCGGATTGGCGGGCGCCGCAACCCTGGTGCTTCTGCTGGCCGGTGCCAATCTGGTTGCCGTCGTCACCACGTCGCAGGAAGTCCGCTCGGTGGCCGACACCTACCTGCCCTGGGCGGCCTTCACCGCACTAAGCGGCGTGCTGGCTTTCCAGATGGACGGCGTCTTCATCGGCGCGACCTGGTCGCGCGACATGCGCAACATGATGCTTCTGTCTTTCCTGGCCTTCGCCGCCGCGCTGATGACGCTGGCGCCCGCTTTCGGCAATCATGGCCTCTGGGCGGCATTGCATGTCTTCCTGCTGGTGCGTGGCCTCAGCCTGCTGGCCATCCTGCGGTTACGGCTGCGGACGGCGTTCAGTTGAGCGACCTTGAAGCCCATTGGTCGAGATGACGGTCGCGCAAATCGCTGATGGACTTGAGCCGTTCCGTCTCGGCGAAACGCGCCATGCCGGCGACGATGCGTCCCGGCAGCGCCGGCCCGGCATAGATCATGCCGGTGTAAAGCTGGACGAGATCCGCGCCTGCGCGGATCTTCTCGAGCGCCGTCTCGGCGGAGTTGACCCCACCCACGCCGATGATGGCCATGTCCGGCCCCAGCAGCCTGCGCATACGGGCCAGCACGATGGTCGAGCGCTCGAATAGCGGCCGGCCGGAAAGCCCGCCGGTCTCGCTTGCCGCGCCGCTGGAGCGTAGCGCCGGGCGAGAAATGGTGGTGTTGGAGACGATGATGCCGTCTATGGCGTTGTGGGTGACCTCGGCGGCGATGTCTTCCAGCTCGGCTTCGACCAGGTCCGGCGCAATCTTGAGAAACACCGGCGGCTGCCTTGCCGCCGCCGCGCGCGCGGCCATGACGCGCGACAGGAGCTCGCCAAGCTGTTCGCGCGCCTGCATGGTGCGCAGGCCGGGCGTATTGGGCGAGGAAATATTGACGGTGAGATAGCTGGCGTAAGGCGCGAAGCGGATGACGCCGCGCTCATAGTCACTGACGCGGTCGGCGCTGTCCTTGTTGGCGCCGATGTTGATGCCGACGATACCGGAGCGCCCCTCGCGGCCGGCAAGGCGCTTTTCGGCGGCCGCATGGCCTTCATTGTTGAAGCCGAGCCGGTTGATCACCGCTTCATCCGCCGGCAACCGGAAGATGCGCGGCTTCGGATTACCAGGCTGCGGCAGCGGCGTCACCGTGCCGACCTCGGCAAAGCCGAAGCCGAGGCCGAGAAGCGCATCGGGCACCTCGGCATTCTTGTCATAACCGGCAGCCATGCCGAGCGGATTGGGAAAATCGAGGCCGCAGAGGCTGACCTTCAGCCGTGTGTCGCGCGCCGTCCGTGCGCCGACCGGCAGGCCACAGCGCAGCGCCGCGATCGACAGGCCATGCGCGGTTTCCGGGTCGAACGTGAAGAGCAGCTTCTGGCCAATCCGGTCGAGCACGCTCATTTGGCCTCCAGCGCGGGGAACTGGTGGGTGCCGTCGGCGCCGAGCGGGAGCGGCCGGACCCACAGCACGGCTTTCAGGTCGAGCACGCCGTAGAGGTGCGGAAACAGCGCGCCGCCGCGGGAGGCCTCGTATTTTAGCGCATCGCCCAGGCTGGTCCCGTCGATGGCGACCAGCAGAAGCCCCGCCTGGCCGGCAAAATGTTTCGCCGCCGTCTCTTTGACCTGTGCCGCCGTGGAGAAATGGATGAAGCCGTCGGCGACATCGATCGGCGCTCCGGTGAAGCGGCCGTTCGCTTCGGCCTCGCGCCAAGGCCCTTCCGGGGTTATCTTGTAGATAATCTGAGACATGGTTGCGCTATAGTCCGAACCAGCCGTGCGGGGAAGGCCGTGCCAAGGATCTTCCCCATTTCCGGCGCAAACATGCGATATCTCAGGCTTTGGCCATGGAGGACAACATGCGTCTGCAGCACATCTTGATCCCCGCCGCGCTCGTTTCGCTGGTCGCGGCGTCCGCCTTTTCCGAGGAGACCGACCGCTATCGTCTGGAGAAATCCGCCAACGGCTATGTCCGCATGGACACGCAGACAGGCGCGATGTCGATCTGCGAGGAGCGCTCCGGCCAACTCGTCTGCAAGATGGCGGCCGATGAACGCGCTGCCTTCCAGGACGAGGTCGATCGCCTGCAAACTTCGATGAAAGCCATGGACGAGCGCGTCACCAGGCTCGAGAATTCGCTCTCGGCCCGCCTCGAATCGACATTGCCGAGCGAGGAGGATTTCAACAAGACGATGAGCTACATGGAGCGTTTCCTGAAGGGCTTCATGGGCATCGTCAAGGATATGGACAAGGACAGCGGCGACGGCGCCAAACCCAACTCGCAGAAGACCTGAAGACAGGCCGTCTGGGGAAATCCGGTGCGCCGGCTTTGCTGCTTGAAAACAGCGCGAAGCGCCTCATAATCGTTGCATCAGGTCCCGAGAAAACAGAAGACCATCAAGGGATCCGGGGAGGGATATTTGCCATCAGGCTATTCTTTCGTCATCGCCGACGATCACCCGCTGTTTCGCGGTGCGTTGCGCGAAGCGCTTGCCGGCATCGGCAATGTCACCGCTATTCACGAAGCCGGCGATTTCGAAAGCGCCAAGGCGCTGGTCGTGGCCAACGAGGAGGTCGATCTGGTGCTGCTCGACCTGTCGATGCCGGGCGCGAGCGGCCTTTCCGGCCTGATCTCGTTGCGCGGCATCCATCCGGCGGCGCCGCTGGTGGTGGTCTCCGCCCATGACGACCCGGCGACCATCCGGCGCGCGCTCGACCTCGGCGCGTCCGGTTTCATCTCCAAATCGGCCAGCATGGAGGAAATCCGCGACGCCGTGCGATCGGTCCTTGCGGGCGATATCGCGGCACCGGCCGGCATCGATCTCGGTGTCGAGCGCGATCCCGAAATATCGGACCTGATCAAGCGCTTGCAGGCGCTCACGCCGCAGCAAACCCGCGTGCTCGGCATGCTGGCGGAAGGCCTTCTCAACAAGCAGATCGCCTATGAGCTCGGCGTCTCAGAGGCGACGATCAAGGCGCATGTCTCGGCGATATTGCAGAAGCTCGGCGTCGACAGCCGCACCCAGGCGGTGATCCTGCTGTCCAAGATCGGCAGCGATCCGCTGCAGCCGGTGAGCTGAGCGCCCGAACCTGGCGGATGGTTATGCGGATGTCGGCCCGGCGACCAGTTTTTCGGAAACGCCTCGCCCGTCGGCAGAGATAGAAGCCATGCCGAAGCGATGGCCGACATGTTTTGCGCCTATCTCGAAGCCTGGGCGCCGTCGGCGGGGCCGAAATGAAGCAGATCTGACAGTTACTCCGCCGCCGGCGCCAGCGGCCTGACCCTGGCCATCATCGAGCGCAGCACGGCCGGTTTGAGCGGCTTGTTGATCACCGGGACGTCGAGCCCGGCCGCTGCGGTGCGTACCTCGTTGGAACGGTCGGCGGTGACCAGCACGGCGGGCAGGTCGTCGCCGTGGATCGCTCGCAGCCCGACGATGGCGTCGAGGCCGGTTTCGCCATCGAGATGATAGTCGGCAAGGACAATGTCCGGGCGGCGGATCGCGGTATCCAGGTTCGTTGTGCCGGACACGGTCTCGACGGCGCAGCCCCAGCCTTCGAGCAGCAGCCGCATGCCTTCGAGGATGCGGGCGTCGTTGTCGATACACAGCACGCTCAGGCCGGCCAGCGAAGCCGCCGCGCGGGCCGGCGCCCTGGTTTCGACCTCGCGTTTCGGTTCCTGCACGGCCGCCACCGGCAGGATGACGGAAAAGCGCGTGCCCTTGCCCGGATTGGAGAAAATACGGATCTCAAGCCTCAGCACCCGCGCGATGCGATCGACGATCGAAAGGCCGAGGCCGAGGCCTTCGGCCTCGCGCGCGCCTTCGTCCAGCCGGGTGAATTCGCGAAACACCGTGTTCAGCTTGTCGCCGGCAATGCCGATGCCAGTATCGATCACCTGGATTTCCGCCAGTTCGCCGCGCCGCCGCACGCCAACCAGGATGCGGCCGTGACGTGTGTATTTGATGGCATTGGAAACGAGGTTCTGGATCAGGCGGCGCAACAGGTTGCGATCCGTCATCACTGTCAGCGACGAGGGCATGATCGTCAGCTTGAGTTGCTTTTCCGCGGCAAGCGGCCGGAAATCATTGCCGATCTGGCGCAGCAATGCGTCTAGGTTGAAGGCCGTGTCGTCCGGTTTCATGGCACCGGCATCGAGGCGGGAAATGTCGAGCACGGCGCCCAGAATGGTCTCGACCGATTCCAGCGAGGAGTCGATATTGACCGCGGCCTTGCCGGCCGGGCCCTTGCCGGCCTTTTCGATCAACGACGAGCAGTAGAGCCTGGCGGCGTTGAGCGGTTGAAGGATGTCGTGGCCGGCCGCGGCGAGGAAGCGCGTCTTGCCCAGATTGGCCTCCTCGGCAAGCATCTGCGCCTGCGCCAGTTCCTCGTTGACCCGGGTCAACTCCTCGTTGACCCTGGTCAGTTCGATGGTGCGGGTCTTCACCCGCTGTTCCAGCGACTCGTTCGCCCGCTTCAGCGCCAGGTCCTGCTCGACGCGGCCGGAAATGTCGGCATAGGTGGCGACGATGCCGCCGTCCGGCATCGGGTTGGAGCGCAGCTCCAGGATCCGGCCGCTGGTCTTCAGTTCCATCTGCCAGGGGCTGACGAAGCTGGTCAGCCGGTTGAGCATCGTCACCCGCTGGTCGGTCGGGATATCGCCGCGCTCCGCCAGATGGCGCAGGATCTGGTCGAGCGAGACGCCGACCTGGCCCATGTCGTCGGGCAGGTCGAACAGCTCGCGGTACTGGCGGTTCCAGCAGATCAGCCGGAAATCCCGGTCGAAGACGGTGATGCCCTGTTCCATCTGGTCGAGCGCGATCTGCAACAGGTCGCGATTGTGTTGCAACGCTTCCGTGGCGTCGTCGAGCAGCCGGAAGGCATCCCTGGATTCGCGGTCGTGGCGGCGAAACAGCAGCGACAGGATCAGCCGCGCCGACGAAGAGCCGACGGCGCTGGCCAAAAGCTGCTCGGAAAAGCGGATGACGTCCATGCTGGCTTGCTCATTGCCATGCAGGATGACGTTGGTGGTCTTTTCGAAGGACTGGAACGACCGCTCGGTGCGCTGCACGCCGAGATAGCGCGCGATGGTGTCCTTCAGGTCGTTGACGGTGACGGCGGTACGGAAACGGCGCAGGCTGGGCATCGGCCCGGCTTCGCGCGGCACGAAGATCGACGCCTGGATGCGCTCCAGCGGCACCGCGGCGCGCGACAGCGAGCCCAGCACGAAAAACAGTGCGTTGATCGACAGGCTCCACAGCACGCCGTGGTTCAACGGCTCCGCGACGGTGCCGAACAGCGCCTGCGGCCGCAGCGCCTCGAAGCCGAACAGGCCATGCACCAATATGCCGGTTTCGGGCGCGACGAGCGACGGCAACAGCAGCGTGTAGCCCCAGATCAGGATGCCGGCGACCATGCCGAGGGCCGCGCCCCTGCCATTGGCGCCGCGCCAGATCAGCCCGCCGATCAGCGCCGGCGCGAATTGCGCGATCGCCGCGAACGACATCAGGCCGATCGACGACAGCCGCGCGCTGTCGGTGCTCTCGCGATAGTAGAGGAAGGCGATGAAAAGCATGATGAAGATCGATGCCCGCCGCACGTTGAGGATGAGCGTCGACCAGTCCTCGTTTTCGGAAGACGTCGTCCTCAGCAGCCGCCGCACGAACAGCGGGATGATGAGGTCGTTGGAGATCATGATCGACAGCGCCACGCTCTCGACGATGACCATGGCGGTGGCCGCCGACAGGCCGCCGATGAAGGCAGCCATGGCCAGGAAATCGTGACCGCCGAACAAGGGCAGCGACAGCACATATAGGTCGCTGCTCGTCTTCGTGCCGACCAGCGACAGTCCGGCGAAGGCGATCGGCAGCACGAACAGGTTGATCGCCACCAGATAGAGCGGAAACACCCATGTCGCGGTGCGCAGTTCCGCCTCGCTGCGGTTCTCGACGATGGTGACGTAGAACTGCCGGGGCAGAAGGATGATGGCGAAGCCACTCAGGCAGGTCAGCACCAGCCAGGTGGCGAGTGACGTCGAATAGCTCATCGCCTGCCGCACCTGGCCGTTTTCGGCCAGCTTGCCGAACATGTCGCCGGGCCCGCCGAAGATCAGGAAAGTGACCATCAGGCCGATCGCCAGGAAGGCGGCAAGCTTGACCACGGTTTCGACCGCCACCGCCAGCACCAGCCCGTCCTGGTGCTCGGTGGCGTCGGCGTGGCGCGTGCCGAACAGCACCGCGAACAGCGCCAGCAGCATGGCGACCACCAGCGAGATGTCGCTGACGAAAGGATCGAACGAGGGCGGCGAACCGGTGTAATGCTCGACCATCAGGCTGACGGAACCGGAGATCGCCTTCAGCTGCAGCGCGATATAGGGCACCGCGCCGATGGTCGCGATCAGCGTGGCGATGGCGGCCACGGTGAAGCTCTTGCCATAGCGCGCGCCGAGGAAGTCGGCGATCGAGGTGATCTTCTCGGTCTTGGCCAGCCGCACGAGACGGTTGAGCAAGGGAAAACCGAACACGAACACCAGCACCGGGCCGGTGTAGATGCCGAGGAACTCCAGGCCGCGCTCGGAAGACAGGCCGACAGAACCGAAAAACGTCCAGGAGGTGCAATAGATGGCCAGGCTGAGCGCGTAGATGAACGGACGTGCGCGACCGGGCCCGGAGCTGGCCGAGCGGCGGTCGCCAAGGCTGGCGATGGCGAACAGAAGCGTCACATAAGCGATCGCGATGACAACGATGAACAAGCCCTGCACGGCTCGCGCTTCCTCCCTGGCCGGCTCGACGCCCGCTCACCGCACGCAACCACAGCTTGGAAGCTGAGTCCATCGGCGCATGGACGTCTGATGATGCGGGTAAAAACAAACCGGTGCCTTGGCCCTTTTTCCGGTTTTGCAACCGGAGGTTTTTGCTATTGTGGGCTTGGCCGGCGCTGGAGAACGCGGCCGATCATGGCAAGGAGGGTCGAAATGCTGAAAGAATTCCAGGAATTCATTTCCAAGGGCAATGTGATGGACCTGGCCGTCGGCGTCATCATCGGCGCTGCTTTCGGCAGGATCGTCGATTCCCTTGTCAACGACATCATCATGCCGATCGTGGGCGCGATTTTCGGTGGGTTGGACTTCAACAACTACTTCTTCGGACTGTCCTCGAACGTCCACTCGGGCACGCTGGCGGAGGCAAAGAAAGAGGGCGCCGTCTTCGCCTATGGCAGCTTCATCACCGTCGTGCTGAACTTTCTCATCCTCGCATTCATCATCTTCTTGATGGTCAAGGCGGTGAACAACCTGCGCAGGCGCCTGGAGGCCGAAAAGCCCGCGCCTGCCGCCGCGCCGCCGCCTGCCGATGTGCAGCTTCTGACCGAAATCCGCGATCTGCTCGCCAGGAGATAAAGACATCAGGTTCTTCTGGACCAAAACCCCGGTCGTTCACGGCCGGGGTTTTTTGCTTTCGCCCGTAGTAGAACAGCCGGCATGCTATCCCTGTTCGAACGGACCTGCCCATGACCCTGATCCAGAACCTGCGCCCCGAGGCCCTGGCTGCGCCTGAAAGCGGTATCGTCGCCGTCGTCAACTATGGCAGGCTGCGCGACGGCTTGATCCCGCTCTGGGCCGGCGAGGGCGATCTGCCGACGCCGTCCTTCATCACCGATGCCGCGTCGAAGGCGCTGGCCGGCGGCGAGACGTTCTACACCTGGCAGAGGGGCATCCCCGATCTCAGGCAGGCGCTTGCCCGCTATTACCAGAGGCATTTCGGCAAACACTTCGCCGAGGACGAATTCATCGTCACCGGCTCGGGCATGCATGCGATCCAGCTTGCGCTCGACGCGCTCGCCGGTGCCGGCGACGAGGTGATCTATCTGTCGCCCGCCTGGCCGAATTTCGACGCCGCCGCCGCCATCGCCGGTGCCGTGCCGGTGCCGGTCACGCTCGACCAATCCGGCAATGGCTGGTCGTGCGATGTCGAGAAGATCGCGGCCGCCATCACGCCCCGGACCAGGGCGCTGTTCATCAACACGCCGTCCAATCCGACCGGCTGGACCGCCGACCACGAGACTTTGCGCGCCATTCTCGATCTCGCCCGGGCAAATGGCCTTTGGATCATCGCCGACGAGATCTATTCGCTGTTCCACTATGGCCAAGGCCGCGCGCCGTCCTTCCTCGACATCGCGACCGCAGAGGACCGCATCCTGTTCGTGAACAGCTTCTCCAAGAACTGGGCGATGACCGGCTGGCGCGTCGGCTGGATCAAGACCCATCCGAGCTTGCAGCAGGTGTTCGAGAACCTGATCCAGTATTCGAATTCAGGTGTCGCCCAGTTCATGCAGCGCGGCGCGGTCGCGGCGCTCGATGAAGGCGATGTCTTCGTCGCCGGACAGGTGGAGAGGGCAAGAAAGGCGCGCGATCTGGTCTGCGGCATTCTCGGCGCCACCGACCGCGCCCGGTTCACTGTGCCGCAAGGTGCTTTCTATCTGTTCTTCAGGGTGGACGGCATCACCGATTCGCGCAGCGCCGCCTTCGAGATCGTCGACAAGGCCAATGTCGGCCTGGCGCCGGGCACGGCCTTCGGCCCGGGCGGCGAAGCCTTCCTCAGGCTGTGCTTCCACCGCCGCCTCGACCAGCTCGAGGAGGCGGCGCACCGGCTGGCGAAGTGGATGACGGCTGTTTGAGAGGTTGACGAAGCCCGAATTGAAAGTCGCTCCGGCGCGCCAGACGGCCGCCGGAGTGGAGTTTCAAACGGCTTCAGCCGCCTGACTTGGGCACCAGCAGGGGAATGATCCGGTCGGTCTTGGCCACGGAAGGTCGTCCTGCTGAACCATAGGAAATGCCGAGCGCGTCCCAGGTCTCGACCAGGGCGTCCTGCAGCTCGGCGATCAGCGCATCCGAATGGAACGGCGTCGGCGTGATGCGCAGCCGCTCCGTGCCGCGCGGCACGGTCGGATAGTTGATCGGCTGGATGTAGATGCCGTGCACGCCGAGCAGCCGGTCGCTTGCCATCTTGCAAAGCTCGGGGTCGCCAACCAGCACTGGCACGATGTGGGTCGCCGATTCCATCACCGGGAGGCCGGCGGCGGAGAGGATCTGCTTGGTCCGCGTCGCCTGCTGCTGCTGGGCGTCGCGCTCGGCCTGCGAGCGCTTGAGATGACGGATCGAGGTAGTGGCAGCGGCGGCGATGGCCGGCGGCAGCGCGGTGGTGAAGATGAAGCCCGGCGCATAGGAGCGCACGGCGTCGATGACAGCGCTCGTGCCGGTGATGTAGCCGCCCAGCGTGCCGAAAGCCTTGGCGAGCGTGCCCTCGATGATGTCGATGCGGTCGGCGAGGCCTTCCCGCTCGGTGATGCCGCCGCCGCGCGGACCATACATGCCCACGGCGTGGACCTCGTCGATATAGGTCATGGCGTTATAGCGCTCGGCGAGGTCGACGATCTCTCTGATCGGCGCGATATCGCCATCCATCGAATAGACGCTCTCGAACACGATCAGCTTGGCGCGTTCGCGGCCCGCCGCCTGCAGCAGGCTTTCCAGGTGCGCGACATCGTTGTGGCGAAAAATCTTCTTTTCCGCGCCCGAGCGCCGCACGCCTTCGATCATCGAGGCATGGTTCAACTCGTCCGAGATGATCAGGCAGTTGGGCAAAAGCCGCGCGATGGTCGAGATCGAGGCCTCGTTGGAGACAAAACCGGAGGTGAAGACCAGCGCGGCTTCCTTGTCGTGCAGGTCGGCGAGCTCATGCTCGAGTTCGACCAGCGGATTGCTGGTGCCGGAGATGTTGCGGGTGCCGCCGGCGCCCGAACCCATCCGGCCCGCCGCGTTCTGAAACGCTGCGATGACATCCGGGTGCTGGCCCATGCCGAGATAGTCGTTGGAGCACCAGACGGTGATTTCCTCTGCGCGGCCGTTGGCGCGCCAGATGGCACGCGGAAATTTGCCCGCTATGCGCTCGAGGTCGGCAAAGACGCGGTAGCGTCGTTCCGCATGGAGCTGGTCGATCGCGTCCTCGAAGAACCGCTGATAATTCATGTCGGCTTCCCAGTTTTGCGCTGGATCATAATCATTGCCCGATTGGCCGTCCACCGGCCCGTTTTGGTCAAAATGCCACGCCCCGCACCTGTTCCTAACGAGGGGCGGATCATGGCCTATTTCCTGGCGATAACGGCCTGTAGGGCGCTTTTGTTTCGACATGATGCCATATGCCGGCCAAGTCGGTTACGCAGGGTTTTATTGGTCATGGGGCGGGCTTTCCAGTAGAGCGGGTGTTGAGACAGTTTCCGATAGATCTTGAATGCGAGGACGCGGAATGACGGTTTTGGTGACAGGCGGCGCCGGCTATATCGGCAGCCATATGGTCTGGGAATTGCTGGATGCGGGCGAAAGCGTGGTCGTTCTCGACCGGCTTTCGACCGGTTTCGAATGGGCGGTGGCACCGGAGGCAAAGCTGGTCGTCGGCGACGTCGCCGACAAGGAATTGGTCGGCTCCATCATCCGCGACAACAATGTCGACGCGATCATCCATTTCGCGGGCTCGATCGTCGTTCCCGAATCCGTCGCCGATCCGCTCGGCTACTACGAGAACAACACCTGCAAGACGCGCACGCTGATCGAAACGGCGGTGCGCGAGTGCGTACCGAACTTCATCTTCTCCTCGACCGCCGCCGTCTATGGCGGCGCTGGGCTGGAACCGGTGCGCGAGGATGCCCGCCTGGCGCCGGAATCACCCTACGGCCTCTCCAAGCTGATGAGCGAATGGATGCTGCGCGATGCGGCGATCGCGCATGGCCTGCGCTATACGGCGCTGCGCTATTTCAACGTCGCGGGCGCCGATCCCAGGGGGCGCACCGGCCAGTCGACGCCGGGCGCCACGCATCTGATCAAGGTCGCTTGCGAGACGGCGCTCGGCAAGCGGCCGTTCATGCAGGTGTACGGCACCGATTATCCGACGCCCGACGGCACCTGCATGCGCGATTATATCCATGTCAGCGACCTGGCCGCGGCGCATCGCCTGGCCCTTGAGCGGCTGCGCGCCGGGGGCGCGAGCCTCGTCGCCAATTGCGGCTACAGCCACGGCTACTCGGTGCTGGAGGTGATCGAGAGCGTGCGCCGCGCCTTCGGCCATGATTTCGAGGTCAGGACGGGCGAGCGCCGCCCCGGTGACGCCGCCGCGGTGGTTGCCAATTCCGATCTCGCCCGGACGGAACTCGGCTGGACGCCGCAACGCGACGATCTCGACCAGATCGTTGCAGATGCGCTCGCCTGGGAGCGTATCCTGACGGGGAAGAATTCCGCACGCGGTTGAGCGGGTTTTCCCAAGGGCTCGCAAGCCGCTCCGCGAAGCGCTATGGAAGCGTTCGCGGAGGGTGCGGAAGCGCGCTGCCCGGTTCGACCTTTTTTGGGGGGACGACATGAAGATAACGGTGCTCGGGGCCGGCGTCGTCGGCACGGCGGCCGCCTACTATCTGGCGAGCGACGGCCATGAGGTCACCGTCATCGAGCGTCATCCGGCGCCGGCGCGGGGCACCAGCCAGTCGAATGCCGGGCTGGTGTCGCCGGGCGATGCCACCGCCTGGGCTTCCCCGGCGGCGCTGAAGACCTTCCTGCGCGGGCTCTACAACCACGATCTCGGCATCAAGGTGCGACTGCGCTTCGATCCCTATTTTCTCGCCTGGAGCCTGCGCTTCCTGCGCCAGTGCACGGTGGCGCGCCTGCGCGCCAACACCGACATCAAGCTGCGGCTCGCGCTCTATTCGCGCGACTGCATCAATGCGCTGTCGGAGGCGACCGGCATCCACTATGACGAGCGCAAGAAGGGCATCCTCTACTTCTTCCGCTCGCAGAAGAGTCTCGACACCGGGACCGACAATTATCGCTATCTTGCCGAGCATGGCTTGCCGATCGAGATCGTCGGGCGCGACCGGCTGGTCGAACTGGAGCCGGGGCTTGCCGGGGTGAAGGACAAGATAGCCGGCGGGGTTTATTCGCCCACTGACCAGACTGGCGATTCCAAACTGTTTGTCGACAGGCTCGCCGCCTATGCGACCGAGAGGCTTGGCGCCGAGTTCCGGTTCGGCACCACGGTCGAAGGTTTCGATATCGAAGGCGACAGGGTGCGGGCCGTCATCACCTCGTCAGGCCCGGTGGCCGGCGATGCGGTTGTCATCGCAATGGGCCCGGAAAGCGGCCTACTCGGCCGCCGCTACGGCATCGACCTGCCGGTTTATCCGGTGAAAGGCTATACCGCGACGATCCCCCTGGAGGACGAAAGCAAGGGGCCGACTATGGGTGGCGCCGACGAGGACCGGCTGATCGGCTATTCCAGGCTGGGCAACCGCTTGCGGATGTCCTCGACGGCCGAGTTCACCGGCTTTGACCGAAGCTTCAAGCCCGCTGACTTCAACACCATCATCAGCACCGGCAAGGATCTTTTCCCTGGCGCCTTCGACGAGAAGAAGGCCATGTTCTGGGCGGGCCTGCGGCCGATGATGCCCAATTCCGTGCCGGTCATCGGCCGGGCCCGCTACAAAAATCTCTATCTCGACACCGGCCACGGCCATGTCGGATGGACCATGGCCTGCGGCTCGGGCAAATTCCTCGCCGACCTCGTCGCCGGCCGAAAGCCCGAAATCGATCCACAGGGGCTGGTCTATGAAGATTAGGCAAGCGGATCCGTAGTTAGCCCCGCCCTTCGACCGCCGCACGCCAGGTGCTTGCATAATCCGTCAAGGCGGGGTCGACCGGCGGTTCTTGTCTCAAGCCCTTGCCATGCGCCTCAGCCTTGTCCGATGCCAGCAACGCGGCGCCGATGCTGGTGCCGGTCGCGGCTTCGGAGGCGACGACGCTTCTGGCGGTCGCCGCCGCCAGCATGCCGACAAAGAGCCGGTTGCGGGCGAAAGGGCCTTCGACAATGGTCGGGCCGTCGGCGCCGATCAGATCGAGGCAGGTCGCCGACATCAGCGCCAGATAGAAAGAGATGGCGGCAAAGCGCTGGCCGCTATTCATGCCGTCAGCGTTGAGCCACGCCGCCGCATGATGCGGGAACGGTCCCGACCCCTGTTGTGTCGATGGCAGCAGCAGCGTCCTTTTTGCCAGCACGGCCCCGACATCGTCTTCGGTCCAGTTCTCCGGCTGATCATCCGTCAGCACGGAAAATTCGCGGCCGCCCATGAAGCGCGCCGATGGCACGGGATCGCCCAGCGCGTTGACGTTGACCAGCGTATCACGCGCCGGATCGAGCGCCACCGATCTGCCGCTGACCGACATCGACACCACCCAGGTGCCGGTCGAGACGACGCTGAAAGGCGGCGCGTCGGCGAGAAGATGCGGCAACAGCGAGGCGTTGGAATCGTGCAGGCCGCAGAACACAGGCGTCCGCGGATCGAGCCCCGTTCGCTCGGCAAGCGCCGGCAGGAGCGGGCCGAGCCGGTCCCTTGCCGGCCGCACCGGCGCCATCAACGCGCGCCAACCGAGGCGGTCGATCATTGCCGAAAAATCCGCTTTCCACGGGTTCCACAGATCGGTGTGGCAGCCGAGCGAGGTCACCTCGTTGGCGGCGATGCCGGTCAGCCGCAGCGCCCAATATTGGGGATACATCAACATCGCCGTTGCCCTGGCGAATTCCGTCGGAAAGCGCTTCTGCTGCCAGAAGAATTGCGCGCCGAGATTGAGGCCGAGCGGCAGCCGCGGCGTGCCGGTTTCAGCGAAGGGCGGACGGATCGCGTCATACTCGGCCGCGAGTTCCTCGGGGCCGTCGAATTCGTAGTCGAGCACGGGCAACACCAGTTCGCCGGAGGCCTCAACCAGAGCGCCCGTCGCGCCATGGGTAGTGATCGAAACGGCGTCGATGGTCTGTTCGCGGTTGAGATCGGCAAGACTGTCGAGGATGAAGGCCCACAGCGCCTCGACGTCGTGATGCGGGTAGCGGGCTTGCCGCACCGGCGCGTTCGCCACTCGGCGCAGCGAGACCTCGCGCAGCGTGGCGAGGTCGACCAGCGCCACCTTGGCGTTGGTCTTGCCGATGTCGATGACGGCGATGTGGCGCGGGGCACTCATGCCATGTGGAACATGGTTTCCAGGGGCACGGCCACCGGCTCATTGTCAGGCCTGGTCTCCATGAGGTCGGCCATGTCTGCCCACCAGCGCTGCATCACCGGATGCTTCGGCAGGTCGGCCATGCCATGGTCGTCCCGCCGCCACAGCACGCCGAACAGGATGTTGGTCTCCTCGTCGAGATGGATGGAATAGTCGGAAACCCCGGCCTGCTTCAACAGCGCGACCAGCGATGGCCATATCTCGTCGTGACGCTTCTTGTATTCCGCCTTCATGCCGGGCTTGAGCATCATCTTGAACGCGTATTTTTCGGCCATCAGTGTCCCCCGCGCAGCCGCCGCCAGACGATCGGCAGCGCGATGACGATGATCAGGAGCAGGCCGATGAAGATCGACATGACGATGCCGGGCACGTTGAGCAGGCCGAGCCCGAAGGTCACCAGCCCCATGATGAAGGCGGCGAGCACGACGCCGACAATGCTGCCTGCGCCGCCAAGGATGCTGACGCCGCCAAGCACCACCATGGTGATGACTTCCAGCTCATAGCCCTGCGCGATCGAGGGACGGGTCGAACCGAGCCGGGAGGTGATCAGCACAGAGGCGATGCCGGACATCAGCCCGGTCAGGCAGAACAGGATGAACTTGATGCGGCCGACACGCACGCCGGAAAACTGTGCCGCGACCGGATTGTTGCCGATGGCGAAGACGCGGCGGCCGAAACTCGTGCGGTGCAGCACGAACCAGTAGACGACGGCGGCGATGAGAAAGAGCACCAATTCGAACGACACCACCCACCGGACGTAACCCTGGCCGAAGAAGGCGAAGCTCTCGGGATAACCCTTGTAGGCCTGGTCGCCGAGGATGATGAAGGCGATGCCTCGAAACAGGCTCATCGTGCCGATGGTGACGACGATCGAGGGCAGGCCAAGCCTCGTGACCAGCAGGCCGTTGAAGGCGCCGCAGCCGAGCCCGACGACGATGCCGATCGCCACCAGCACCGGCGTTCCGGCGCCGGCCTGCACCGCCATGCCCATCATGGTCGAGGCCAGCGCGATGATGGCGGCGACCGACAGGTCGATCTCGCCCGAAATGATCAGCAGCGCCATGGCGAAGGCGATCAGGCCCTTCTCGGTGAAGTTGAAGGTCAGGTCCGACAGCGAATAGGGGTCGAGGAAATAGGGCGAGGCGAAGCTGTTGATGGCGAAGATGGCGAGGGCCACCACGACCAGCAGCGCTTCCCAGGAAAAGATCGCCGAACGAAACGGCTTGTCGAGCCGGTCCGGAATGTGGCGCGGGGCAGGGACGTCGCTCATGCCGCCTCCATTTTTCTCAGGATGATGCGGCCCTGCTGGCGTTCGCCGCGCGCGTTGAGCACGACGGCGAGGATGATGGCGCTGCCCGAAATCGCCATCTGCCAGAAGGGCGAGATGTTGATGACCGGCAGCGCGTTGGAGATGATGCCCAGGAACAGCGCCCCCAACACCGCGCCCCCGACCGAACCGATGCCGCCGGCAATCGAGATGCCGCCGATGACGCAAGCGGCGATGATGTTGAGCTCGTAGCCATTGGCGACCTCGACCGAGGCGATCACGTAGCGTGAGATCCAGAGATAGCCGGCGAGCCCGCCGATCATGCCGGAGATGCAGAAGACGATGAATTTCGTCCGCCCGACATCGATGCCGGCATAAACCGACGCCGTAGGATTGACGCCGATGGCATAGATCGAGCGGCCGAGCGCGGTGCGCGTCATCAGGATGAAGAACAGCGCGATGACCAGAATGGCGATCCAGGACAGCACCGGAATGCCGAGTAAGGCCGCGCGTTGGAAGCCGATGAACTCGGGGCTCATCTTGTCGGCATTGACCCAGGCGCCGCCGGAGATGACGAAGGTGGCGCCGCGATAGATGGTCAGCGTGCCCAATGTCACCACGATCGAGGGGATGTTCAGCCGCCACACCAGAAGGCCGTTGATGGCGCCGAGCACCAGGCCGACGACCAGCGCGATGACGATCAGCAGCGGGATCGGGATCGCCGGGTGGGCGGCGTTCAGCATCGCCACCACCATGCCGGTGAAACAGAGGTTCGACGCCATCGACAGATCGATCGAACGGGTCAGGATGACCACCATCTGCCCGAGCGCCAGGATCATCAGGATCGAGGTGTCGTTGAACACCTGGCGCAAATTGCCGGGGTCGGCGAAGGCGGGAAAACGCGTCGAGATCAGCCCGATCAGCACGAGAATGGCCGCCAGCAACCAGATTTCGCGATATTTCAGCAAAGCCTTCATGCCGCAATCCCCGCCGCCGTCCGGACCAGCGTCTCGGCGTCCAGTCCGTTGTTGTCGTAGACGGCCGCGACAAGGCCCTCGCGCATGACGACGACGCGGTCGGACATGCCGAGGATTTCGGGCAGCTCCGACGACACCATGATAACCGACAGGCCTTGCGCCACCAGCTCGGCCATGAAGCCGTGCACGGCGGCCTTGGAGCCGATGTCGATGCCCTTGGTCGGCTCGTCCAGGATGATGACCTTGGGCGTGGTCGCCAGCCATTTGGCAATGACGATCTTCTGCTGGTTGCCGCCCGACAGCGTGCCGACATCCTGGCTGAGCGAGGAGGCCCTGAGGTCGAGCCGCTCGGTGTAGGAGCGGGCGAGCGAAAATTCCTCCGCCAGCCGCAGCACGCCGGATTTGGAGGTGCGTGCCAGCGACGGGAGAGAAACATTCTGGAAGATGGGCAGGCCGATCACCACGCCTTGCTTGCCGCGTTCCTCCGGCACGTAGACGATGCCGGCCTCGATCGAATCCGCCGCCGATTTCGGCACGATCGACTTGCCGTCCAGCGTGATCGTGCCGCCGGAGGTGCGAGTGATCCCTGAAATCGCCTGCATCACCTCGCTGCGGCCGGCGCCGACAAGGCCGTAGAAGCCGAGAATCTCGCCTTTGCGCAGCTCGAAACCGATGTCGTTGAATTCGGTGGGGTGCGACAGGCCGGAGACCGACAGCACCGGCGCGCCGATCTCGGCCTTGCGCTGTGGAAAGATGTGGTCGACCGCACGTCCCACCATCATGCGCACGATCTGGTTCTGGGCGGCATCCTTGATCAGCCCTTCGCCGACCATCTCGCCGTCGCGGAACACGGTGTAGCGGTCGGCGATGCGGTAGATCTCGTCGAACTTGTGGCTGATGAACAGGATCGCCTTGCCTTCGCTCTTGAGGAACTCGATTAGCAAAAAGAGCTCTTCGATCTCCTTCATCGAAAGGGCGGCCGTCGGTTCGTCCATGATGACGATCTGCGCGTCGATCGACATGGCCCGCGCCACGGCAACGAGATGCTTGTTGGCGATGCCGAGGTCCTTCAGCCTTGCATCGGCGTCGATATGGCGGGCATGCATGGTGTCGAGCACTTCGCGCGCATTTCTGCGCATGGTGCGCCAGTCGATGGTGCCAAAGCGGGTGCGCGGCGCATGGCCGAGAAAGATGTTTTCGGCGACCGTCAGATCGTCGAACAGCACGGTTTCCTGATGGATGGCGGTAACGCCATGGCCGAAGGCGGCGTGCGCGCTGGGCAGGGTGACGTCCTGCCCGTCTATGCTGATCGTGCCCGCATCGGGCTGGTAGATGCCGGTCATGATCTTGACCAGCGTCGACTTGCCGGCGCCGTTCTCGCCGATCAGCGCCGTCACCTGGCCCGGATAGAGCGAGAGGCTGACATTGTGCAGCGCGCGCACGCCGGGAAAGCTCTTCGAGATGCCGGACAGCGTCAGGCGCGGCGTGGAGGCCAGGGGCCCGTCCTTCACCGTGCCGTGTTGGGCTGTCGTGTCCATGGTCGTATCAAGCCCTGAAACAAGGTGCGTTTGAAGTTGCGGCGGGGCGTGAACCCCGCCGCGTCAGCTTGAAGCTCCGGATCAGTAGATCTTGGAGAACTTCTCGATGTTGGTCTTGTCAAACTGGAAGGGCGGAGCCATCGCAGCCGAATTGGTGTCGTCGAGCGTGACCTTGCCGACGCGGCCGATCGACAGCGTCGCGCCGGGCTTGGCCTCTTCCTTCTTCACCGCCAGATCGTGGGCGAGGTAGACGGCGGAGTAACCGAGGTCGATCGGGTTCCAAAGAGCCACGGCCTGTGAAGCGCCGTTGTCGATGAACTTCTTGAACTCCGACGGCAGCGCGAGGCCAGTGACGTTGACCTTGCCGATCAGCTTCTCATCGGTGACGACCTGGGCAGCGGCGACGACGCCGACGGTGGTCGGCGCGATGATCGCCTTCAGGTTCGGATAGGACTTCAAGAGGCCCTTGGCTTCGTCGGTGCTCTTGGCCGAGTCGTCATCGCCATAGACGGTAGCGACGAGCTTGATCTTCGGAAATTTCTCCGGCAGCACCTTCTTGGCCGCGTCGATCCAGGCGTTCTGGTTGGTCGCGGTCGAGGAGGCCGACAGGATGGCGACGTCGCCGCCCTCAGGCAAATAGTCGGCGGCGAGCTTGATGATGGTCTCGCCGATCAGGCCGGTATCGGACGGGTTGAGGTGAAGCTGGCGGCCTTCCTTGGCGACGCCCGAATCCCAGGAGATGACGGTGATGCCGCGCTCCATGGCCTTCTTCAGCACCGGCACCAGCGCGTCGGCGTCATTGGCCGAGATGGCGATGGCGTTGACCTTTTGCGCGATCAGTGAATTGACCACCTCGATTTGCGCTTCGGCGGTCGCCTTGGTCGGGCCGGTGTAGATGATGTCGATATCGCCCAGTTCCTTGGCCGCCTCTTCGGCGCCCTTGTTGGCGGCGTCGAAGAAGCCGTTGCCGAGCGACTTCACCACCAGCGCGATCTTGACGTTCTCGGCATAGGCGGCATTCACGACCATGGCGGCGGAAAAGGCCGCCGTAACCATCAGTTTCTTCAGAAAGCTCATCGAATACTCCTCCCTTGAGCGTTGCATTCCATCGCCGCTGCGGGCGTGAGGGTGTCTCAGGCTTGCAGCGAAGATTCTTCCTTTGCCGACTTGCGGGCGACGATCAGCGTTACCCCCGCTGTTTCGAGCATCTTTGCCTCGCGGTCCTCGATGCCGTCGTCGGTGATGACGGTGGCGATGCGCGACAGCCCGCACAGGATCAGGCTGGAGCGTTTGCGGAATTTCGAGGAATCGACCAGCACCACCAACTCGTCGGCCTGATCGATCAGCTTCTGTTCCGCCTGGATCAAGAGCGGATCGCCTTCCATCAGGCCGAGCGGCCCGAGCCCCTGGGCGCCCATGAACATGCGGCGCGCGTAGAAATTGCGCGTCACGTCATTGTCGAAGGGCGACAGGATGATGTTCTGCTCGCGGTAGATGGTGCCGCCGGACAGCATCACCGTGTTCTTGGAGTGCTTGAGCAGGCTTTCGGCGATCGGGAAGGAATTGGTGAAGATCGGCATGCGGCGGCCGGTCAGGAAATGCACCATCTGGAAGGTGGTGGTGCCGCCGTTGATGATGATCGGCTCGCCGTCCTTGCAGAGTTCCACCGCTTCCCGCGCTATCGCCCGCTTCTGCGCGGCATTGAGCGTCTCGTTGACGGAAAAAGGCCTGCCGGCAAGGCCGATGAACTGTGGCGGCGTGATCGCCTCGGCGCCGCCGCGCACCCGGCGCAGTCGCTTTTGCACGTGCAGGGCCGCGATATCGCGCCGGATCGTCGCCTCGGAAGACTCCGTCAGGTCGACCATTTCCTGCACCGTCACCACAGGCTTTTCCTGGACGGCGGACAGAATGATCCTGTGGCGCTCTTTTTCGTGCATGGTTCCTCCCTGCATGGCCATCTGGCATTAGAAATCGCGCAGTGTCAATCATTTCCGATCATATAATTTCATTGTGCAGTGCAATATGATTGATGTTGATCGTTTGTGATTGACAAAGCCACGCCTTGCGTAGACATTCCCGACGAAAAGAGGAGCGCACCGTCCGCGCTTCAAGGGAGGATTACCCATGCTCGACAAGCGCTCCGGCTCGCGCCTCGCCAATCTTTGGGATGATGCGAAGGTAAGGGGGATGAGCGATCCCGAGCTTCTGGTCTATCGTTCGAACACGCTCGGCTCCGACAAGCGTGTCACCAATTACGGCGGCGGCAACACATCGTCGAAAATCCGGCAACAGGATCCGCTCACCGGACAGGACGTGGAAGTGCTGTGGGTGAAGGGCTCCGGCGGCGACAGCGCTTCGATCAAGCTTGATGGTTTTGCCACGCTCTACATGGACAAATTGCGAGCCCTCAAAGGCCTTTATCGCGGCGTCGAGCATGAAGACGAGATGGTGGGTTATCTACCCCATTGCACCTTCAATCTCAATCCGCGCGCGGCCTCGATCGACACGCCGCTGCATGCCTACGTGCCGAAGCCCTATGTCGATCACATGCATCCCGACGCCATCATCGCCATCGCTGCCGCCAAAGATTCCAAGGCCCTGACGAAGGAAATCTTCGGCGACGCCATAGGCTGGCTGCCGTGGAAGCGGCCGGGCTTCGAACTTGGCCTGTGGCTGGAGAAATTCTGCCTCGACCATCCAGCCGCCAAGGGCGTGATCCTGGAAAGCCACGGCCTGTTCACCTGGGGCGACAGCCCGAAGGAATGCTACGAAACGACGATCTCGGTGATCAACCAGGCGATCGAGTGGTTCGAGCGCCGTTCCGAGGGCGTCGCCATTTTCGGTGGCGAAGCGGTCAAGTCGCTCGACGCCGCCGAACGCCGCGCCATCGCCGCGAAGCTGATGCCGAGGATCCGCGGCCTCATCTCGGAAAAGAGCCATAAGCTCGGCCATTTCGACGATTCCGCCGCCGTGCTCGAATTCGTCAATTCCAGGGATCTGCGCCCGCTGGCGGCACTCGGCACCTCATGCCCGGACCATTTCCTGCGCACCAAGATCCGGCCGCTGGTCATCGAGTTCGATCCGTCCAAGCCCGATGTCGATGCCGTCATCGCGCGGCTGGCCGACGACATTGCCGAATACCGCGTCGGCTACCAGGCCTATTATGACAGCTGCAAGCATGCGGACTCGCCCGCCATCCGCGATCCCAACGCCGTCGTCTATCTGATGCCCGGCGTCGGCATGTTCACCTTCGCCGGCGACAAGGCCACGGCGCGCATTTCGGGGGAGTTCTACGTCAACGCCATCAACGTCATGCGCGGCGCCTCGACCGTCTCCTCCTATGTCGGCCTGCCTGCGCAGGAAGCCTTCGACATCGAATACTGGCTGCTCGAGGATCTGAAGCTGCAGCGCATGCCGAAGCCCAAGGCTCTTGCCGGCAAGATCGCGCTCGTCACTGGCGGCGCGGGCGGCATCGGCCGCGCGACGGCGAGCCGGCTGCTGCGAGAAGGCGCCTGCGTGGTGCTCGCCGACATTGACGAGACAGCACTTGCCAGCGCCAACGACGAACTGGCCAAGGCCTATGGCAAGGATTTTGTCCGCCCCGTGGTCATCAACGTCACGTCGGAGGATCAGGTCGTCGCCGGCTTTGCCGAAACGGCGGTCGAGTTCGGCGGCATCGATATTCTGGTCTCCAACGCCGGCCTCGCCTCCTCGGCGCCGATCGAGGACACGACGCTGGCGCTGTGGAACAAGAACATGGACATCCTGTCGACGGGATATTTCCTGGTCTCGCGGGAAGCGTTCCGGCTGTTCAGGGTGCAGAAGATCGGCGGCAACGTCGTTTTCGTCGCCTCCAAGAACGGCCTTGCCGCCTCGCCGAACGCTGCCGCCTATTGCACCGCCAAGGCCGCCGAGATTCATCTCGCCCGCTGCTTGGCGCTTGAGGGCGCGGAGGCGCAGATTAGGGTCAACGTCGTCAATCCGGACGCCGTACTGCGCGGCTCCAAGATCTGGTCCGGCGAGTGGAAGGAACAGCGCGCCGCCGCCTACAAGATGTCGACCGACGACCTTGAGGAACATTACCGCTCGCGCTCGATGCTGAAGCGCTCGGTGTTTCCCGAGGACATAGCCGAAGCGATCTATTTCTTCGCCTCCGACATGTCGGCCAAGTCGACCGGCAACATCGTCAATGTCGACGCCGGCAACGCGCAAAGCTTTACGCGCTAGGCCCTCCTTCTCCCCGTTCACGGGGAGAAGGTGCCGGCAGGCGGATGAGGGGCAGCGCCAGCTGAACGAAATTTGGGAGGAGCAGCAGTGTCCGAAACCATCATCTCGGCCGACGTCGTCGAAAAAAACAACGCGGCGCGCAAGGCCGACCTCGAGCGTGACTACGCCTCGCTCGGCGAACGGCTCGACCGTCGCGGCATCGCCATCGACGCGATCCGAGACAAGGTCGAGAAATTCGCGGTGGCGATCCCCTCCTGGGGTGTCGGTACCGGCGGCACGCGCTTTGCCCGTTTCCCCGGCGCCGGCGAACCGCGCGACATCTTCGACAAGATCGAGGATTGCGCCGTCATCAAGCAATTGACGCAGGCGACACCGACGGTGTCGCTGCACATTCCCTGGGACAAGGCCGACCCGAACCGGCTGAAGCAGGCGGCCTCGCGTTTCGGCCTCGGCTTCGACGCCATGAACTCCAATACGTTCTCCGACGCCAGGGACCAAAAGCTGTCCTACAAATTCGGCTCGCTCTCGCATGCCGATGCCGGAACGCGCCGGCAAGCGGTCGAGCACAATCTTGAATGCATCGAGATCGGCAAGACGCTTGGGTCGAAGGCGCTGACGGTGTGGATCGGCGACGGCTCGAACTTCCCCGGCCAGGTCAACTTCGCCAAGGCGTTCGAGCGCTATCTCGATGCCATGAAAGAGGTCTATGTCGGGCTGCCCGCTGACTGGAAGCTGTTTACCGAACACAAGATATACGAGCCTGCCTTCTATTCCACCGTCGTGCAGGATTGGGGCACCAATTACATTATTGCCAAGGAACTCGGCGACAAGGCGTTCTGCCTGGTCGACCTCGGCCACCACGCGCCCAACGTCAACATCGAGATGATCGTGTCGCGGCTGATCCAGTTCAGGAAACTCGGCGGCTTCCACTTCAACGATTCGAAATATGGCGACGACGACCTCGATGCCGGTTCGATCGACCCCTACCGGCTGTTCCTGGTCTTCAACGAACTGGTCGACGCCGAACTGTCCGGCGCCGACGGCTTCGATCCGGCGCATATGCTCGACCAGAGCCACAACGTCACCGATCCGATCGAGAGCCTGATGCTGTCCGCGGTCGAGGTGCAGCGCGCCTACGCGCAGGCGCTGCTGGTCGACCGCAAGGCGCTTGAAGGTTTTCAGGACGGCAACGATGCGCTGATGGCAACGCAGACGCTAAAATCAGCCTACCGCACCGATGTCGAGCCGATCTTGGCCATGGCGCGGCTGAACACCGGCGGCGCCATCGACCCGGTCGCCGCCTACCGGGCGGCAGGCTACCGCGCCAAGGTCGCGGCGGAACGCCCGGCCGTTGCCGGCGGCAGCGGGGGCATTGTCTGAGGCCGAGCCCGCCCCCTCATCCGGCGGCTTCGCGGCCACCTTCTCTCCGCTGGGGAGAAGAGACTGGCACCAGCGCTGACGGCCTCCTTCCACCAGGATAGGTCGGATTGCCCCGAATTGCCCTTCGCAATTCGCATGGCAAGCGGGTGAGGGGGCTCTTTCTCGTGCTCCCTCAATTGTTAGTGGACTCGATCACCCCAACACGGTTTCCTAGGCGTCCCCCGCCAGGAGCCTCGCCATGCATATCACTCGCCGCACGCTGATCGCCGTCAGCCTCTCATTCACAATCGCTTTCGCGCCATGGGCGGCCGCCATCGCCGCCTCGCCAGCGCCTGCCAAGGGCGAGAACGGCATGGTTGTCACCGCGCAGCATCTGGCGTCGGAGGTGGGCGTCGAAGTCCTGAAGAAGGGCGGCAACGCCGTCGATGCGGCGGTCGCTGTTGGTTATGCGCTCGCCGTCGTCTATCCCAATGCCGGCAATATCGGCGGCGGCGGCTTCATGACTGTCCGCTTCAAGGACGGCAAGTCGACCTTCCTCGATTTCCGCGAACGTGCGCCGCTGGCCGCGACCAAGACCATGTATCTCGACAAGGACGGCAAACCGGTGAAAGGCGCCAGCCTCGACGGCTACCTCGCCGTCGGCGTGCCGGGCTCCGTCGCCGGTTTCGAGATGGCGCGCGAAAAATACGGCACCTTGTCCCGGCAGGACCTCATGGCGCCGGCCATTCGCTATGCCAAGGACGGGTTCATCCTCAATCAGGGTGACGCCGCCTCGTTTGCCGGAGGTGCCGACAGGCTGGCGAAGGATCCCGCTGCGGCGGCCATATTCCTGAAGCCGGATGGCAAGCCCTATGGCATCGGCGAGCGGCTGGTCCAACCCGACCTAGCCGCGTCGCTCTCGGCGATTTCCGAAAAAGGCCCCGACGCCTTCTACAAGGGCGCCATCGCCGATGCCATCGTCAAGGCAAGCGGCGCCAAGGGCGGTATCCTGGCCAAGGGCGATTTCGAACAATATGCGGTGCGCGAGCTCAAGCCGGTGACCTGTTCCTATCGCGGCTACGAGATCATTTCCTCGCCGCCGCCAAGCTCCGGCGGCGTCATCATCTGCGAAATCCTCAACGTGCTGGAAGGCTATCCGCTGTCCTATCTTGGCGCCGGTTCGGCCGAGACCGTGCATGTCATGGTCGAAGCCATGCGCCACGCCTATGTCGACCGCAATTCGGCGCTCGGAGATCCCGATTTCGTCGACAATCCGGTCTCGAAGCTGCTGGACAAGGCCTACGCCAAGGATATCCGCGACAAGATCGATCCGTTCCGGGCCGGCGTCTCTCAGGACCTGATGCCGAAGGGGTTCGGCGAGAGCAAGGAGACGACGCATTATTCGATCATCGACAAGGACGGCAACGCGGTCGCGGTCACCTACACACTGAACGGCTCGTTTGGCGCCGGCGTTGTCGCCGACGGCACCGGTATCCTGCTCAACAACGAGATGGACGATTTCACCCAGAAGCCCGGCGTGCCCAACCTCTACGGCCTGGTCCAGGGCGAGGCCAACGCCATCCAGCCGAAGAAGACGCCGCTGTCGTCGATGAGCCCGACCGTGGTGGCCAAGGACGGCAAGCCGTTCATGGTCATCGGCAGCCCCGGCGGTTCGCGCATCATCACCATTACACTGGAAACCATCGTCAACGTCATCGACCACGGCATGAACATCCAGGAGGCGATCGACGCGCCGCGCATCCATCATCAATGGCTGCCCGACACGGTCTATATCGAGCCGTTCGGACTGTCGCCGGACACCGAAAGGTTGCTGGCCGGCATGGGTTATCATCTCGATCTCAGCGACAAGACCTGGGGTCAGGCAGCGGGCATACTGGTCGGCGGCAAGAGCCTGGCGGAAATTGGGAAGGGTGGCGGCGCCCGCTACAATGGCGCCATCGACAGCCGCGCCGCTTCCGGCGAGGCGCTCGGCTATTGATGGGACTGGCGCACTCCGCAAGCGCGTGAACCCGCGTCCGCAATCGCATCGAAAACGAAAAAACAGGGCGGTCTGGGTTTCCGTGAAACGACCGCTTTAATTGACGATCAAGCCGTCACGAAATCAGCGTGACGGTGGATGCGATCAGCATCAGGGCCGCGATGCCGACGAACAGTGCGTAGATGCGCGGCCGGTCGAGCAGAAGCGCGTTTCCCGATATCCAGGCCGATGTGGCGCCGCCGAGCGCGAACAGGAAACCGTTGCGGTGGCCGAAGGTCATCGACGCGGCCATCAGCCCGCCTATGATCAGGGCGCCGAACACGATTATGACGGCGACCGCGTATCTCTCGAAGTCATTGCCGCTGCCCATCGCCGGACCGATCGCATTCAAATTCGGCAGGTCATCCGGATCGAAGGGGCTGGTCGACCCGTATTCGTCTTGACCGATGGATTCTCGCATCACTCGTTCTCCGCTGACCGGCAACAAACCATCAACACATGCCGAGCGCAACCCGATCGCGTGTTTCTCCCTACGTGTTGACCGCGATATCAAACCGTCCGGCAGGGCGCGCCATCCGTTTTGGCGGGTTCGGATCACCGCCGCAACGCCAGCGGTGTCTGCCCGAATGGCAACGGCCCGCCAACCTGCTTTTATATGGGCGTTTCTTCTGGAGAAAACATGATGGCGGAGTTGATTCGAGCTTCGACAGAAGCATTTTTACGCGACCGGAGCCGCGGCGCCAGGCGCGGCCGCGTAAAATTTTCAGCTCCGGGCGTCCGCTTGATGTTGAGCCAGGTGCGTTCCGCACTTGGGGCGAGCGTCATGCTGGCGCTCGCGGGCTCATGATGAACCAGCTCGACCAAAGCGGCCGGGCTGATCGCATGGACAAAGCTCGGCCGGGGATCGATTTTCGGCGACGGCCTGCGATATCCTAAGCTGGTATCAGGGCGGCGATACGATGGATGCTGATCTCCTTGCGTGCCTTGGACGCCTCGTTGGTCAGCCTCATGTAGAACCTCTGTACTGGACAGCCTCAATCCATAGTGCGAGCGCGGTGGCAGGCGACCGTCCCTTTACTTTCAAATCGCGGCCTCGATAGCCGCCGGCCGCGATCCATACCGTTTTTGAACGCTGATAGATTGTTACGCCTCGTGCATTCGCCCAAGCGCATGATTCCGCGAACTTTGGAGCCATTGCCGAGCCCGCTCCCGAGAATGCTGTCTCTATGTGACAAAGCTGCGTGGCCATATCAGGTCCCCTAATCTTGACGGTCCCGGCCGACGATCCCGGCCCCCGCCCAAAATCACCGAATGAATGATAGGACCGCTTCCGTTACGGTAATGTGTCGCCACCAGCGCGGTCAGGTATCTCCCGATGCAAAAGCCGCCAGCTTTCGGCAGGGACAGGTCTGGAGTGGCCAGGGATTAAACCCAGCTTAGGTCAACGAGCGGGCGGAGAGCCGGGATCGGCCGCCATTCAAACCTGATCAGGAGATCGGGCTGGAGACGATGGTGCGCAAGGCGCACCTGTTCGACGCACAGCGCGGCGCCAGGATAAATTAGGGGGAATGGCTGACGCGCGCTGGCGACTGTCAGTTCATCCTGTCTATCAAGGTTTGGCGTTGGCTTTCCGCCAAGCCTCGTACTCGTCGTTCGCGCTTGGGTGCAGTGGATAGTAGCGTTGCAACGGCGCGCCCCCCATGAGTTTCATTCGTGAGAATTCCTCCCAATCGTGATGCTTCTGGGATTCTTCGATGACCTTCGGGGCCATTGCGACGGGAAGCACCACCACCCCGTCGTCATCGGCGACGATGATGTCGCCGGGGATCACCGTGACACCGCCGCAGGCAATCGGAACGTTGACCGCATTGGGATAGATGCTGGTCTGCACATGATAATTTGGCGTCCAGCCGCGCAGCCAAAGAGGCAGGTCGAGCTTTTCGACATTGGGCCGGTCGCGCATGCACCCATCGATGACAATGCCCGCACCGCCTCTGCCCTTGAAATAGGTCGACATCATATCGCCGAAGACACCGGAGCTCATGTCGCCGCGCGCGTCGACGACGACCACGTCGCCCTCCTGCGCATGGTAGAGCACATGTCTGTGAAGTTGCGTCTCCGGATCGGCATATTCTCCCTCGGTGAAGAGGTCCGGTCTCTGCGGCATGAACTGCAATGTCAGTGCCGGCCCGACGATCGACTTCCCATGGTTCTGCGGCACCGGGCCGACCATGTGCGGATTGCGAAAGCCCATATGGCCAAGTGTGCCCGCGACCGTGGCGGCGCCGATCTCCCTTAGCGCGTCGATCAGGTCCTTGGGCGGCCGCGTGATATCGGGAGTATGCGTCATTTTCGGACTCCGGTTGAAATTGAATTACCAGTTGGTGACAGAGCCGTCGCGGCGCTTGAGATGTGGCGCTTCCCAGAAACGGAAACTCTGCGCCTGGACCGCCGCTTCATTGACCTCGACGCCGAGCCCCGGCAGGTCGCTGACCGGATAATCGGGCCCGTCGAGCCTTGGCTGTACGGGGAAAAAGTCGGAATTGTCGAAACCCAGCTTCCTTTCGGGGATCCTGGTTTCTAGCCACGCAAAGTTGGGCACCGCGGCGGCGAGATGCACGGTTGCGGCCGTGCACACCGGGCCAAGGGGATTGTGTGGCATCAGGTCCACATAGTGCGCCTCGCTCCAGCCAGCGACTTTCATCGCCTCGGTGAGCCCGCCGACATTGCAGACATCGAGCCGGTTGAACTGGTGGATGCCGCGCTCGATGTAAGGCAGGAACTGCCACTTGCTGGCAAATTCCTCGCCGATGGCAAAGGGGATGTCGGTCATCGTACGAAGGGACTCGTACGCCTCCGGTGTCTCAGCCCGTATCGGCTCCTCGAGGAAATCAAGCACGCCGCGGCCGAGCTTGCTGCAGAAGCTCGCCGCCTCGGCCACCGACAGCCGATGATGATAATCGACGCCGAGCACCACCTCATCGCCCAGCGCCTCGCGCGCTTTGTTCAGCATGCTCGCGGTAGGGCCGATCGATTCACGCGGCTCGAAGACGTCCTTGCTGCTTTGTCCGATGGGGAAGAAGCGGATCGCCTGCCAGCCCTGCGCGCGCAGTTCGCGGGCGCGTTCGATCGCAACATCGCCCTCGGCCTCGTCTCCGGTCGAGGCGAAGGTGGGCACGCGGTCGCGCTGCTTGCCGCCAAGCAACTCGTAGACCGGCACCCCCAGCGCCTTGCCTTTGATGTCATGAAGGGCGATGTCGATGGCGGAAATCGCCGCCTGCAGGACCCGACCCCCCTCGAAGTACTGGCTGCGATAAACCTCCTGCCAGATACGCCCGATCTGCATCGGGTCGCGGCCGATGAGAAACTCGCGATAGTGCTCGACCGCGCCCGCCACGGCTTTCTCGCGACCGCTCAAGCCGCTTTCGCCCCAGCCGAAGATACCCTGATCGGTCTCGACCTTGACGAGCATCTGGTTGCGCGTTCCCACCCACACCGGGTAGGGCTTGATCGCGGTGATCTTCAGGTTCTTAGTCATCCACGCCCGCGTTCCACGCGCATCCCCTGTCTCAGTCGGCCTTGAGGGCCATTTCAGTTTCGCCATCGAACAGATGCATCCGCTCCTGGTCGAACTCGAGCCAGATACGCTCATCAGCTTTGACGGCGACGTTGGGCGACACGCTGATGTTGACGATGGCGCCCGACAGGAATGCTTGCACGAAGGTGACGTCTCCGGTCGGCTCCACCGTATAGGCCTTGGCCGGAATGGCGCCCGGGACCGCGCTTTTGTGCAGCTTGATCGTCGAGTGCCGCGCGCCGAGCACGACCTTCTTGGTGGTCGCTCCCTGGACCTTGCGCGCGTTGAGTTGCGACAGCTCAAGCGTCCAGCCTTCCGCGCTGGTCAGCGCGGTGCTGCCGTTGGCCGTCGAAGCCTCCAGCGGAATGAGACTCATCGCCGGGCTGCCGATAAAGCTGGCGACGAACATGTTGACCGGATGGGCAAAGACCTGCGCCGGTGAATCGTATTGCTGCAGATAGCCGCCATTCATCACCGCCATCTTGTCGGCCATGGTCACGGCTTCGAGCTGGTCGTGCGTCACGTAGATAATCGTTGCCTTGAGGTCCTGGTGGAAGCGCTTGATCTCGGATCGCATCTGCACGCGCAGTTTGGCGTCGAGGTTGGAGAGCGGCTCGTCCATGAGGAACACAGCGGGGTCGCGGACGAGGGCACGGCCAAGGGCGACGCGCTGCTGCTGCCCGCCCGAAAGTTCCCGCGGTTTGCGCTCGAGCAGGTGCGTCATGTCGAGAACGCGCGCCGCTTCCCTGACCTTCTTGTCGATCTCGTCCCTGGAGAGTTTCCGCATCTGCAGCGGGAACGCCAGGTTCTTGTAGACCGATTTCTGCGGGTACAGCGCGTAGTTCTGGAACACCATTGCGATGTCCCGGTCCTTGGGGTCGAGATCATTGACCACCCGGTCTCCGATGACGATGTCGCCCGATGTGATCGAGGTCAGCCCCGCGACGAGATTGAGCGTGGTTGTCTTGCCGCAGCCTGACGGGCCGACCAGCGCAACGAACTCGCCGTCATTGACCGTCAGCGAAACATCGTTGACAGCTTTGAAGCCGCCATAGGTCTTGACGAGATCTTTGAGGACCACGTGGGCCATTGGCAACTCCCTAATGCTTGACCGCGCCTTCTGTAAGGGCGCGTACGAAGTATCGTTGCAGGACGAGGAACAGCACCACGACGGGCACGCTCATCATGAAGCTGGCCGCCATCAGGCCCGGAAAGTCCGTCGTGTTTTCCGAGAAGAAGCGCTGGATGCCGACCGGCAGCGTCAATTGCTCGTTCTTGGAAAGGAAGGTGTAGGCGTAGATGTATTCGTTCCAGGCGCCGATGAAGGAATAGATCGCGGTGGCGATGATCCCGGGCGTCGAGAGCGGCATCACGATCAGGATGAAGGCCTGGAACCGCGTTGCGCCGTCGATGCGCGCCGCTTGCTCGAGTTGCACCGGGATGTTGTCGTAGAAGCCCTTGAGCAGCCAGATCGCCAGCGGCAGCCCGAACGTCAGATAGGTGAGAATGAGCGAGCCGTGCGTGTTCACCAGGCCGATCGCGCGCATCAGGATGAAGAGCGGCACGAGAAAGATCACTGCCGGGAACATGTTGCGCAGCAAAACGGCGAAGAACAGGAAGTTCCGTCCGGGGAAACTGAAGCGCGAAAAAGCGTAGGCCGCGGGGACAGCCACGATTACGGAAAGGATTGTCGTGACGGTCGACACGAACAGGCTGTTCCAGAAGAAGCGGAGGAAGTCCTGGCCGACGCTGTTCTGCGGATCGAGCAATTTCTGATAGCTGGCGAGGGTCGGCTCGTCCGGCCACCATTGCGGCGGGAATTGCGTCGCCGCGAACCCCGATTTGATCGAGGTGATCAGCATCCAGATCATCGGCAACGCCGTATAAAGCAGCATGAAAACGAGGAAGATGCGCCCGGCCCACCGCCATCCCTCGACGCGCATACGGCGACGGGTCTGGCCTCGGGAGACCGTCTCGGCAATCGCGCTCATACGCCGCCCTCCTTCCGCTCGTTGCCGCTCAGCGCACGGACGTAGAAGTAGCCCAGCGTCATCAGGATGATGAACAGGAGCACCGAATAGGCCGATGCCACGCCCCAGCGCTGCCGGCCGAAGGCGAGTTCGTAAATATGGGTGATCCAGATATGCGATGCGTTCGACGGCCCGCCGCCGGTCATGATCCAGGGGATGATGAAGGAATTGAAGTTGGCCACTGCCAGCAGCAGGATCGTCACCACCGAGACGTTGCGCAGATGCGGGAAGGTGACGTGCCAGAAGCGCTGCCAGGCATTGGCTCCGTCAACTTTCGCGGCGAGCAGCAACTGCTCGGGGACTGTCTGCAGGCCCGCCATCATCATGATCATGGCGAACGGAAACTCGCGCCAGATATTGACGACGATCAGCGAGGGGAGAACCGTGCTGACGTTGTCGATGAAATTCGGCGGTCGGTCGGCCAATCCGAGGCCGACCAGCACTGCGCCGATGATGCCGAAATCCGAATGGTAGATCCACTTCCAGATATAGGAGGCGGCGACCGCGCTGATGACCCAGGGAATGATCAGGATAGCGCGCAGCACACCGCGGCCGATAAAGTCGCGGTGGAGTGCCAGCGCAGTGGCAAACCCCAGGACAAAGGAGATGAAGGTGGACCCGAATGTCCAGATCAGCGTGTTCCAGGTGACTTTCCAGAACACCTCGCTGGTGAGGATGGCCGTGTAGTTGTCGAAGCCGATGAAGGTCTTGTCACGAAGCTGCAAGCCGGGCGGCGTCTTATAGAACGACAGCTCGATCGTGTAGTAGATCGGATAGGCGATGACGATGAGCATCACGGCGATCGCGGGCAGCACGTACGCGTAGTCGGCGCGATGCTCCCAGATATTCCGCAGCGCACCGGACCTGCCGGGTTGCAATTTTCGGCGCGCCTCGGCCTTGCCGGTCACGATCGTCACGATGGTATGCCCTTGTTTCTTCGGAACGAACCGGCTGCGCTGTCAGCGCAGCCGGTCAGGTCGTGGGTCAGGCGCAGGCTAGAGCCCGCCCATCAGGTCTTTCACCTTCTGGGCCGCGTCGTCCGCCGCCTGGTCGACGGTCATCGCTCCGGTCAGAGCATTCTGCAGCATGTCCGGGACGATGATGTTCATGATCTCCGGGGCCTGCGGCAGCGCCGGGAACGGGATGCCGTATGGCAGCATCGAGGTCGTGACATCGAGGAATTTGATGTTGTCCAGACGTTCCTTCATCCATTTGGTCTTGAAGCCGTTCAGGTTGCCGGGATTCGATCCGGCATAGGCCATCTTCAGCGACCATTCAGGGCTCGTCCACATGCAGATGATAGCCTTCGCCGCCGGCTCGTCTACCTTGCCGCCTTCGACATATTCGGGCTTCAGGATGTGGATGTTCGAGCCGCCGAACACGACGGCGCGCTTGCCGTCGGGCCCGGTCGGGATCAGGCCGTAGCGCATGTTGTCTATGACGGTCTGCGCCTTGTCCTTGTCGGTGCCCGTCGCCTTCTTCTGCAGGTCGAGCATGACATTGTAATCGGACGGGTGCGAGATCATCATGCCGAGTTGGCCGGCGACGAACAGGGGCTGGTTATCGGCCTGCTGGTTGGTGAGTGCCGAAACCGGAACCGACTTGTCGCGAACATACATGTCGTAGGAAGCCTGCAGCGCTGCCTTGCTCTGCGGGCTGTCGAGCTCGACCTGCTCATAGGTCGGGTTTGCCGCCGCTTCGTCGAAGACGCCGCCACCATAGGCCCATAGCTGCGGCATGAAGCGATACGGCGTATTGCCGGCATTCTTGCGAGCCACGAGGCCATACCCGGCAATGCCGAGCTTGTCGTGGATCTGCTTGGAATACTTGATGACGTCGTCCCAGGTTGCCGGTGGCTTGTCCGGATCGAGGCCGGCGCGTTTGAAGATGTCGGCGTTCCAGATGAACGCCATCGTTTCGTTGTTGGTTGGAATGCCGTAGGTCACCCCGTCCCAGGTCACGGCCTTCATGGCGCCGGGCCAGAAGTCCTCGGTCGAATAGCCCACATCCTCCGGCTTGAGCGGCTGCAGATAGCCTTTTGAAGCGAATTCGGTACCACCCAGGATTTGCAAGCGGACCGCCATCGGCGCGGCATTGCCGAGGAGCGCGGTGCGGAACTTGTCGAGAAGGTCGTTATAGGTGAGGGCTTGTTCCTCGAGCTGGATGTTTGGATAGGTCTTGCGGAAGGTTTCGAAAAATTCCTTGTAGTACTGGCGCAGGAGGTCGGGGTCGCCCTCGAACACGCCCTGATACCAGAAGGTCAGTCGCCCCTTGTAGTCCAGCGGGGTGACCTTGGCACAATCGGCCGCCGTGTCGAAATCCTGTGTTCCCGCAATGGCGCGGACGTATTCCGGCGACCACTTGCTGAGGTCGACCGGCGGCGCGCCCAGCGCCGATGTGGACATCAGCGATGCCGCCATAACGCTGACGACAGTGCCGCGCAGGACCGCACTGCCGAGTATAATCCTCGTCATAGGTATCCTCCCTGGTTCTCCCATGCCGCTTTGCGGCGAGGCAAAAGCGGTTTTTTGCTCGTTTGATCGCAGGACGTCTTTGTATCTGTGTACCCTTTCGGGAGCTCCGTACGTTTTCAGATCATGAATTGCCTGTCAACGCGTTAGATCGTACATTGTTTATCGAAACTTTGCGTGTTAATCGGAAAGGGTGTGTATTAATCCAGGGGAGCCGGCCTTGGCCGAACCAAACGATTTCAAAGCCAAGCCACCGGTGGGGATTGACCCCATAGGGGCGTCCAGCGAGGGCGCCTCGCTTTATGAGCTGATCAGGGAAGACATCATCGAGGGACGGCTTGCCGCCAACGAACGGCTCGTGGTCACTGATCTCGCCCGGCGCCACGGCACCTCGACCAACCCCGTGCGCGAAGCCTTGCAGCTCTTGCGCGGCGAAGGCTTTGTTACCTTTCTCCCCAACCGCGGGGCGCGCGTCCGGCCTATCGATCAGGAGTTTGTCCGCGACATTTATGAGATCGGCGTTCTGATCGAGCCGGCCCTGACGCGATGGTTTGTGAACATGGCCACCGGCGAGGACATTGCCGAACTCGAACGTCTCCAGGACCTGATTGAAGAGAACAACTTCGCTGATACGTTCAGGCACAGCGAGCTGGATACCGCCTTCCACACCGTGATGTACCAGCGGCATTACAACCGCCATGCCGCCGAGCTTTGGTGGAAGCATCGTGAAGTGCTGCGAGCCGTGAGCCGGCGTTTCAATTTCACGCTTGCCCGGCGTGCCGCGATCATTCGCGAGCACCGCGAACTCATCGCGTTCGTAAAGGCGGGAGATGCCGACAAGGCGGCCGAACTCGTTGCCCGCCATGTCGAGGGCTCCGGCCGGCACATCCTCGAACATATGCGTGCGCGCAACGCCGCTCGGGCCGGATAGAATGCCCGTTCCAGAACATCGCTAGCCCGACGATCAGACAGAGGTAGCTGACATGAAAATTACGAGCATTCGGCCGTGGCTGATCAAGTCCGACGCGTCCTATTGGGGAGAGTACCTGTTCGTCGAAGTGACGACCGACGAGGGGGTGAGCGGCTGGGGAGAGATCACGACCACCACCAGGCTCGCCAATCGCGCGCTCTGCACGATCCTGCGGCAGATCGGTGCCGCCGTGACCGGCGAGGACCCGGCCCGGATCGAGCACCTCTGGCACAAGATTTTCCGCAGCTTCACCTATATGGGCAGCCGCGGCGCCGCGGTCGAATGCGTGAGCGCCATCGACATAGCTCTCTGGGACATCCGGGGCAAAGTTTTGGGCAAGCCGATCTACGAGCTGCTGGGCGGGCCGGTGCGCGATGAAATCGCGCTCTACACCCATCCCAACCAGTCCAAATTTACCAGCAAGGAGGCGGTGGTCCGCGAAATTCGGGACATCGTCGAGTCCGGACACACCGCGCTCAAGTTTGATCCTTTCCCGCATCAGGGACGTAGCGCCGATGGCGTGTCGCGCGAACAGCGGGACGGCTACCTCGATGGCAGCATGACTCGCAAGGACGAGCGCGAAGCGGCCGAACTCACGGCTCTGATCCGCGAAACGGCGGGCCCTGATGTCGACATTCTCATCGATGCGCACGGCCGTTTCGATGTTCCAACCGCCATTCGCCTCTGCCGAAGCCTCGAGGAAGCCGGCCAGATCGACTGGTTCGAGGAGCCTTGCCCGCCCGAGAGCCTCAATGCCCTCAAGCAGGTGCGTGAGAAGGTCAGCGCCGCCATCTCGTGGGGAGAGCGCGGCCACACCAAGTGGGACTTCGTGCCGGTGCTCGAAAACAAGCTCGCTGACTATATCATGCCTGACGTCACCTGGACCGGCGGCATTACCGAACTCAAGAAGATCTCTGCCCTGTGCGAAGCCTACTACGTCCCGGTCTCGCCGCATGACGCCGCGGGGCCGATCAACGTGGTGGCGGGCGCGCAGGTGATGATGACAGTTCCTAACTTCTACAAGCTCGAGACGTCGGAGTGGAACCTGGGTAAATACGATCATCTCATCGACACACCGCTCGACGTTTCGAACGGCAGCCTGAAACTGACGTCGAGGCCCGGTCTCGGCATCGAGATGGACCGCGAGTACCTGCAAGCCCACGAGATTGAGCTGGGCTGACGCATGTCGCATGTCGGGGCTGCATGCCGCCGAAAAGCCCGCCTACCAAAAACGAGGATAAGTGATGCCCAAGACCGGTGGAGCCGACGAAGCCCTTGATCGGGTGAACATGAACTCCAAGCCGTCCGATCTTCGCATCACCGACATGCGGGTGGCTGAAATCGTCGGCGCACCGTTCACAACGGCGCTGCTCAAGATCTACACCAACCAGGGCATCGTCGGGCTTGGCGAGGTGCGCGACGGGGCCAGCGCCACCTACGCGCTGATGCTGAAGAGCCGGTTGCTTGGCGAGAATCCCTGCAACATCGATCGCCTGTTTCGCCGGATCAAGCAGTTCGGCGGGCACGGCCGGCAAGGCGGCGGCGTCTCGGCGGTCGAAATCGCGCTGTGGGATCTCGCCGGCAAGGCCTATGGCGTTCCGATCTACCAGATGCTCGGCGGCCGGTTTCGGGAGAAGGTGCGCCTCTATTGCGATACCGATGCAACCGTGCCGAGCGGCACAGAGACCGGCAAGCGCCTCAAGCAGCGCATGGAACTCGGCTTCACCTTCCTCAAGATGGATCTGGGGCTGATGCAGATTGCGGATGTGCCCGGCGCGGTCGTGTCTCCTGCCGGCTCACTGGAAGGCTATCGCGTTCATCCTGCCCGCGGCCCACTCAAGACCGTTGATGAACGGCGCGCCCGCAACGCGGCCTACGACCTGCATAATGTCGCCCACCCGTTTACCGGCCTCCACTTTTCCGACAAGGGCCTCGACCTGCTCGAGCAGTACATTGCCGAGGTTCGCGAGGTCATCGGCATGGAGATCCCGCTCGCGATTGACCACGTCGGCCACATCTCACTGCAGAACGGCATTCGGCTCGCCAGGCGAATTGAAAAATACGTGCCGGCCTGGCTCGAGGATGTAATCCCCTGGCAGTACACCGAGCAGTACCGGCAGTTGCAGGACGCCACCACGGTGCCCATCTGCACCGGCGAGGACATTTACCTCAAGGAGGGGTTCGAACCGCTGCTCAAGAGCGGTGGCCTCTCCATTATCCACCCGGACCTGCTCACCAGCGGGGGCATCCTGGAGACCAAGAAGATCGGCGACATGGCGCAGGATCACGGCGTCGCCATGGCCATCCACATGGCCGAAAGTCCAATCGCCGCGATGGCCGCGGCCCATGTCGCGACCGCGACCGAGAATTTCATGGCGCTCGAATACCACTCCGCCGATGTCGACTGGTGGGACGATATCGTCACCGGCCTTCCCAAGCCGCTCGTGCAGGACGGGTTCATCACTGTTCCGGACAAGCCGGGTCTGGGGATCGACGACGTCGTAGACGAGGTGATCTCGCAGCATCTGCAGCCGGGTGTCGTCGGCATCTGGCAATCCACCGAGCATTGGGACAATGAATATAGCTGGGACCGGACCTGGAGTTAGCCCAGACGCCCAGCCCTCATTCCTCAAGCTCACAGGGCCAACGACCGACCATTCGTGTCGACCTCTCCGAGGGGAGAGGCGAAGAAAGAAACGGACGAAACCATGATCTACGAACTGCGTATCTACGACTGCCTGCCGGGCAGGCTGCCGGCTTTGCTCAAGCGCTTTTCCGACCAAACGCTGGCCATCTGGGAGAGGCATGGCATCCGCCAAGCCGGGTTTTTCACCACGGCGATCGGCGAAAACAGCAATCGCCTTACCTATTTCCTCGCCTGGGAATCGCTGGCCGAGCGTGAGGCGAAATGGGCGGCTTTCGTCACCGATCCGGCATGGCACAGGGCCCGGGACGAGTCTGAGCGTGACGGGCAGATCGTTGCCAATATCGCCAGCCAGCTGCTCACACCGACAGCTTTCTCGTCTGTGAAATAGGACTGTGCCATGAAGATCACCGACCTGCGCTGCGCCGTCATCGGGCGGCATCCCATCGTTCGCGTCGTCACTGACGAGGGCCTCCATGGCCTTGGCGAGGTCGAGTTCACAAAGACCTATCTCAAGCCCTTTGTGCTGCATTTCCGCGAGGCGCTGATCGGCGAGGATCCGACCGACGTCGAGCGGGTGATGCTGAAGATCCGCCAGCGAGGTTCGTTCAAGCCCTATGGCGCCGCCGTCTCCGCGATCGAGCATGCGCTGTGGGACATTGCCGGCAAGGCCGCTGGCGTGCCGGCCTACAAACTGCTCGGCGGCAAGGTGCGCGACAAGGTGCGCGTCTATAACGGCTCGATCCGCCGGAAACGCGCGGGCGACCGGCCGGAGGATTATGCGGCCGACGTCAAATGGATGATGGAGCAGCCGCAGAACTTCTTCATGGTCAAGCAAGGAATCTCGTTCCACTCGAACATGAAGGACAGCATCGAGGACTTCCATTATGGCGTGACGCAGAAGAAGGCCGGCTATCACGGTGCCATGGATCAGGGCGTGATCAGCGAGCGCGGTTTCAACCACATGCTCGACTGCGTGATCGCCATGAAGGAAGTGCTGGGCGACAAGGTCAGCCTGGCGCTCGACTGCGGCCCGGGCTGGATGCTGCCCGATGCGATCAAGTTCGCTCGCGCGGTGGAGAAGTACAATTTGATGTGGCTCGAGGACATGCTGACCGGCGACTATGTGCCGTGGGTCAATCCGCAGGCCTATCGGGAGCTGACAACCTCCACCTCGACGCCGATCCATACCGGCGAGCAGATCTACTTGCGGCACAATTTCAAGGAGCTGATCGAGACGCAGGCCGTGCGCGTCATCGGCCCCGATCCTGCCGATATCGGCGGTATTGCCGAACTCAAATGGGTCGCCGAGCACGCCTATATGCACTCCATCCTGATGGCGCCGCACGGCACCGCCAACGGCCTGCTGGGCCTCGGCGCCCTGATCAACGTTTGCGCCACCTTGCCCGCCAACTACATTGCCTTCGAATATCCGAGCGCCTCTGACCCCTGGTGGGAGGATCTCGTGATCGGCCTGCCGTCGCAGATCGTGAAGGACAGCATGGTGGACCTGCTGGAAGCGCCGGGACTGGGCCTCGATATCGACGCCGAAGCAGCCAGGAAGTATCTCAGGGAAGAGGATACGGGCTTCTTTGATTGAAGCCCTCTTCTTTCGCCACCGGAACCACGCCGACCGCGCCGCTACATTCTCATCGGTATCCATTGTCAGACGCCTGTTGATGTGATCCACAGCTTGGGTCAAAGTCGGTTGGTCTGAACTGGACCTTCAAAGGCGGTGGCGTTGAAGCGGACTGGCAAAAACATCGTTGTCTGCTGCGATGGAACGGGAAACCAGATCGAGCGCAATCTCTCGAATGTCTTGAAGTTGTTCCGCATCCTGAAGAAGAATGAGGAGCAGCGCGTCTATTATGACGCCGGCATAGGAACCATCGGTGCCAGCGATGCCTGGACGCGATGGCGCCAGAACGCGAAATCCGTGTTCGAGCTCGCAACTGGATATGGTCTCGACGCCGAAATCGCCGGCGCCTACGCCTTCATCTGCAGGCACTACGTCGAAGGGGACGTAATCTTCCTCTTTGGCTTCAGCCGCGGAGCCTATACAGCCCGCGCCGTTGCGGGCTTGATCCACATGATCGGCCTGCTGCATCCGGACCAACTCAACATCGTTGAGTATGCCGTAAGCTCTTACAAGCAAGCCAGCGATGAGCACGACCTTAGCGTTGCCTGGCACTTTTCCAAGGTTTCAGGAGCCCGGGACGCGCGCATCAGATTTCTTGGTGTTTGGGACACCGTGGCGTCGATCATCGTGCCGCGAAGCGACCGGCTTCTACCACAGCTCCTGACACTGCCGCATACGAGGACCAACCCGAGCGTCGAAGTCTTTCGACATGCAATTGCGATCGATGAGCATCGTCGCATGTTCCGGCTGAACCGGTGGGTCGAGCCGCAGCCATTCGTCGAAAATCCTTTCGACAAGATTTCGCCGGCAAAAGAGCAGGATATCAAACAAGTCTGGTTCGCCGGATCTCATTCCGATGTCGGCGGTGGCTATCCTGAAGAGGAAAGCGCCATATCCAAATTTCCGCTCGACTGGATGGTTGATCAGGCCAAAGCATTTGGATTGCAGACCAATTCCCGCATGCTGGAGCGGCTTGTCTTCGGGGAAGGGAAGGGCGAGGGGACGATGACGTTCGTCAGCCCCGATCCGTTGGGGATCGTGCATGATTCAATGACCGTGGGCTGGAAGCCGCTCGAGTGGATCCCAAAGTCCGTCAAATGGCGTGAATGGAAGCGAAAATCCGTCCTCGGCTTCTACCTACCGCAAGCCGAGCCGCGCACGATCGAGCGACAGGAACGGCGGCCGCTGGTCCATCAGTCGGTTCTGGATCGGAAGGCGGCGATCCCGGCCTATAAGCCCGAGAATTTTCCAACCGCATTCGATGTTGAACCTTATGGTGACCTCATGCAGGACCACCTAGCCAACGAAGCCGCTACCTAGCGCAGACACCGAGCGGGCCAGCAGGTCTGTGACGGCAGAGAATTTCGGGTGGGTCGGTCCTACTTCGGCAGTCAACGCGTGGAACGCGCGCGTTTCGTCGGGTCATGGAACTCTGCTGCTTTCAACGCCGGTTCAACGAGACGGCAATGATGATGATAGCGCCCTTGATCACCTCCTGGATGCTGGTCGAAAGACCGAGCACGAGAAGACCGAATCCGAGAATTCCTATGAAGATTGCTCCGACGACAGAACCGACGATCGATCCATAGCCGCCGAAGAGACTTGTCCCGCCTATGATCACGGCCGCGATGACGTCGAGTTCGAGACCCGCCCCCAGGCTGGGATTGCCGGCGGTGGAGCGGGCCGCGAGCATCATCCCTGCAAGGGATGCCATCATGCCGGACAGCACAAAGGCGAAAATTTTGACGCTGTCCGTCCGCACCCCGGAAAAGCGGGCGGCTACAGGGTTTCCACCAGTCGCATAAACACGCCTGCCGAAGGGCATCTGGTGCAGAAGATAATAGCCGACGGAAGTTAGGACGATTGTCCACCAGATTGGCGCCTGCACGCCCAGAAAACTACCGTTCCAGAACAGGTTCGAGAAATCATCGTCGACGATCGACACTGGCCGGGTGCCGGTGATCGTCAGCGCCAGTCCGGAAAAGATCGACAGCATGCCAAGGGTCACAAGAAACGATGGAATGCGTATTTTTGTAACAAGGATGCCGGAGGTGGCCCCGATCGCTGCGCCGGCTGCCAGCACCAGAAGAGCTGCGACGTAGGTGGGAACATCCTGGCCGAGCAGCAGCGCTCCGATCATCCCCGAAAAACTTGCAACCGATCCTACCGACAGGTCGATTTCGCCGCAGATGATGACGAATGTCATGCCGATCGCCATTGCCGAAACGATGGCCGTGATGCGCAGAACCGCGCTTGCGGTCGACACAGACGCGAAGTGTGGAGCAAACAGGACGAAGTAGAGGGTTATCGCCAGGAAGATCACATAGGTGATGTGATCGCGGAAAAAATTTATCGCATTTGCGTGCGAGGGCATAGGCGAAGGTTTCATGCTGCAACTCCCTGGGCGCGCGTACTGGCTTGTCTGGCCGCCTCGGCCTGCAGCAACGCGCGAAGTTTTGTCTCGTCGTCCGCGCGATCGATGCTGCGCGTGATCCGCCCTTGCGCCATCACCAGAATGCGATCGGACAAATCCAGGAGTTCTTCGAGTTCCGAAGAAATGAGCAGCACGGCGACGCCTTCGCCGGCCGTGCGGCGCACAAGGTCGCGCATATCGCGCTTGGCATTGATGTCGACGCCGGAGGTTGGCTCGTCGAGGATCAACAGCTTCGGCTTCATGGCCAGCCATTTGGCGAAGACGATCTTCTGCTGATTGCCGCCCGAAAGCTCCTGGGCTTTCTGTAAGGGACCGCGGCACAGGATACTGAGATCGTCCCGGTATTGTCTGAACAGAGCCGTTATCCGGGCCTTCGCCATCGGCCCGAACGGACCCGCCAGCGAGAACTCGGAAAGGCGGGGGAGCGCGAGGTTCTCCTCGATCGAGCGCCCACCCACAAGACCTTCGAGCCGACGGTCTTCGGGAACAAGCGCGATACCGGCAGCGATGGCCCTGCTCACACTGCCCGGCTGGACGGGGTCGCTCCCGACGGCGATGTGGCCGGTTACATCCGGAAGGATGCCGAACAAAGCCTTGCCCAGGGTCGAGCGGCCACTGCCGACAAGCCCGGCAAGGCCGACGATCTCGCCCGGGTCGATCGAGAACGACACGCCGGACAGTTTGCGCGAGGTGGCAAGGTCACGGACCTCAAGAGCCGGCATCCCGGCGGGCGTCGCCGGTTGACGATTTGCTGGCGCGGCTGCGGCTGGGGAAGCTGTTTCGACCTTGGGCCGGGACATCAACGACGCGATATCCTCGATGGACGTCTTCTCCGGATCGAGCGGGCCGACCAGTCGCCCATCCTTGATGATCGAGATGCGATCCGAAAGCTGCAGCACATCGGCCATGCGATGGCTGATGTAGACGATACCGATTCCGTTCTGCTTGAGCTGACCGATTGTCCGAAAAAGCGTTTCCTCCTCATGGATGGTCAGGGACGAAGTCGGCTCGTCCATTACGAGCAGCTTGGCGCCCCGCGAGATCGCTTTGAGAATCTCGACCATCTGGCGCTGAGCGAACGCCAGGTCGCCCACACGTGCCGAAGCATCGAGCGAGAAGGCAAATCGCTCGATCAGAGCCCGGGCCTCGCGCAGCATTTTTCTGGCATCGACACGTCGGCCGAAGGCGAGCGGCTCGCGAAGGATAAACAGGTTTTCGGCAACCGAACGGTTCGGCAAGACGCTCAGCTCCTGGAAGATCATTGCGATTCCGCGATCGATCCTCTCTCGAAGCGACAGGGCGGTGACGTCCTCGCCGTCGAACAGAATCCGGCCTTCGTCCGTCCGATACGCGCCCATGAGGATCTTCATGAGCGTCGACTTGCCCGCACCGTTTTCGCCGAGCAGTGCATGCGTTTCGCCGGCCTTGACCTCGAACGAAATGTCCGACAGCACGCGGTTCGCGCCAAACGACTTGCCGATGCGTTGCATCGTTACGATAGGGCGCTGGGACGTTGAAGTTTTCGCTTCGGCCATGACGATTTCTCGATCGCTCGGGGAGCGCCGGCGGACTGCTGCGGCCCGCCGGCGAAAGAAGGAGCCAGAGCAATTCCAGGAAAAGTGTGTACGGTTTTCCGTCTGGAATTGCGCAAAAACAAAGAGATAGAGCGGTTCGCCGTTTCCGTGAAACGGTGAACTGCTCTAGAAGCACTCGCCGTTGCAGATTTTCACCACCGAAGCCGGCGCATCTTCCTTGGTGACCTGCTTAAGGGCACTGAGAAGGTCGAGCTTCTTGACGCGCAACGTCGGTACCGAAATGTACGGCGGGACGTCATGTCCAAGCAGAGCAAGCGCGGCCGCCTTGGCCTCCGCGACACCCTGGTCATAGGGGCGTTGCGCACCCACGGCCAGAAACTCGCCACGTGCAACGTTCAGCGCGCTGTCTGCGGCAATGTCATTCGTGGTGATGACGATGTCGCGGCCGAGTGTCTTGGCCGCGGCCACGACCTGCTGCGCGGGCGTGTCCCAGGCAACGAAGATGCCCTTCATGTCGGGATGCGCCGTCAACATGGCGGTGGCGACCTCGTAGGCCTTCTCAGGCGCGGTGAAGGTACCGACGTCCGCGACCTTGATGTCGGGGTGTTCGCCGAATGCCTTGAGTGCGCCGACCTTGCGGGCCGCGACAGAGTAGTAGTAGTCATAGACCAGCGTGATGATGCCGACCTCGCCCTTGCCGCCAATGGCCCCGACAAGTTCCTGCGCGGCGAAATAGGCGTTCTTCTCATTGTCGGAAGCGACAACGGACACATAGTCCTTGCCCGGCGCCATATCGACCGGAACGTTGTCCATGAAAACCAGCTTGATGCCGGCTGCCGCCGCCTTCTTGTAGGCTTCGGATTCGGACTTCGGATCGATCGGGATCGAGAAGATCACATCCGGCTTGCGTGCGATCATCTGCTCGAGATCACTGATCTGCTGGCCGGGCTGGAACTTGGCGTCGGTGGTTCCGACAACCTCGATGCCAAAATCCTTGAGCGTGTTCGAGATCCCGGCCACCTGCAATTGGGGCCAGCCGGCATCCATGGTGTGCATCACCAACCCGGCGGTGAACTTTCCGGCCTTCAGCTTTGCAAGGTCGGCATCGGAGAATTTCAGCACGTCTGGCGACACCGCCGGTGGACCGTCCGGGAAGCCCGGAACGGGTTGGCCTCTCGGCGATAGGGGCAGCGGCTCAAGCAGCGCCTTTGCTTCCGGTGGAATGGTGTCGTCGGCGATCGCCGAAGATGCGGCCAGTCCTGACAGTGCCACGGCCAAAGCCGCCGCCATGAATCCACGATAGTGCATTTTATTCCTCCCGATGAGATGAAACGGCCATTTTGGCCGGGTAGCGACCTGGCTGGTCGTACTGTCTGGGCGCTGTTCAGCGCCCGTAAGGCATCAATGCCGCCGTGGCGGCACCCGAGTAATTCACGTAGACCGTCTTCTTGCGCATGTAGCTCTCGAGCCCGTGTACGCCGTCATCGCCGCCCAATCCGCTCTCGCGGAAGCCGACATGGAAGCCCTGCAGCATTTCTGGCCCGATCCGGTTCACATAGATTTCGCCAAACGAAACCTCGTTGACGGCGTTCATGACGCGACCCAGATCGTTGGTGAAAAGATAGGCCGACAGGCCATAGCGACTGGCATTGGTGATGCTGACTGCCTCCTCGAAGGTGTCGAAGGGCATGATCGGCACGACCGGGCCGAAGATTTCCCGCGTCATGATCGGCATGTCGGGCGTCACGTCGGTCAATACGGTCGGATTGAGCCAGTAGCCGCCGTCGATCGGCGCCTTGGCCGGGCGTCCGCCGGCCAGAGCCAGCTTCGCGCCGCCCGCGACGGCTTCCGCCAGGACCACCTCGACCTTTTCCAATTCCTCACGACTGACTTTGGGACCGATATCGGTATTCGCCTGCATCGGATCACCGACGACCAGCGACTTCGAGAACTCCACGAAGCGCGTGACGAACTGATCGTAAATCGAACGGTGAACGAGCGTGCGTTCGTTGCATATGCAGACCTGCCCGCAATTCATGTAGCGCGAAGTGGCCGCCGACCGCACCGCCAGCTCGAGATCGGCATCGGCCAGGACGATGAAGGGGGCCTTGCCGCCAAGCTCCAGCGAAACGGGCGTCAGGTTGCGCGAGGCATTCGCCATGATGCGCTTGCCGGTCGGCACGCTTCCGGTCATGGTGATGAGGTCGACGCCGGGTTCCGTGCACAGCACCTCGCCTATGGTTTCGCCTCGTCCTGTTATGATGTTGACCACGCCGTCCGGCACGCCCGCTTCCACAAAGATGCGAGCCATTTCGAGCGCCGAAAGCGGCGTGTCTTCATGCGGTTTGAGGACGATGGTGTCGCCGGCGATCATGGCGGGCGCCACCTTTCGGCTGACCAGGGCGCTCGGATAATTCCAGGGAATGATGGCGGCGACGACGCCTACGGGTACGCGCTGGATCCAGACCTGCTCTCCCGCATAGTCGGATGGCAGGATCTCACCTTGAATGCGGCGGGCAAACTCGGCGTAGTAGTCGAAGAACTCGGCCGCACCGCCGACTTCACCCATGGCCTCATTGATCGGCTTGCCTTGTTCCCTGACGACCACCTCGGCCAGATGTCGGGCGTTCTGCCGGATCAAGACCGCGATCCGCTTCATGATCGCCGCACGGGCGAGGGGTGATTTGAGCCCCCAGGCTTTCTGCGCCTTACGGGCTGCCTCTATCGCCTGGCGAGCCTGATCCGGACTTGCCTCGGGCACGTCGACAAAAGCCTTGCCGTTGGCCGGGTTGATCACCGGGCGCGTGCCGGCTTCGCCGGTGACAAATCTGCCGTCGATCAGCATGAGATGGGACGTCTCTACAGCCATGGTTCGATCCGCTTCTTCGTGCGTTGCAGGCGTGCCGGCGCCTAAGGTTTGGATTTTGCCGCGGCCATCTGGACGGCGAACTCGATCGCCTCGACCAGGCTGTCCTCGTTGGCGATGCCCTTGCCGGCGATGTCGAAGGCCGTGCCGTGGTCGACGGAGGTACGAATGATCGGAAGGCCGAGCGTCACATTGACACCGGAGAGCGCTTTCCATTCACCGGTCGCGGGATCGACATTGAAGCCGAGCAGCTTCACCGGAACATGGCCCTGATCGTGATACATCGCGACCACCGCATCATACTGACGGGCACGTAGCTTGACGAAGACCGTGTCGCCCGGAACAGGTCCAACCACGGTGAAATCGGGCGATGTGTAAGAGGCGACGACCGGGGTCGTGATGTCGATATCCTCACGACCGAAAATGCCGCCTTCGCCAGCGTGCGGGTTGAGCGCGGCAATCGCAATGCGCGGATGCGCAATGCCGAGGCCCTGCAATGCCTCGACAGTCAACTTGATAACCCGGCGCAAACGAGGTCCGGTCAGTTTCGAGGGAACTTGAGCCAGCGCCACATGGGTCGAGACATGGCTGACGCGAAAATCGCCATGGGCAAGCATCATCACGGAATCGCGTGCGCCTGTCAGCTCCGCCAGCATGTCGGTATGGCCGGCATAGTGATAGCCGGCCAGGTTGAGCGCTTCCTTGTTGAGAGGAGCCGTAACGATGCCTGCAATCGAGCCGGCCTGAGCCAGGCGAACAGCCTTTTCGATGGCCAGGTAGGCAAGGCGCCCGCCTTCGGCCGACATGACGCCTGTCTCTATGGGTATCCGCTCTGGTCCGGCCTCAAGAATGGCCACGGGCGGAAAATGTCCGTTGGGCGAAGCCGACGGTTCTTCCCGCTCGATACGTCCTGAAATGGACTCCATCGCGCGCATCGCGGTGACGCTGCCGATGATGAGAAGCGACAGTGACCCCTCGGCAAGGCGCGGTTTCAGCCGTGCGCATGCCTTCGCGATGATCTCGGGGCCGATGCCCGCGGGATCACCCATTGTGATGCCGAGCCTTGGACCAGACATAAACACCCCATACCGGTCAATTGTGATCATCTTCTAATCCTTCTGGCCAGATATGCGCAATAGTTTTCTTTCGCGATCATTCGCAATCAAATTTCACGGCTGATCGGACTGCGCCTCTCCCTCTGCGGGCTGAAATCTCGACCGCGCTCGGCTTCGCAGTGTTTTTTGACGCTATTTGACCGGCAAGGCGGATGTGCCGCGTCTTCGCCGGCGATCGTCCTGATCAGGAACGCGCGAGAGCGGCAAGCCTGCAGAGCAGGGCGCTGTCGCCGAACGCGCCCGATTTCGAAATCGTGGCCAGCCCCTCGAAAACGCCGCCTTTGATGACGGAAACCGGCAGCCCCGGCTCGATCTCGCTTTCGACCGTGAGTTCGACGGCGCCTAGGCTGTCGCACACCGACCGCAATGTTTCGCCGCCAGTGACGAGCAACGTGCCGGGCCTTGGCAAACCTTCGAGAAGCGAGGCAAACACCTTGCCGATATGATCCGCCACCGCGTGGCGATCACCCGATGCAGCGACGCTGACAATTGATGGCGCGCCTTGCATCATCCGCTCCGCCAAGCGCTTTCTCGCTTTGTCGATGTCGCGTTCGATAACGATATGCGCATCCGCATGCCGGGCGGCAAAGAGGGCCACCTGTCCCGCTGTGACCTCGTGATTTGTGCCGACCAGGCCAAGGAACGGCCCGGATAACGCAAGAGCAGGCTTCTGCTGTGCTTTCATGTGCCGGGCGAGTGCCGCCGCCAAGCCGCCTGTACCGACCCACAAGATCCGTGCCTCCGGCATTCCGGCCGTTGCGACGATCTTGTCCAGGTCCGTGTCCGTTTCGGCATCGTAGAGGGTGATGAAATGAGCCGACCGTGCCCCCGGTGTTGAACGCCCGGCCGAAAAGCGCTGGCCGAGGTCGGCGAGGAGGTCGGGACCTACCATTTCGGGGCGATCGAGCCGCCATTGGCGTCCGACGCGCGTAACGCGCCCCTGAAACGGGAAAGCAGGCGCCAGCACAACGCGCTGGTACGTCCCCTCGACGATGCAGGCTTCTATTTCGGCGATGACGTGACCGCGCAAAAGGCTGTCGATCTTCTTGAAACTCAGCTGTCCGGCGGCGAGCCATGGCGCGAGCGCCTGGTGCCTGGCGACGGCCGTGGCCTCGGCGCCCTCTCGTGTGGCGACATCGACAGCCATGCGCCCCGAAAACGGACCGTCCAGTCGCCAGCTCACCCCAATGCCGTGGCCGGGCGATGCGAAGGAAACCGCGCTGTCCAGGGCGCCGGTCAGGTCGTCGGCTACGACCCGGATATCCGCAATCTCAAGAGCGCTCAACTGAAGAACCTGGACGGCTGACGCGCACGACGCGGACGTTCACATCGAGCGTCCGAAGATTGGTGAGGTGAGCCTGATCGATGCCCTCGTCGGTAATGATCTGGTGGATATCGGCCAGACGGCAGATGGTGCAGAAATTGGGGGCAGTGAACTTCGAATTGTCCGCAAGCACGACGACACGGCGCGCCGCCGCGATCATCGCCTGCTTCATCGCCGCAACCTCTAGCGAGGTCTCCGTGAGCATGTCTCCGGTGATGGCATGGGTCCCAAGAATGGCCACATCGGCGTGGATGGTTCGCAGGAAATTCTCGCCGGGCTGGCCGACCAGGGTCAGTGAGCCCGGCTTGCAGGTGCCGCCAAGCATGACGAGACGTACTTCCGGCACGGCTGCAAGTATCTGCGCGATCGCAAGACTGTTGGTAACGGCGGTAAGCGGAATAGGCGTCGCGGCGATGGCGCGGGCGACTTCCAGCACGGTCGTGCTTGCGTCGAAAATGACGCTTTGGCCGGCGCGGAGTTCCGACATCATGGCGGCACCGATGGCCTCTTTCTCTGCCCTGGCGAAATGCGCCGCGGTGGCGAGATCCGGCTCGAAGGTGGCGAGTTCCGTGCGTTGAAGCATCGCCCCGCCATGCGTTCGCTCCAGTGCTCCCTGCCGTTCAAGCGTCTCGAGATCGCGCCGGATCGTCGAAGGCGATGCGCCGATGAGATCGATGAGCTCCTGAACGCCTACGGCTCCTTGCCGTTTAAGGCATTCGAGGATGAAGGCATGACGCTTGGCCGGAATCAAATCGACCCGTCCGCGCCCGCCATCGTCTTCCCATGACCCGGCGGACGCCGAGGGCGCCATGTCCTCCACCGCTGATTTTCGGACATTCCTTGCCACGTTTGTATCTCCGCACGGTGCCGCAAACGCGCTCGCCTGAATCACGCGAGCGATCTGCCGCAAATATCATGAATCCATCCAGCAAGCCCAATCGTTTGTCATCTTGGTGGGCGAATTCCCACCGTTTTGGCTTGGTTAGAATTATTTTGACTGGTTTTTGACCGAATATGCTGATCAAACGTGGTCAACCTTGGTCGGAAGAGGTTGAAAAACGAGCAGTTTCGTCAAAAAACTTTCTGCGGCGGCGGTAACGGCGCGGCAGATGGGGGGTGTAGACGATGAAGCGGCACTTCGTGATGCCGTTCTGCTGACGCGACCTGGAGACGACGTCGGTCCCGCCGGCCGAATTGGCTTGGCGCTGGCTGGCAACTCGGCCCGCGGAGGATCTTCTGACGAGGCGAGCGTCGTCGGAGTTCTCGATGCCCTGGGGCTTGCCCGGGATGACGAGACGGCGGCCGACTTGGCAGACGAGCTTACGCATCTTGCTGCGACCCACGGCACTGTCGGAACGACGATCGGCACCTTCGCGGCCGTCGAGCGCCGAGGCCTTCCACGCACTGGCGGGTCCTGGTTCGCCGACGCGCTGTTGGTACAGCGGCTGGGTTGGCCCCACGCGGGTCCCGCTGTTCGGTGGCGAAACCGCCAATGATCTTCATTTGAAATGCTTGCGGTCGATATGATCTCGATATAACATTTACGCAATCCAGGCATGACCCCACCGCTCCACTCGATCATTTCCAGGCTCCACCTGAAACAGCTGCGGCTCCTGGTCGCGCTGGGCGAGCACGGCTCGCTCCTGAAGGCCTCGCAGCAGGTCGCGTTGACGCAACCGGGCGCGAGCAAGGCATTGCAGGAAATCGAGACGACCTTCGGCACGCCGCTGTTCGTTCGCACCAACCGGGGCCTGGAGCCCAATGCCGTCGGCCATTGCGTGATCCGCTATGCGCGCCTGATCCAGACGGATCTCGCGCACCTGCGCGACGAGATCGTCGGAATCATGCGTGGCCAGGGCGGGCGGGTGGCGGCCGGCGTCATCATGGGCGCGGTGCCGCTGCTCACCGATGCCATCTCCGCGCTCGTTGCGCGGCAGGCCGACTTGTCCGTCGAGATCGTCGAGGACACCAGCGCCGCCCTGCTGGCCCAGCTCGAAGCCGGCCGGCTCGACCTGGCGATCTGCCGCACGACCATCAGCCAGGCGCCGCAGGTCTACGACAGCGTGAAGCTCCAGGATGAAACGCTCGCGGTGATCGCGAACGTCGGCCATCCGCTCCGGCACGCGAAGAAGCTCACCCTGCAGGAGCTGGCGCCATACCGATGGGTGGTATACCGCGCGAACATGCCGATGCGGCTCTTGCTCGAACGCGAATACCGCGATTGCGGGATCCGGTTCCCGCAGCACCTGCTCGAGACGACCTCCGCTTTTGCGACGCTGGCGCTGCTGCAGGCCAACCCGTCCTTCGTGGCCCTGGTGTCGATCGAAGTCGCGCAGTTCTTCGCGCACCGGCAGATGACGCGCATCCTGCCGCTGGCCCTGGCGTCGCGAAGCGAGGCCTATGAGCTCGTCACCCGCAAGGGGGCGTGGGTTCCGCCCGCCGCCAAACTGCTGATCGACGAATTGGTCCATCGCCAGTCCTGAGCATCAGGTCGGCGCGACCGCGCCGGTCAGCGCTGTATCCGCCAGGGTGCCGCATGGGCAAGGCGATGGACCTGGCCAGCGGGGCCGAGGGGGGCCGTCCGTGCGCGCCATGACCGAGCGGCTCGGCTTGCCGACGGGCTTGGCCCAACTGGGCGTGGCGCGCGATGTTCCCCGACATCGTCCGGGCGCCTTGAAGGACCACAGTCACCTGACCAACCCGCGCGTGGCATCCGACACCGGTTACGAAGCGATGCTCGAAGCCAGCCTTTAGGAAGCAAGCACACTATGTTCAACAACCTGATCGGCGGCGAGTGGGTCGAAGGCCCTCGCGTCTCGCGCAACATCAACCCCTCGGACACGCGCGACGTCATTGGCGAGTTCGCGCAAGCCGAGGCGGCCCAAGCCAGGCAGGCCATCGCCGCAGCCACCCAGGCCCAGTCCGCCTGGGGCCTGTCCACCCCGCAGCAGCGCTTCGACATCCTCGACGCCGCCGGCGCCGGGATCCTGGCGCGCAAGGCCGAACTGGGCGACCTGCTCGCCCGCGAGGGAGGCAAGACCCTGCCCGAGGCCATCGGCGAGGTGGCACGGGCCGGCAACATCTTCAAGTTCTTTGCCGGCGAAGCGCTGCGTGTCGGCGGCGACGTGGTGCCTTCCGTACGCCCGGCGTCGGCGTGGAAGTCACCCGCGAGCCCGTAGGCGTCGTGGGCCTGATCACGCCCTGGAACTTCCCCATCGCGATCCCCGCCTGGAAGATCGCCCCGGCCTTGGCCTGCGGCAACGCCGTGGTGCTCAAGCCCGCCGATCTCGTATACGGCAGCGCCTGGGCCATCGCCGACATCCTGCACCGCGCGGGCCTGCCAGCGGGGTGTTCAACCTGGTGATGGGCCGCGGCTCCGAAGTGGGCCAGGTGCTGCTGGACGACAAACGCGTCAACGCGATCAGCTTCACCGGCCCGGTGGCCACCGGCCAGCGCATCGCGCAGGCCTGTGTCGCGCGCATGGCCAAGTTCTTCATGCCGCCGGTGCTGGAATCACTGGCCTCGGGTCCGAGGAACAGGTAGTCCCGCCGGACCGAGAGGCCTGGCGGGACTATTGTTGAGAGCTGTAGTCCTGCTAATACGAACTGGAGGCTGCGTGCCTTCCTGCGATGATGCCCTGAGAGAGAGCTCGACCGTTCCCGTGCTGACTGAATCCGCCAGCAGCTTCGCCGGCGGCGTAGAGGCCGGGAATCACCTGAGAGGCATAGTCGAGGACCTGGCTTGAGCCGTTGATGCGCAGGCCGGACCGGGCGTCGTGGATCACCGGCGTCGACCAGGCGGCATAGAAGGGGCCCCGTTGGATCTTGTATTGGGGTGTCGGTTTGCCGAAGTCGGCGTCGGCACCCGCGTCAACAAAGCTGTTGTACCGCGTCACCGTTTCGACCAGGTTGCTTGCCGGCATCGGAACCCGCTGATGCGGCATGACGATCTTCTGTGCGAGTTCCTCCAGCGTGTTTGCCTGGAAGAAGAATCCATCGGGATCGACGAAGGGCGGCGCCACATTCCATCTCTGGCGGGCCACGGCATCTGCATCGAAGATGGCCCAGATCGGGCCACCGCCGTTGTGGCCGTCGCCGATTCCAGCCAGAGCGGCGTTGATCCAGTTTTGCGGGTTGTATGTGATGTTCTTGGCGTTCAGGTAGCTGCCCTGAGTGTACGGGTTGACCGAGCCAGCGCTGTTCGTCCCGAATTGACCTCCCGTTTCGTCGTAGAACCGCCTCCCGATCATGTTTACATGGATAACGTTCTGGTTGTTGACGTTGGCTAGTCCCGAAGCTTTCGCAAGGTGGAAGACAGGGCTATTGGGCCCCCACTGCAGGAACGAGTAGTTGTACCGCGTTCCGATGGCGGTTGGCTTGGTGATGTTAGTGCCGAACTCTCCAGTCTGGTTGTACGTGCCCGCGAGCGACGCGCCGACATTCAGCCCTGCGAGTATGCCGCTGGCGTCCTGGAAGGAATAGGGCTCGCCAGCGACGCCGCAGTACTCCGCGGTGAGCCGTGGGTCGAACTGTCGGCGGTATTCCACATTGCCGTTTCCGCCGCCACTCGCAATCACTACGCCCTTGCGTGCCTGAATGTTAACGAGGCGGCCCTGATTGGAGGCTACGACCCCGACCACGCCCGCTTTCGTCCGCAGCAGTGACTCCAAACGGTAATTCAGCAGGATCTTCACGCCACGCGCCTTTGCCGCGGCCTCCAGCGGATATATGAAGCCGGGCCCTTGAGACGTCGTCCGCTGTTGGCTCGCGGCTACCGGCAAGCCGGTCCGGACCGAGACGTAGTTCATGATCGCCGTATGCATCATACGGTTCACCGAGTTGCCGACCTCATTGCCGCCGACATTGTCGGGCCTGGATGTCGTCCACACGACGCCATGGCGGACCAGAAAGTTGTAAAGGTCGACGTTGACGTCGGCAAATGCCCGGATCAGCTCGCGATCGTTATAGCGGTAGCTCGGAAAGCCGTTCGCCTGGACGATGGACCAGTCGGTAAGGTCGCGATACAGGAGGTCTGGCGAGTCCGCGATGCCGGCCGCCATCTGGGCAGGGGTTCCGCCTCCCAGGGGAATGTTGCCTGAGCTGACGATGCCACGTCCCCCGATGTGCGGTTGCGCCTCGAGGACAATAACCGACGCGCCCGCCTCTGCGGCGGCGACTGCGGCCCCGAGGCCCGCCGAGCCGCAACCCACAACGACGATATCGGCTACGCGCGGGTCCGCGGCATTGGCAATGCTCGGCTGCAATATGCTGCTGGCCACCCCTGCGGCGGCGATTCCGGCGCCGGCCTTCAACAATGAGCGTCGGCTGACTGTCATTACGTTCTCCTCCTGATATTTTTAGACCAGCGCATTCGGGCCAGCGCATTCGGGATTGTTTGGATCTGGGCCTGAACAGCGAAACTCATTAATCGTGATCGCCGCAGAGACTTGGCCGGCCGGAGTATTGCAGCATTCGCTCGCGCGACAACTGAGAAGATGTGATCTCGGTATAACGTTTACTCAACCCAGGCATGGCCCCACCGCTCCACTCGATCGTTTCCAGGATCCACCTGAAACAGTTGCGGCTCCTACTCGCGCTGGGCGAGCATGGCTCGCTCCTCAAAGCCTCGCAGCAGGTCGCGTTGACGCAACCGGGCGAGCAAGGCATTGCAGGAAATCGAGACGACCTTCGGTCGCCGCTGGGTTACGGCAGGCCGGAACGCATTGTCACCGACGGCAGCCAAACCAACCGCGAGGCGGTCATTTCCTGCGATGCTGAAAGCCGTCTGCGGGACCGCCCGCGACGTTCACCGAAGCCGATTCACATCCGCAACAGCAAGTACCTCAATAATTGGATCGAACAGAACCATCGACGCGTCAAGCGCCGCATCCACTCCATGTTCGGCTTCAAGTGAATGCGACCGCCGAGGTTATTCTCACTGGCATGGAGATGGTTCACATGATGCGCAGACAGCAGGCGAGGTTTGCCTACAATCCATCTCCCTCGATCGCCGAGCAGTTCGAGATCCTGGCAGCCTGATCAGCGACGCGAAAACAAAAGAACGATTTGCGACAGAGCCCGCGAATGTCGATAGCCAGCGGCAGCCTTGCGCCGTCTGCATGCCACGCTGTTTTGCAAGCCTGTTATCGGCGCCAATCGTACAGCCCTGCGGAGTTCAGAAGCCGATGCCGTAGCGCTGCAGACACGGCGCGAGCGCTTCGGCCGCGCCGCAACGCGCGGGCAGCTCGACGCGTAACCGCGCATAGGCCCATTGCCGCCAGGGACGCGGAGAACTGCCGGATATCTCGATACGGACGAGTGACGGCATGCGGTTGGTGCTTGTCCATTCGGGGCTGAGCGCGCCGTCCGGCCCGGCATAGCTGAACGAAAGCTTCAGATCGCCTCGCACCAGCGGAAGATCCTCCCCGCCCTCGCCCATCCTGTGATCGCGGCGGGCACGAATGAGGGCCTCGTCGGCTCCGGCCCGACCCATCGAATAGGTGATGTCATCAAGTCCCGCACGCGGCTCGTAGCCGAGCGCTGGGCGCTCGAAGGTGACCTCGTCGGCATGGCCGGTGAAGCGGATCGCAGCGGCTCCCTCCGGGTTGGAATAGCCGGGCTGCGCCGCCTCCAGATCCTCGACCATCCGGTCGAGAATCACCGCCACCGTGTCCTCCTGCCCGCCTCTGGCGATTATCCCCTGCCATTGGCGCAGCCAGGTTCCGGTGTAGAGTGCCAGCCCGCCAAACAGCATCGTCGCAAGCACCAGCGAAGCCAATGCCTCGATCAGCGTGAAGCCGGCCCGAGCGCTGCGTTTCCTTGTCATTGCCGCTTGCCGAGGCGCACGGTCTGCATCGCGTCGTCATCCGATCCGTCGGTGCTGCGAACGGTGACGGAGTAAAGCTGCCATCCGGCGCGAGCCAGGGCAGTGCCGCGTTCGAAGCGGTACGGTTCCACGATGACCGTGAAGCCTCCGATCACGCGCCGGCCCGTTCGCAACGGGTTAAGGGTCATCGCCGCCGCCATGGCAGCCTGCATGCCGACACGGCGTTCGGTCGATCGTTCCAGACCCGCGAACGCACCTGCGGTGCCCGTGATCATGCGCGCGATCGGAACGATCAGCAGCACGGCGACGGCAAGCGAGGCCAGAACCTCGATCAGCGTGAAGCCGCGTCTGCGCCGTCCTGTCATTTCGGGCTCATTTCCACGCGGCCGGTCAACCAGTCGACGCGCAGTTCGATCTCCCGGCCGCTGGCGGACAGTGTCATGACGCCCCCACACGACCGTCCGTCGGCAAGGAAGCGCAAGGCTCTGGTTCCGCCTCGTATGGGACACCGGTCCGACGTGACCCAGTTCATGGCCACCCCATCCCTGATCGAGATCGGATTGGCGCCATCCACCTGGATGCGTTTGTTTCCCGGATCGACCCTCACGTCGGCGACGCTGCCCGTGGTCAGCGCCTTCGCTCTGCCCTTGCGGAACTCCCCGCTGACACGAACCGCCTCGCCAGAAAGCTCGGCAGCCCCGATGCTGGAACGCGGGCGCGGCATCAGCACGAAGGCCGCGAGAGCGACGATCGCAAGCGCCGCGACCACGTCGAGCAGCACGACACCGCGTTGCGTCCTTTTGCGGTTGCTGTTGCCCTTAGGGCTGGGCGGACACATTGGAGCCGCGCCCACCGGGCCCGTCGGTGGTGATGTTGAACGTCTTTCCGTCGCTTGCGTATCTGTATTCATGGCCCCACGGATCGAGCGGAACGGTCTCGCCGCGAACGTATGGCCCGTTCCAGACCTGGATGGTCGAGGGCTTGCGCACCAGCGCTCCCAGCCCCTCGGCCTGCACCGGATAACGGCCGACATCGATGTAGAAGATGTCGAGCGCGCTGGAAAACGCCTCGATCTGAAGCTTCGCCGCACGCACGCGCGAGTCGGACAACTGCGCGAGAACACGAGGACCGACGAGCGCCGAGATCAGGCCGATGATGGCCAGCACGACCAGCATCTCGATCAGCGTAAAGCCTGCCTCGCGGCGCCGGGCACGCTTGCGCTGCATGAGATTGGGACCAACTGCGAAATGAACGCTCATGCAAACAGCCTCCTAGCGGACCATGTCGTTGAATGACATGAGGGTGGACATGATCGACACGATCATACCACCGATCAAGATACTGATGGTTGCCACTGCCGCAGGGCCGACAAGCCCGACGATACGGGACAGCGAACGCTCCAGCCGCACTTCATAGAAGTCGGCGACACGATAGGCCAGCCCTGCGAGTTCGCCACTTTGCTCGCCGAGCCTCAACATGCGCACCGCCAGCGGGGGAAGCTGAAGAATCTCAAGCGCATGGCCAAGCCTATTCCCCTGCCTCAGCGCGTCGGACGCCTGCTGCGCGCGTGCCCGCGCGGCCTCGCCGTGGTCGACGGTATCGCTGATGAGCTTGAAAGCCACAGGAACCGCCACGCCGGTCTCGACCATGATGCCCAGGAGACGGGCGAAGCGCCCCGTCCGATAGCTCCCCGGTATCTCCGACAAAAGCGGAAGTTTCTTGGCGAAACCCCAAAGCCATGCCCAGAGAAGGCCCCGCCGCGCCGCCACGAACCCCAGCAATACGAGTATCGAAGCCGCAAGCAAAAGGACCAGCCCATAAGCGCGCAGGAAATTCGAGACCGCGAACATCACCACCATCAGCGTGTCCTTCTTGCCGCTCTGCATGAGCATCGGTTCGAACTGAGGAACGACCCCCACCAGGAAGAAGACCAGTACGCAGATCGTGCCGGCAAACAGGACTGCCGGATACCGCAGCGCCTCGCTGACTTTGGCCCGCAATGCCTCGAAATGCTGGCGCTCCTGCACGATGCGCGACAGGAGGGTGGGTAACTTGCCGGAGGTCTCCGCGACACGAACCATGGCGACCTGGAACGCCGGGAACAGAGCGGGCCAGGCTTCCAGCGCTCTGGAGAACGAGTTGCCCGACGCCAGGTCGGTGCGAATGCCGGCAACCACGGGCTGAAGCCTGCCGCTGTCGAATTCCTTTTCCATGATCGCCAGCGCTTCGTCGATCCGGATCCCCGCATTCAGCATGATCGACAGGTCGGAGAGCAGCCGCGTGACCTGCGACGCCGGTATCCGGGTCGAAAACAGCGGTGCGCGCGATGCAGACTGCCTCGGTTCGACACTTACCGGGATCAGCCCGCGCGCCCCGAGCTTCTGGACGGCATCGTCGGAATCGGACGCATCGATCCGCCCGAGTTCGAGACGACCCTCGCCATTCAAAGCCTTGTATGCGAATGCCGTGGAGACCATGGAGGCCAAATTTCCTAACTGTACGCCTCTACTGGAGACGTTCGTTCCTGATTGCTGTCTGTGAAAGAAACTCGCTCCATTAATCCCTGCCGGAGGCTCGGAATGTGCAACCACTCCATTTGGATCAACCCCCTGAAGGCGTGGGCACCGGCTCCTCCGGTGGCAACATTTGTTCACCGCTTGCCTCATCCGAAAACCGCAGCGAGGCGCGTCCTCCCGCTCCATCGAGCTTGACTTCGAACTGGCCGACTTCCTTCAGGGTCCAACCTTCCCGGCTTTCCCCCGTGCGCAGCGTGAAGGCCGCCATTTCGGCCGGGGTGGTGAAGGTCGCGCTGTTGAGCCTTTCCGACCGCACGATGCCAACCAATTGCCACTCGGGCGCCGCGGCAGGCGGGGGCTCGGGTTCCGGCTCGGGCTGCACGACAATAGGTTCCGGCTCGGGGGCACCGAACGCGATCGGGGCAGTCCGGTCCGGCGAGAACAGGGGCCGATCCCGAAGCGCCGCATAGTCGCTCACCTGGCGTTCCCTGACCGATAGCTTTTCTGCGCCGAAGGACAGGCTCGAAGAGGCCGCGATGGCGGCGAGCATCATTGTCGCGCCCAGCATGGTCATCATGACTGGGGTCCCTTCTCCCGGAAGGCCGACAGCATGACGTTCAGCGACAGCGGCCGATCCATGGAACCCGAGGTCTGATTTCCCCCCAGATCGACGTTTCGGTTCAACCGAAGCCTGAAGCTATCAACGACCATGACGGGCGAGCTTGCCTCGATGGCATACATGAGATCGGGCAGCGATTGCTCCATAACCTCGATATCGGCAGTTAAACGAATGCGTTCCAAAGACTCCAACTGAGGATCGCCTATATCGGCGACCTGACCGTCTGTGGGAACATCGACGCGCCGGATAACGGCACCCACGCGTTCAACGCGGTTGGAGAGCAGACTCTGGAATTCGGCCGAGACGAGCCCACTGGTTTGCGCATCGAGAAGAATCTTGCCCTCGCCGGGATCCAGAGCCTGGTTCGCGCCTTGGGGAACCGGGGAAGTGGACGCCTTGCTTTCGAGCAAGGCGGTACGTTCCTCATAGAGCGCCAGCGCGCCCGCCTCCGCGCGCCAGGACAGCAGCGTATCGGCGACGAGTACAAGAGCTCCGACGACCAGCAGGGCCATGACGACCAGGGATTGAAGCCGCGTGTCGCGCCACAGGGGTGTCGTCCTCATCGCAGCGAACCTCCCGTGCGGATGAGCGGGCGGGTATCGACCTCGAACTCCGAGGTAACGCCATCCTCGCCGCGCAGGGCCGATCCGACCAGCTTGCTGTCTTCGAAGCGACCCGATGATTCCAGCGCGGTCAGTACTTCGGGTAGGTCCTTGGTCCGGCCCGAGAGACGCATGCGGCCATTGGCGAAGGACACCTCAATGGCATAGGAATGCGTCGGCAAAACCTGAGCCAGGTCGTCCAATGCTCCCAGCGCGCTTATCGCGTCGTCCTTGATATTCAGCGCCTCCTGCTCAGGCGCTGTTTCAGCCTTGTCCGGAGTCGCCGCCAGCGCGATTGCCTGGCGCGCCTTCTCGGCCCGGATCTCGACGGCGGCGCGGCGCTCGGCATAGTTGTTCTGGATCATCGGCCGCACCGCCGGAGCCGTGACTGCAGCAACTAGGCTTACGCCCAGAACTCCGGCAAGGACAAACTTTATCCGGCCACGCGTGCCGGTGACCCGTTGCCGCTGTGTCAATACTTCCACGGCATCGCCTTCCGGAAACGGCGCCGAGATCACGACCTGGCGGGCCTCGGCCACATTCAGGCAGGCCAAGGCAGCAGCGACACGCGACCTCGGAACGATTGCGACGGCGACGGTGATCTGCCGCGCCTCACGGCTGATCCCGAGGACCCTGTGGCCGAAATAGATATCGGAAGCAGGCAATGGCGAAAGCGCGCCCATCCGCGACGTAACGATGCCTTCGACGTGGCTGGCAGCCTCCATCGGCAGTTCGATCCGGCGCGCGATTACCCAGCTCGCCGGGATGCCGAGATGGACCGCCTTTCCATTCACCGCGGCGCGCAATGCGGCCGGCGCCTGCGTGTCTGGAGAAATTAGTATCAACAGGGGTGCTGACGGCTTTCGGCTCGTCGCCGGCTCGATTTCAAACGCGCTCCCATCGTCCGCGACCCGCGCGACCACGCGGCTGCCGGATTTGACGCGCGCAAGTTCATCCAGCAGGGAGGCCGGTCCCGCGATCCAGTCATCCAAGCCGCGGATCGCCGCGGTGAAAGGATAAGCCATTCCGGTCAAACCCCAGAGCAGAAGCCGGCACCGGATCCGGAGTTCCGTCGCCCGCGTGAATACAAATCATAGCGCATCTTCAGGCCCTAATTCCAAATCAGTCACAGTTCTTCGCCAATCGAGCACCGATCTTGAACGCAGACCCAAGTAGGAACTGTCCTAATGATTGTCGCGCGGCAGGCCGCTGGTGACGGCGATGTTCTGGTACTTCACCGCCGGCTTCAGAACCATTCCCTCGGACAACTGGTCAACCATTGACCGCTGGATCTCCTGCCAGGGTGTCTGATGCTTCGGATATGCATAGCCGCCCTCGTTCTGCAGGTCGACGCGACGGCGCTTGATCTCGTCGTCCGACACGAGGATGTCGGCGGTCCCCTTGCGCAGGTCGATGCGTACCCGGTCACCCGTACGCAGCAGCGCAAGGCCACCACCGACGGCCGCCTCGGGCGAGGCGTTGAGGATCGATGGAGAGCCGGAAGTGCCGGACTGACGGCCATCGCCGATGCAGGGAAGCGAGTGGATGCCCGCCTTCAGCAGGTAGGCTGGCGGCTGCATATTCACGACTTCGGCGCCGCCCGGATAACCGACTGGGCCGGCTCCGCGCATGAACAGGATGGTATTCTCGTTCAGGCTGAGTGACGGATCCTCAATGCGACAGTGGTAGTCTTCCGGACCGTCGAAGACGACGGCGACGCCCTCGAAGGCATCGGGGTCTCGCGGATTTGACAGATAGCGGTCGCGAAACTCCGGCGAGATGACCGACGTCTTCATGATTGCGGAATCGAACAGATTGCCTTTCAGGTTGATGAAGCCGGCATCCTTCCTGAGCGGATTGGCCACGGTACGGATGACCTTGCCGTCGAGATTCTCTGCCGCGGCGCAATTGTCGCCGATCGTGCGGCCGTTGACGGTCATGGCTCCAGGATGCGGCAGCAAGCCGGCCTTCATCAGCTCTGCCACCACGGCCGGCACACCGCCCGCATGATGATAGTCCTCGCCGAGATATTCACCGGCCGGCTGGAGATTTACGATCAGCGGAACGTGGTGACCGACCTTCTGCCAGTCATCGACGGTCAGCGACACGCCGAGATGCCGCGCGATGGCGTTGAGGTGGATCGGCGCATTGGTCGAGCCGCCGATGGCAGAATTGACGACGATGGCGTTCTCGAAGGCTTCCCGCGTCATGATGTCGGAGGGTTTCAAGTCCTCGCGCACCATGTCGACGATGCGCTTGCCGGTTTGGTAGGCGATCTGGCCGCGCTCGCGATAGGGTGCTGGAATGGCGGCGGAGCCCGGCAACTGCATGCCGAGCGCCTCGGCCAGCGAGTTCATCGTCGTCGCCGTGCCCATCGTGTTGCAGTAGCCGACGGACGGCGCCGATGAAGCGACGATGTCCATGAACTGGTCGTAGTCGATCTCTCCTGCCGCCAGCCTTTCGCGTGACTTCCACACGACCGTGCCGGAGCCGGTGCGTTCGCCCTTGTGCCAGCCGTTCAGCATCGGGCCGACGGACAGCGCTATGGCTGGAATGTTGACGGTGGCCGCGGCCATCAGCAGCGCCGGGGTGGTCTTGTCGCAGCCGATGGTCAGCACGACGCCATCCAGCGGATAGCCATAAAGCAACTCGACGAGAGCGAGATAGGCGAGGTTGCGGTCGAGCGCGGCGGTGGGCCGCTTGCCTGTCTCCTGGATCGGGTGGACCGGGAATTCCAGCGGCACGCCGCCGGCGGCCACAATGCCGTCGCGCACGCGCTTGGCGAGCTCGATATGATGCCGGTTGCAAGGTGACAGGTCCGAGCCCGTCTGGGCGATGCCGATAAGCGGCTTTCCGGACTGCAGTTCTTCGCGGGCCAGCCCATAGTTCAGATAGCGTTCGAGGTAGAGCGCCGTCATGCCGGGATTGTCCGGATTGTCGAACCACTCGCGCGAGCGTAGCCGCTTCGCACCATTGATCTTGGACATTTACACCTCCAGAACCGCCGTTTGGCCATCGATATGGCATCGGCAACTGGCGGACAAGTACCCTCAATCAGATATGTGGACAAATTGCCCATTTTGTGGATTGTAGTAAGATGTGAACGATACGGCAGGCGCGCAGATGCGCCGCGTGCCGGGGAGGGGTAGCCAAGCGTGAGCCAGATCATCTTCATTCCCGCCGAGGGCGGCTCGGGCGAACCCCGTGTCGCGGCGTCGCCCGATACGGTGAAGCGCATAGCCGCCCTTGGCTTCGACGTGGTGGTTGAGAGCGGAGCGGGCACACTGTCCCGCATCGCCGACGAAGACTACGCGAAGGCCGGTGCCACCATTGGTTCCGCATCCGATGCGGCCCGTGCGGATGTGATTCTGAAGGTGCGCCGGCCGACTGATGCGGAGCTGAAAAGCTACAAGTCAGGCGCTGCGGTCATCGCTATCATGGATCCGTATGGCAATGACGCCGCCGTCGCGGCGCTGGCCAAGGCCGGGGTGACCGCCTTTGCGATGGAATT
>NZ_VFWL01000015.1:0-153637 GCF_006442495.1 Mesorhizobium sp. B2-1-3
GAACCGCTTCGACGCCAAAACAGAAGCGGACAGATCATGTGCTACCAAACCGGACAACTTGATTAGCTACCGACAGCGCAACGACGCATTGCGGCGCGCCTGCGGCGATCCGCGCGTGCCCTCAACGCTTTATCTTACCCTTTGGCACCCTCACCCGCCGGAAGATCGCGACGATCTCTTCACGATTGCACTCGATGGCACCGAGCCGCACCGCGCGGTCGCGCTCGAAACCGGTTATGTCATAATGCGGCGCCGATGTCTTCGGCGGCCCCTGGTAGGATGAGCGCTTGATGCCGAGTTGCGCGGCGAAACGATGCAGTTCATCGGTGTCGTCGGCCATCAGATGGCACCAGCGATGGCCAACCCATTTCCAGATCGCCGCGTCGACATAGACCGCCATGAGGCTCGCCGCATTCCTTCTTCCGCCGACCGGTACCGGCGACGAGCGATGATAGAAGGGATTCGCACAGAAGATGAAGCGGCCGGCGGCCTCGAGAAGATGAGAAGCCGCCGCGACGCTTTCAAGCCGTGGACCGCGACGGCGCTGCGTCGAGGCAAATCGGAGCTTATTTCGTCGGGCAGGCCTTCGTCTGGTCGAACAGCGACAGATTGACCAGCTTGCCGGTCATGGAGAAATCGCCATAGTCCATGGTTAGATCGCGGGTGATGCCGTTCTCGTGCAGCTTGAAGCTGATCCGGTATTCCGGCGTTTCTTCTCCGTTCTTGGCACTGTCGTCGAAATAGGCGATGTCGACCGGCCAGTATTTGTCGGTGGCAAGCTTGGCCAGCGCCGGTGCTTCCGGATCGGCCTTGTCGGCATCGGTCCTCTTGCCGACGACGACGGTGGTGGACATCACCTTGTTGGCGTCCTCGGAGCCGTCGAACAGATTGGTTTGATAGAAGTTTTCACCCTTCTCGGCCTTGTCTATCAATTCGACCAGATGCTGGGTCGGAAACTGGGTGGCGGCCAGTTCCAGGCTGCTCTTCTCGGGCTTGTCGATGTCGACCTTCAGCCCTTGCGTTTCCTTCGTGGCGACACCCTTGACCTCCTTGTCGAGGTTCTGGTCGACGAAGGATTTGGTCACGAACGAGAAGGTCTTGCCTTCGGCGTCTTCGAACGTCGTCGTCTGCTGGTCGGTCAGCTTGGTGTTGTCGCTGGTGGCAATCTGGGTGACAAAGCGGAATTTCACCGTATAGCCTTCGCAGGCCGAGCCGTTGAATTCATAGACCATGCGGCCGGTAATGCCGGTGATGCCGGAGCGGTCGTCCGCCTTCTTGAGCGTAAGGTCGTAAACGGCGCGATGCGCCTGCAGCGCCGGCACGGCGAAAGCGGGGCCTATCGAAAAGACCGCCGACAACAGGACGGCATGGAATACAAGGCGCGTTGCGCGCATGAGAGGCTCCGATCGTCGCGGCTGATGGCAGGCCGCAGGGAAAGATGGTCCAGCTTAAAAAAAGTCGTGGCGGAAGCGAGGCAAAAATAGCAATTTCGGCCCGGCTGACGCGGCGCCTTCCAGCAATAGGGAAAAGCAATGAGTGAAACAATCGAAAAGCGGCTAAACGACCTCGGGGTCACCATTCCCGCGGCCGCGGCGCCTGCCGCCAACTACGTGCCGCATTGCAGGACCGGAAACCTGCTTTTCACCGCCGGACAATTGCCGCTCAAGGACGGCAAGCTGCAGGCGAGCGGACTGCTTGGCCGCGACGTCGACACAGCAACCGGCAAGGAAGCGGCAAAATACTGCGCGATCAACATTCTGGCGCAGGCCAAGGCGGCACTTGGCGATCTTGAGAAGATACGCCGGCTGGTCAAGATCACCGTCTTCGTCGCCTCGGCGCCGGATTTCGTCGAGCAGCATCTGGTCGCAAACGGCGCCTCCGATTTCCTGGTGGCGGCGCTGGCCGAGCGCGGCAAGCATGCCCGTTCCGCCGTCGGCACGGCTTCGCTGCCGCTTAATGCCGCGGTGGAAATCGAAGCGATCTTCGAAGTCGAGTGAGCGAGCCTGACATGACCGACCTTTCCTGGCTGATTGCCCGGCCTGTCGCCCATCGCGGCTTTCACGACATGAATAAGACGCGCTGGGAAAACACCCTCTCCGCCTTTGCCGCCGCGGCCGAACGCGGCTATGCCATCGAATGCGACGTGCACCTGTCGTCGGACGGAGTTCCCGTCATTATCCATGATGGCGACTTGCAGCGGCTGACTGGGCACGACGGTTTCGTCTGGCAGCGCACGGCGGCCGAACTGGCAGCGCTCAAGGTCGGCGGCACGTCTGATCATGTGCCGACGCTGCGCGAGGCGCTCGATCTGATCGACGGGCGGGTGCCGCTGGTGGTCGAACTGAAAGGCATGGCTGGATACGACAATGGCCTGGTGGCGAGCGTCGGTAGGCTGCTCAAGCGCTACAAGGGCAAGGTGGCGATCATGTCGTTCGACCACTGGCTGATCCGCGATTTCGCCAGGGATGCGCCGGGCATCCCGGCTGGATTGACCGCCTATGGCAAGGACGACAGGCTGATCGAAGCGCATTTCGCCATGCTGGCGCATCAGATCGCCTTCACCTCCTACGCAGCGGGCGACCTGCCGAATCCATTCGTCAGCTTTGTCCGTGAACGGCTCAAAATGCCGGTCATCACCTGGACGGTGCATGACCAGCCGGCGGTCGACCTTACATTCAAATATGCGGACCAGATGACGTTCGAAGGGTTCGAGCCCGATCTGGTCAAGGTCGCTTGATATGGGTGCCTAGAACGTGACTTGTAGCGGTCCGGATGGAGCTTAAATAAGCCTCATGGATCAGGGCGACGACGGCGACGGGCAAACGGTTGATGCGGAGTATGCGATCCGCATTGCGGCGGGCATCGGCGCCTTCACCTGCGAAGAGTGGGACGGTTTCGCCGGGACCACGCGCAGTGATGCCGAAAACGGTTATAACCCCCTCGTTTCATATGCTTTCCTGAGCGCACTCGAGGATTCCGGCTGCGCCGTGCGGCGCACTGGCTGGCAAGGTCATCATCTCAGGCTGGAGAATGGTCAAGGCACGCTGCTCGGCGCGGTCCCTTGCTATCTCAAGTCACACAGCCAGGGCGAATATGTGTTCGATCACGGCTGGTCGGATGCCTTCGAGCGCGCCGGCGGCCGTTATTATCCCAAGCTGCAATGCTCGGTACCGTTCACGCCGGTCACCGGCCCTCGCCTGCTGGTGAGCAGGGGCCAGCATTCCGGCACCGTCAAGGCCGGGCTCGCCGCGGGATTGAAGGCAGTGGCGGAAAAGCTCGGCGTCTCTTCCGCGCATGTCACCTTCGCGCAGGAGAGCGACGTGGACGTGCTGGAGGCGGCGGGCTTCCTGCATCGCACCGACCAGCAGTTCCACTTCGTCAACGAGGGCTTCTCGACCTATGACGATTTCCTCGCCACGCTGGCCTCCCGCAAGCGCAAGGCCATGAAGAAGGAGCGCCGCGAGGCGCTTGCCGACGGCATCTCCATCGACTGGCTTACCGGCAAGGACCTTACAGAACGGGCCTGGGACGATTTCTTCGCCTTCTACATGGACACCGGCAGCCGCAAATGGGGCCGGCCCTATCTGAACCGGGAATTCTTCTCGCTGATCGGCGATCGGATGCCCGATGACATCCTGCTGGTGATGGCCAGGCGCAACGGCCGCTACATTGCCGGCGCTATCAACTTCATCGGCTCGGATGCGCTCTACGGCCGCAACTGGGGCTGCATCGAGGATCATCCGTTCCTGCATTTCGAGGTCTGCTATCATCAGGCCATCGACTTCGCCATCGAACGCAAGCTGAAGGTGGTCGAGGCGGGCGCACAGGGCGAACACAAGCTGGCGCGAGGCTACCGGCCGGTGACCATGCATTCCGCGCATTACATCGCCCATCCCGGCCTGCGCAACGCCGTCGCCGATTATCTCAGGCGCGAACGGCGCGAGGTTGAACGCATGGGCGAATACCTGGAAGAGCACACACCGTTCCGCAAAGATCTCGAGGAGTAGGCCCATCCTGCAGGGCAGGAGCATATGTCAGGTTCGGCATCCCTGGGTTGGCAGTGCACGCCTGTCGAGATCGGCTTCATCGATCTCGCCCGATCGTCTTGCCGCTCACGAGAGGCTTCGCTACACCAATTAGCGAGGCACAATCCGGAGCGTTCGCCATGGCCGAAACCGCCTATGACACCGACAACATCTTTGCCAAGATCCTGCGCGGTGAAATTCCCTCGCACCGCGTCTACGAGGACGAAGCGGTCGTTGCCTTCATGGATGTGATGCCGCAGGGAACGGGCCATACGCTGGTGGTGCCGAAGGCGCCGTCGCGCAATCTGCTCGACGCCGATCCGGCAACGTTCGGCCCGCTTTTCACGGTCGTGCAGAAGGTGGCGCTCGCCGTCCGCGAGGCATTCAAGGCCGATGGTGTCACCGTGATGCAGTTCAACGAGCCGGCTTCCGGGCAGACCGTCTATCACCTTCACGTCCACGTCATTCCGCGCTTCGAAGGCATCGCGCTGAAGCCGCATACGGGCCAGATGGAGAAACCCGAGGTGCTGGCCGAGAATGCCGGCCGGATAAAGGCGGCCATGCCACTATCCTGACGCCTGGCTTTCAGTGGTTCCCAGCAGCTGCGGCCGTCTGGGAAGGTTACGCGGTTGCGCATCGAAAATCATGGATCCGAGCCGCCGGGACATCAGCGTGATCGCCATTCCGCCGAGCACATCAATCAGATTATGCCCGCCGTAGATGAGGAGCGGGCCGCGCGGCTGAGATTCATTCTCATCGCCGCTGAGCGCGCGATCAGGACAGCTTGTTTGCGGAGAACGCCAAAAGCCTCTCAAACGCCGTCGGAGGCTCTACATTTTGCCTGAGCCGCCCGCGGATCGCATCCGCACATTGTGCCGGCGTCAGAAGCGATGTGTCCACTTCCAGATCATACACGCCAGGCCGGTGTACCTCCTCCTGCCACAGACGCACCGCCAGCGGTACAGGGTCGTCAGGCGATCCCGTCACATATCCCCTCCCCGCCGGACTGTCGGCGCGCCTCTGCATGATGATTTCGATCGGGCAGCGGACACCGACAAACAGAACCGGCAGGCCTGCGAGGCGCCGGGCGCAATCGACAAGGCAATCAAGGGGTCGCGAATAGCTGTCGTGATGACCGAGATCGGCCACGACATTCAACCCCACTCGGCTGTGGGCGGCGATCGATTCGTAGAGCGCGGCGTAGAACCTCGGCACGAGACCCTCAATATCCGGGCGCTCGCCGCCGGGCCGCAAACCTATCCCCGGGCGACAGCGCAGCGGCGTGACCTGCTCATAGGTGTCGACCCCCAGGTTCATCCATGGGCCCTCGAAGCTCTCCTGAACTGCCTGGACGATGCTCGATTTCCCCGATCGCGGTGCGCCGTTGAGGATGATGATCTGGCCTGGTTCAGACATAAAATTCCCCATCTCATGGAGGCACTTGACCGGAACGGCATCCAACGCGCCGCCATGGTCTGGTCCCGCGGAGCGAACTCCTTCACCAACGAGGCCATGGTCTCCGAGATCGGCGATGCGTACAGTCTGGGCGCTACTTTCGGAAACGACTTTTCGCGCATGCTCGTTACCGGCAAGGCGCCGTCGGGATTGCATATCTCGATACCGTCGGGTCAACGCATAAAATCGTTCCTCGGCGGTAAGCCGAAATACGCGGCCTGCGAGGCCTTCGGCCGGGCACCCGGCCTGTCCGGCATGGTCGGCGCCAAGGTGGGAGCACCACCGTCCTGGACGGACAAATCAGCCAAAATCCGCCCGACGCCGCTTGCTGTCCAGGGGCCGCCGGCAACGCTTCAGTGATCGTCCCTTTGTGCCAACAAAAAAGCCCCGTTTCCGGGGCTTTTTCGAGGGAGTGACTATCAGCTCTTGCGCGGCAGTTGCGGCACCAGGCTGCGCTTGCCGCCGTCCTTGCCCTTGGGCTCGGGCTTCTGCGCGACGGCCTTCTTGGCCGCCGGCTTCTTGGCCACTGCCTTGCGCTGCTTGGGGGCGTCTTCCGGTTCTTCCTTCTTGGGCTTCACCGGTGCCTCGTCTGCGAGCGATTCGAGCTTCAGGCCGGTCTCGCCGGTTTCCTTCTTCTCGACGCTGACGCGCACCGTGCCGCCCTTCTTGAGCTTGCCGAACAGCACTTCGTCTGCGAGCGGCTTCTTGATGTGCTCCTGGATGACGCGGCCGAGCGGACGCGCACCCATGCGCTCGTCATAGCCCTTGTCGGCGAGCCAGGCGATCGCATCCGGCGACAGGTCGAAGGTGACGCCACGCTCGGAGAGCTGGGCCTCCAGCTGCATGACGAACTTCTGCACCACCTGATGGATAACCGGCACCGGCAGCGAGCCGAACGGGATGATCGCATCGAGACGGTTGCGGAACTCCGGCGTGAACAGCCGGTTGATCGCCTCGACATCGTCGCCTTCGCGCTTGGTCGACCCGAAACCGATCGCCGCGCGCTGCGCATCCGACGCGCCCGCATTGGTGGTCATGATCAGGATCACATTGCGGAAGTCGATCTGCTTGCCGTTGTGGTCGGTCAGCTTGCCATGGTCCATCACCTGCAACAGGATGTTGAACAGGTCCGGATGTGCCTTCTCGACCTCGTCCAGCAGCAGCACGCAATGCGGATGCTGGTCGACGCCGTCGGTCAAAAGGCCGCCCTGATCGAAGCCGACATAGCCGGGAGGCGCACCGATCAACCGAGAGACCGTGTGGCGTTCCATGTATTCCGACATGTCGAAACGGATCAGCTCGACGCCGAGCGAAGCGGCCAATTGCTTGGCGACTTCGGTCTTGCCGACGCCGGTCGGACCCGAGAACAGATAGGAGCCGATCGGCTTCTCCGGTTCCCGCAGGCCGGCACGCGCCAGCTTGATCGCCGAGGTCAGCGCGGTGATCGCGGTGTCCTGGCCGTAGACGACGCGCTTCAGCTCGATATCGAGCCCCTGCAGCACCTTCTCGTCATCGGCCGAAACAGTCTTCGGTGGGATGCGCGCCATGGTGGCGATCGTCGCTTCGATCTCCTTGATGCCGATGGTCTTCTTGCGCTTGGCCTCCGGCACCAGCATCTGCGAGGCGCCGGTCTCGTCGATCACGTCGATCGCCTTGTCCGGCAGCTTGCGGTCGTTGATGTAGCGCGCCGACAGCTCAACCGAAGCCTTGATGGCTTCCGTCGTGTAGCGGACCTTGTGGAACTCCTCGAAATAGGGCTTCAGGCCCTTCATGATCTCGATGGCGTCCTCGATGGTTGGCTCGTTGACGTCGATCTTCTGGAAGCGACGTACGAGCGCGCGGTCCTTCTCAAAGAACTGGCGGAACTCCTTGTAGGTTGTCGAACCGATGCAGCGGATCGCACCCGAAGACAGTGCCGGCTTCAACAGGTTGGACGCATCCATGGCGCCGCCCGACGTCGCGCCGGCGCCAATGACGGTGTGGATCTCGTCGATGAACAGCACAGCGCCCGGATAATCCTCGAGCTCCTTGACGACCTGCTTCAGCCGCTCCTCGAAATCGCCGCGATAGCGCGTGCCGGCCAAAAGCGTGCCCATGTCGAGCGCGAAGATGGTGGCGTTGTGCAAGACTTCCGGAACATCACCCTCGACGATGCGCTTGGCGAGGCCCTCGGCGATCGCCGTCTTGCCGACGCCGGGATCGCCGACATAGAGCGGATTGTTCTTGGAACGGCGGCACAGCACCTGGATGGTGCGGTTGATCTCGGACTCGCGCCCGATCAGCGGATCGATCTTGCCGGCCTTGGCCTTGTTGTTGAGATTGACGCAATAAGCGGTCAGCGCGTCCTGCTGCTGCTTCTTCTTGCCGCCTTCCTCTTGCGGCTCGGCGCCGTTCGCGCCACCCTGCTCGTCATCGGCGCCGCGCGGCGAACGCGTCTCCGACGCGCCCGGACGCTTGGCGATGCCGTGCGAGATGTAGTTGACCGCGTCGTAACGGGTCATCTGCTGTTCCTGCAGGAAATAGGCGGCATGGCTCTCGCGCTCGGCGAAGATGGCGACGAGCACGTTGGCGCCGGAGACCTCTTCGCGGCCGGACGACTGCACATGGATCACCGCACGCTGAATGACGCGCTGGAAGCCGGCGGTCGGCTTGGAATCCTCGTCATAGCCGGTAACCAGATTGTCGAGCTCGGTGTCGATATAGGTGAGAACAGTGTGCTTCAACTCGTCGAGATCGACATTGCAGGCGCGCATGACGGCGGCCGCCTCGGTGTCGTCGATCAGGGCGAGCAGCAGATGTTCAAGGGTTGCATATTCATGGTGCCGCTCGTTGGCGAGCGTCAGCGCTTGGTGAAGCGCCTTTTCCAGGCCTTGGGAGAAAGCCGGCATGTTACCTCACTTCTTCTCCATCACGCATTGCAGCGGATGCTGATTTTGTCGGGCGAAATCCATGACCTGGGACACTTTGGTCTCGGCCACCTCGAATGTATAGACCCCGCACTCGCCCACTCCATGATTGTGAACATGAAGCATGATGCGTGTGGCGGCTTCGCGGTCCTTCTGGAAAAAACGCTCCAGCACGTGAACCACGAACTCCATCGGTGTGTAGTCGTCGTTCAGGATGAGGACCCGATAGAGGCTGGGTTTCTTGGTCTTGGTCTTTGTGCGCGTGATGACCGCCGTGCCGCGGCCGGCCTCATTGCCGTCGCCGCTGCCGTTCTGCATCCGTGCCCTGGTGGCAGTCAAACCGATCGTCACGTAATCCTGCCTCTTTCGAATCCTCATGCGAGTTCGACATGTAGGTGTTCGATGGACGATTTTAAGCCCTTCTGGTTAGCTGACAATATGGCTAGGTGCCCAACTTGGCGGATTTTCGCAATCGTGAAGGCGAGCCAGGCCCCTGATCGGAAATTGACATGAAAAAACCCGGCCACGCTGCCGCGGCCGGGCTCTGTCTTGGCCCAATGGGCCCAGTTCTCGTACTGCCGAACGGAATTACTTCGCCTTGGCAACGATCGATTCGAACGGCTTGTAGGCTTCCTTGGCGAGTTCGGCATAGAGGTCGCCGATCTTGGTGGCCTCGGCGACGAACGCCTCATAGGACTGCTTGGCATAGTCGGACTGGACCTCGATCGCCTTGTCGAGCGACTTGGCCGAAACAATCTTCTCGAAAGCGGCGCTGCCGGCTTCGAAGCTCTTCTTGGTGTATTCGCCGGCCTCGGCCGCAATTGCCTGCGCGCCCTTGGACAAGGAGGCGAAGCTCTTCAAGCCGGTGTCGGCGAACTCTTTGCCGTATTTGCTGAAGTCCTCATAGGTCTGCGTCATTTCAATTCTCCCTGGACGGTTGATGCGCCCTGCCCCGAGCGCCTTGTGCAATGCACTCGAATATATTGTGCGACGCACAAAAGTCAAGAAATCGCCAGCTTCCGTCCTAGCCGGTGTGGGCAATGGCTAAAATTCGAATAAACAGAGGCTCAAACCACCAGAAAATGGTGAACGCGGCGGTTACCATAAACGGATTGGTAACGCTGCCCCGATAGCTTGCCCGGAAGTGAGGCAGGATCCCTTTGCCGCCTCCAGCGCAACAAGAAATTCAAAGGAACTATCAGTGCGTCAGGCGTTGTCGGGCATCGTTTCCAAATCCGCGTCCCCTTTCAAAACGGTCATGATCATCGCCGTGGCGATGACCATCGTCGTTGCAAGTGCGGCCCCGTCGCTCGCCGCGAAGTCCGCGGCCATCGTGGTCGACGCCAAGACCGGCAAGGTGCTCTACTCCTCGGATGCCAACGCCCGGCGTTATCCCGCCTCGCTCACCAAGATGATGACGCTTTATTTGACTTTCGAGGCTCTGGCCAAGGGCAAGATCAGCCGGAACTCGCCGGTCGTCTTCTCGGCTCATGCCGCGGCAGAGCCGCCGACGAAGCTCGGCGTGAAGCCGGGCGGATCGGTGGCGGTCGAGACCGCCATCCTGTCGATGGTGACCAAATCGGCCAATGATTCGGCCACCGCGCTCGGCGAAATGCTCGGCGGCAACGAGACCAACTTCGCCCGCATGATGACTGCCAAGGCGCGGCAGCTCGGTATGAACGGCACCGTGTTCCGCAACGCCAACGGCTTGCCCGATCCCGGCCAGTTCACCACTGCGCGCGACATGGCAACGCTCGGCATCGCGCTGCGCGAACATTTCCCGCAATATTACGGCTATTTCTCGCAGCGCTCCTTCCTCTATGGCCGCCAGCGCATCAACGGCCACAACCGCCTGCTTGGACGCATCAAGGGCGTCGACGGCATCAAGACCGGCTACACCCGCGCTTCGGGCTTCAACCTGGTTTCGTCGGTTTCCGACGGCAACCGTCGCATTGTCGGCGTGGTCATGGGCGGCACCTCGGGCAGCAGCCGCGACAATCAGATGGCGGCCCTGATCAACACCTATCTGCCGCGGGCATCGACCCGAGGCGGCGGCGATCTGGTCGCCAAGGCCGATAGCGGCAACCCGGTGACGGCATTGGCCAAGGTGCTGTTGCCCAAGCACGACGCACCGACTCCGGATGAGAAGCCGATGGCGGTGGCCAGCGCCGATGACGCGGACGAGGCCGTTGCCGACGACGCGACGGTAGCCCAGGGCGACAGCGAGGACGCCGACGATAACGCAGCCGAAGAAACCGAAGTGGTTGTTCCGGCAAAGAAGGTGAAGACGGTTATCGTCTCCGCCCCCAAGGTCGCCACGGCACAGGTGGTGTCCGCTTATGCCGAGCCCGCGCCGGCCGTCGACCCGGTCAATACCGCGTCGGTGCCGTCGGGTTGGGCCATTCAGGTCGCCTCGTCGCCGAAACAGTCCGAAGCCCAGGCCTTCCTCGACAAGACCACCAAGCAGGCGCCCAAGGCGCTGGCAGATGCCTCCGGCTTCACCGTCGCCTTCGACAAGGACGGCGTCACGTACTACCGCGCCCGCTTCGGCGGCTTCGGTTCCAAGACCGCGGCCTGGAAGGCCTGCACCGCCCTCAAGAAGAAGAAAATCGAGTGCTACGCCGTCCAGCAGTAGGGACGGCGTAGAAGATATCTCCCGGAAAATTTCTGCGTCGAAGGAGACTAGTTGTGATTGGAGAGCAAGACGTCCTTGGCTTCGTTGATCCGCGCCGCCAGGAAAGACGTGCCGCCGATATCGGGGTGCAGGCGTTGCATCAGGCGGCGGTGCGCCTTGCGGACATCCGCCGCGGCGGCCCCCGCTTCAAGACCAAGGACCTTGTAGGCCTCCTCCTTAGTCATGGCGCCCGGACCTGGCGCAATACCCAGCCCTTCGCCACTGTGCGCCTCAGCGTTTTTGCGCCAGACGGGAAATCTGCCGTCAAGATACGTCTCTAGCAGTTGCCGGCTCTCCGGGTCACCGGAGAGTTCGCGAAACAGCTGCAGCAATTCGGCTTTGCCCATCGCACCAAGCATCTTGCCTTCATGGCGGCCTGCCAGGACAAGGCCTTCAAGGCCTCCTGTATCGTGATCGAGGTCCATTTCCAGCGCCGCTGTGCGTACGGTCGAGCGTCTCCGCGCCGGCATCACGGCTCGCCGGTTCAGCCGCATCGAGCCGTACCAGGCGATCGCTGCGAGCAGGATGATGCCGCCGAGACCGCCGCGCCCGACCAGCAGCACGGCGCCCCCGACCAACGCCAGCAAAACCGGCCCAACCTTCCTCATGTCGCCTGCAAGCCTGCTCGGGTCGGCCCGCACGAAAGCCGTTGCCAGGCCCATCAGCACCAGCAGCAATGCGACGACAGCGATGATCGCGCCTACCATATTCCACTGCCCCGTGAATGCCTGGCGATCGGCCGGTTTTCCAGACTATTCCTGAACACGAGCATGCCGCCACCGGGTGTTATTTCTGCGCCGCAATCATGACCTTGCGCGACACATGGTCCGCATCCCACCACGCCGCGGCGCGATGTGGTCGGCGCGAGTGCGTCAGATATCGAAACCGGATGGTTCCTATCGCTCATGATTTTCAAGATGTGGCGTTGTCGCGACGCTTGCAAGTCCAACGGACAGCAACATTGAGGGCCAGCAACCGCAGTCCGCCTATACGGGCCGACCATGCCGCCAGATTGCCCCGGAGCAAGCCAACTGGCTGCTCGGAGCAAGCCAATGGGCTGCTCGGAGCAAGCCGATAGTGATTTAGAGCAGGCCGAGATCGGCGAGCTCGCGCCGGAGTTTCGGCGGCATTTCGACCTGCCCCGGCTTGCCCTTGCCGAGATCGGCGGGTGCATCCGATGGCTTTAGATAGCGCCAGCCCTGAAAGGCGCGGCGCGGCTGCCAGTCGGTGCGCACCACTTGCGGATCCAGCATCAGATGGCAGCGGCCGATGCCCTCGTCATCGGTGAATGGCCGGATCTCGGTGATCAACTGCCGGCATTGCACACTTCCCTTGATCACCCAGTAGAGCGAGCCACCGTCGGTAACCTCATCGGCGCGCGTCGGCACCATGCGGGTGGTGTGCCAATGCTCGGCCGGTTCGCCGGCACGGCGCCGCTCGTCGAGGCGGAACGCGATCCATTCTTCGAGATCCTCGACGCTGTCGCAGCCGACGCAGAGCTTTAGGAGGTTGAGAGCCATTGCCCAAGATTTAATCCGTCGCACGGATGCGTCAACGGCCTGAGCAAGTTCTCCACAGTGCCAGCGGGCTCAACACTCCACCACATTGACCGCCAGCCCGCCGAGGCTGGTCTCCTTGTACTTCTCGTTCATGTCAAGGCCGGTCTGGCGCATGGTTTCGATCGCGGCGTCCAGCGGCACGAAATGGGTGCCGTCGCCCTTGATGGCAAGCGAGGCGGCCGTCACCGCCTTGACCGCGCCCAGCGCATTGCGCTCGATGCAGGGCACCTGCACCAGCCCGCCGACCGGATCGCAGGTCATGCCCAGATGGTGCTCCAGCGCGATCTCGGCGGCGTTCTCGACCTGTTCGGGCGTGCCGCCCATGACGGCGCACAGGCCGGCCGCCGCCATGGCCGAAGCCGAGCCGACTTCGCCCTGGCAGCCGACCTCGGCGCCGGAGATGGACGCATTGGACTTGATGATGCCGCCGACGGCGGCTGCCGTGAGCAGGAAATCGCGAATGCTGGGCTGGTCGGCCTCGGGATGGAAATGCAGCCAGTAGCGCAGTACTGCCGGCAGCGTGCCGGCCGCGCCGTTGGTCGGCGCGGTGACGACGCGCCCGCCGGCCGCATTCTCCTCGTTGACGGCCATGGCATAGATCGACAGCCAGTCATTGGCGAGCAGCGGATTGGGCCGGTTCTGCTGCCACTGCTCCTGCAGCTTGTCGTGCAATTGCCTGGCCCGGCGGCGCACCTTCAGCCCGCCCGGCATGATGCCGTCCTGCGACAGGCCGCGCTCGATGCAACTCTTCATGGCACCCCAGATGGCGTCGAGGCCGTCGTCGAGCTCATCGCGCGACATTTGTGTTTCCTCGTTGACCCGCTTCATCTCGGCAATGGAAAGGCCGCTCTTGCCAGCCATCTTCAGCATCTCGAGGGCGTTCTTGAAGGGATAAGGGACTTTTTTGCCTTCGGTCGTCACCGAACCCTTGGCTTTCATGCGCTGCAGCTCTTCTTCCGAAACCACGAAGCCGCCGCCGATCGAATAATAGATGCGCTTGAGCAGCAGGCGGTCGCCGGCATCATAGGCATAAAACGCCATGCCGTTGGCGTGGCCGGTGAGCGGCGTCTTGCGGTCGAGCACCAGGTCGCCGGCCGGATCGAAACGGTAGGAGGGGTGGCCGGGCGGTGAAATCAGCTTGTCGGCGGTGATGCGAACGACAATGCCGTCCGCCTGGTCAGGGTCGACCGTCTGCGGCGTCTGCCCGGCAAGGCCGAGAATGACGGCACGGTCACTGCCATGGCCGATGCCGGTATAGGCGAGCGAGCCGTGCAGGCTGGCGCCGATGCGAGCAACCTTGGCGCCGGCCGGACGCGGCCAGTCGTCTCCGGCGATCTCGTCGAGGAAACGGCGGGCGGCCGTCATCGGTCCCATCGTGTGCGAACTCGATGGTCCGATGCCGATCTTGAACAGGTCGAAAACCGAAAGGAACACGCGCCACAATCTCCCGAAGCCGCTCTGGGACTACATATAGGAACTCCCGCGATGTTTCCGCTGTTTTGAACGGCGCGGCGCAGCGCCCGCCGACCTTGTTTGCTCCGGCAGCGACATGACCGTCGCTGCCGGCGGACGATCGAAGCAATCGCACTGGATGTGATAGGTTCCGCCAATGGGCGATTCCCTCGATCTTTCGACAGCCGATCTCGCGGCGTTGGCGTTCTTCCTCATTGCGTGGGTTTTGCATACGCTCGCCTCGGACGGTGTGCTGGTCAGCCGCATGTCCCTGACAACGGCGATGAATGCGCAGCGTCAAGCCTGGATGCACCGGATGGCCGAGCGTGAGATCCGCATCGTCGACACAGCCATCATGGGTGGCCTGCAGCAAGGCACCGCCTTCTTCGCCTCCAGCTCCCTGATCGCGCTTGGCGGCTGCTTTGCCTTGCTCGGTGCCTCCGACCGCGTCCTCGAGGTGTTGAGCACCCTGCCTCTGGGCGGCGCCTCGTCGCGCCCGGCTTTTCAGATCAAGGTGCTGGGACTGGTGCTGATCCTGGCGTTTTCGTTCTTCAAGTTCGGCTGGGCCTACCGTCTGTTCAACTATTGCTCGATCCTGATCGGTGCTGTGCCGATCCCGCATGGCGAAGCCTCGCGCAACCCGGTCACCGAAACGGCGGTGTGGAGGGCGGCGCAGATGAACATGCTGGCAGGCAAGCATTTTAATTCCGGCCTGCGCGGCGTGTTCTTTTCGATCGGCTATCTCGGCTGGTTCGTCGATCCGGTGGTGTTCGTGCTGTCGACGCTTCTGCTCCTGGCCGTTCTGGTGCGGCGCCAGTTCTTCTCGGCGGCGCGCCGCGCCGTGATCGGTCAGCCGCCAGGTGCGGGAAAAGGCCGATCGATGCGGCCGGACAGCCAATAGGCGAACAGCCCTATCCATTCGCGGATCGCCATGGTGGCCGCCTGCAGCGCATCGGCCGGATTGTCGCGGAACAGGCCGATGCCTTCGCGTCCCGACGTTCGATAGTCGACCGGCCACGGGACGGTCACGAAGCCGGCCTTGTCGAACAGCGCCTTGGCGCGCGGCATATGGTAGGCCGAGGTGACCAGCAGCCAGGTTTCGCCCGGCTTCGGCGCTATCAAGGCCTTGGTGAAGACGGCATTCTCATAGGTGTTGCGCGATTTGCCCTCGAGGATCAGGCGCTCCGGCGCCACGCCAAGCGCGCCAAGCAGGCGCGGCGCGGTGGCGGCATCGCCCTCGCCGTCGAGGAACAATTCGCCATTGCCGCCGGAGACGACCACCTTGGCGTCGGGAAAGCGCCGCGCCAGCACGGCCGTCTCGACCATCCGGTCGCCGCCGCTGTTCAGCTCATAACCGCCGCGCACCAGATTGATGCCGCCCTCGAAGCCGCCGCCGAGCACGATGATGCCATCGACTTTTTGCGGCAGCGGCGGGCGCGGAAAGCGTTCCTCCAGCGGGTTGAGCAGCAATGCGCCGAGCGAGGTCCAGGCCGAAAGCGCCAGAACCAAAAACGCCAGCACGCCGCCGGTGGCTGCCAGCCGCCGGCGGCCGAAAAATGCCGCGACCAGCCCCGCCAGCAGCAGGAAGATCGTCAGGTTAAGCGGCTGGATAAAGAACCAGAAGATTTTCGAAAGATAGAAGAACATCCCTCACCCCTTAGATGAGAAACGATCCTACCACCACTTCTCCGGCTGGAACGTTCCGGCCGCCTGCTCGATGACGGCAGCGGTCTGGAACAGCGTCTCTTCCTCGAACGGCCTGCCGATCAGTTGCAGGCCAAGCGGCAAGCCCTTGGGGTCTAGGCCGGCGGGCACCGCAATGCCCGGCAGGCCCGCCATGTTCACGGTGACGGTGAAGATGTCGTTCAGGTACATCTTCACCGGATCGGAAGCCATGTCCTCGTCTGCAATGCCGAAGGCGGCAGATGGCGTCGCCGGCGTCAGGATGACATCAACGCCGGCGGCAAAGACGTTCTCGAAGTCCCGCTTGATCAGATTGCGCACCTTCTGCGCCTGCAGATAGTAGGCGTCGTAATAGCCCGCCGACAGCACATAGGTGCCGATCATGATCCGGCGCTTGACCTCGCGGCCAAAGCCGGCGGCGCGGGTCTTCTCATACATCTCGACGATGTCCTTGCCCGGCACGCGAAGGCCGTAGCGGACGCCGTCATAGCGCGCAAGGTTGGACGAGGCTTCGGCGGGCGCCACGATGTAATAGGCCGGTAGCGCGTATTTGGTGTGCGGCAAGGAGATGTCGACGATCTCGGCGCCGGCATCCCTGAGCCAGGCAATGCCCTTCTGCCAAAGGGCCTCGATCTCCTCCGGCATGCCGTCGACGCGGTATTCCCGGGGAATCCCAACCTTCATGCCCTTGATCGGCTTGCCGATCGCCGCCTCGTAGTCCGGAACCGGCCGGTCCACCGAGGTCGTATCCTTCGGATCGACGGAGGCCATCGATCTGAGCAGGATCGCGGCATCGCGCACGTCGCGCGCGATCGGCCCGGCCTGGTCGAGCGACGAGGCGAAGGCGACGATACCCCAGCGCGAGCAGCGGCCATAGGTCGGCTTGATGCCGACCGTGCCGGTGAACGCGGCCGGCTGGCGGATCGAGCCGCCAGTGTCGGTGGCCGTGGCGCCCGCGCACAGGAAAGCCGAGACGGCGGAGGCCGAGCCGCCCGACGAGCCACCCGGCACCAGCTGCGCATTGTCCAGGGTGCGCGCGGTCCTGGTGCCGCCGGCCGAAACGAAGCCGCCATCGCCCTGATGCGTGGTTGGCATCACCATCGTATCGACGCGCGAACGCCGCCACGGGTTGACCACCGGCCCGTAATAGGACGTCTCGTTGGACGAGCCCATGGCGAACTCGTCCATGTTGAGCTTGCCCAGCATGACCGCCCCGTCAGCCCACAGATTGGAGGTGACGGTCGATTCGTAATGCGGCTTGAAACCGTCGAGCACATGGCTGCAGGCCTGGGTGTGCACGCCCTCGGTGCCGAACAGGTCCTTAATGCCGAGCGGAATGCCTTCCAGCGCACCGCCCTCGCCTTTGACCAGCCTGGCGTCGGAGGCCTTGGCCATGTCGCGCGCCTTGTCCCCGGTTACCACGACATAGGCGTTGAGCGCCGGATTGGCGCGGTCGATCGCAGCGAGATAGGCGTCGGCAATCTCGGTCGCGGTGATTTCCTTGGCGCGCAGCTTGGCGCGGGCCTGCGAAATCGTCAGTCGGGTCAGGTCGCTCATCAGGCAAGGCTCTTTTCGTAAAATACCGACCACTCGGAATCGGGATAATCCAGCACCGGACCGCAACGCGAGAAGCCGGAACGTTCATAGACAGCCCAGGCGGCAGGATGGCGATCGCCCGTCTCCAGCACCAGACGCTTCAATCCTTCCTCGCGCGCCAGCGCTTCGACACGCTCCACGATCCTGGCGCCGATTTTCTGGCCGCGATGAGTGGGCCGCGTGTACATGCGCTTGACCTCGCCTATGGCACCGTCATGGCGCTTCAGCGCCCCGCAACCGATTGCAAGATCGTCGTCGCGGGCGACGAAGACCGTGGTGTCCCGGCCGGCCATCTGCTCGACGGTCAGATGATAGCAGTGTTCCGGCGGCGTCAGTTCGAGCAGCGTCTCGTTGAGCTCCGCGACCAAGCCGCGCACATCGTCCTGCAGCGGCGTCTCGATGGCGATTTCGATGGCCATCGGCCTGTTACTCCACGACCTTCGGCACGAGGAAGAAGTTCTCTTCCGTGGCAGGCGCGTTGGCGACGATGTCGGCAGCCTTGTTGCCGTCGGTGACGACGTCCTGGCGCTTCTTCATCCCCATCGGAGTTACCGAAGTCATCGGCTCGACCCCGGAAACATCGACCTCGTTCAGCTGTTCGACGAAGCCCAGTATGGCATTCAGCTCGCCGGTCATGCGTTCGGCATCTTCCTCGCTCACCGCAATGCGGGCGAGACGCGCGACGCGCTTCACTGTCTTGACGTCAACGGACATGTTTGTGCCTCGGGAAAACCAGCCCCGGCCTATAGCGGCGCCGCGCGCGGCGCGCAACATGTGCATGCCCACAATCGGGCAAATGGCCTCACGGCGGGGCCATGCCCTCGCACAGATAGTAGCTGCTGCTGTTGCCGCTCGCCTCGCTCTCGTCTTCGATGGGCCGGACGGAGACGAGATCGATCTGAGTCGGGCTCATCTGCGTCACCGAGAGCACGTCGGGAAAAACGTAGCCCGGCTCCTGGCAAATGGCCGTCACCGCCCAGCTCGGCGAGCGTGTCGCCTTGCTGATCTGCAAGAACTCGCAATTGTATTCGACCCCTTGCAGGCCATGGGCCGACAGCACGATGTTGCCGGCATCGATCAGCGTCTGCAGGGTGTCTTTCCTGGCCTGTGCGCAGAGCTCCTCGGACTTGAGGTATACCCCTTCAATGAAATCGTCCGCGGCAAGCGCCGGCGACGCCGCAAACAGCATCGAAACGCAAAGAGAGTTCCTCAAGCCCATGGTTTAATTCCGTTTTCAATTTATAGTGTGACCGCCTCGCCGATCCCAGGCACGACGACATTCACGCCCGAACTCTCCATTCCGGCGACGAATTTGTCGGGCGTCTGGTCGAGCAGGCCGAAAGTCGCATAGTGGCATGGCACGGCGACATCGAACTTGAAATAGCGGCGGCAGGCGAGAGCCGCGACAGCGCCTCCCATGGTAAAGCGGTCGCCGACCGGCACCAGGCCGATCTTCGGCTCATGCAGCTCGTTGACCAGCGCCATATCCGAGAAGATGTCGGTATCGCCCATGTGATAGAGCGTCTTGTCGTCCTGGAAATGCAGGACCAGCCCGCAGGGATTGCCCATATAGATGCCGTCCCCATAGGACGAGGAATGCAATGCCTGGACAAAAGTCGTCGTGAACGGGCCGCAGTCCACCGTGCCACCGGTGTTGCCCTGGTTGATATTGTTCTGGTCGACGCCCTGGCCGCCGAGATAGCCGCAGACCTCGGGGTTGGCGACCAGCATCGCTCCGGTCTTCTTGAGGATCTCGAGCGCATCGCCGACATGGTCTCCGTGACCATGCGTCAAAAGCACGTGAGTGACACCTTCGGCCGGGCCTTCCCAACTTTTCTTCCAAAGCGGATTGCCGCTCAGGAACGGGTCCATCAGGATGCTTGCGCCCGTCACCTCGATCTTGAAGGCGGATTGTCCGTACCAAGTGAGTTTCATCAGCGAGTTCCTCGATTTTTGCTCCGTCGGAGGATAGAACGGCGTCAGCTCAAGAGCAAAGTGTTACGGCGTCCTCGCGTGTTCAAAACGCCGCGACGGCGCTGTCGGGTCAAAGGAAAACCGTTGGCTATCATTACCATCGAGGAATTGCCGGCACGGCTGGCCGGCGGCAGGACGCTTGCCGGGCTCGATCTCGGCGACAAGACCATCGGCGTCGCCGTTTCGGACCGTGGCTTTTCCTTCGCGCATCCGCGCCCGGTCATCATGCGACGAAAATTCTCGCTCGACGCGGCCGTGCTGCTGGATCTGCTGCAAAAGGAGAATGCCGGCGCGGTGGTGATTGGACTGCCGGTCAACATGGACGGCTCGGAAGGTCCGCGCGCGCAGAAATCGCGCGCCTTCGTACGCAACATGGCCGCCTTGAGCGACCTTCCCTTCCTGCTATGGGACGAGAGGCTGTCGACGGTAGCCGCTGAACGGACGCTGATCGAGATGGATTTTTCGCGCGCCAAGCGCGCCGGCAAGATCGATTCGGCCGCCGCCGCCTTTATTCTGCAGGGAGTTTTGGACCGGCTTCGCTCGCTCGGTGCAGCCGCTCGAACTGCACCGGAACCGCCGGCCGCCTCCTGATCCAGCCGATGATTTCACGACGGCGGCGAAACGCCCAGATCGCCAGCAGCAGCAGGCCGTCGAATATACAGGCTCTTCCCACCATACCGGGAATGATTGCCGGGTCGATGCCGAGCATCTGGCCGTAGAGTTGGAAGACGAAATCATGCAACTGCCGGCTCAGCATGACGTAGCCGAAATTCATGTCGTTGAGCGACAGGTAGAACCAGCCCCAGAAAAGCGCCATCGGAGCCGCCCACAATGCGAAGATGTAACGCATCAGCGGCCTCCCTTCCGGGTCGGCTGGGTTCGGCCCGATATCAGCGAAAGCAGCGAATTGTGGGCTGCGGCCCTGGCCATGCTGTGCGCCGTGGCGTGGATTTCAACCTCATCCGATGTGGCCAGGGTGCGGCGCTCGGCAAGCATGGCGACATAGGAGGCCAGAAGTGCGGCCAATTGCACGGCGACGACCAGGAACAGCCCGTTGATGCCTTGCGCCGCGCCTCCGACCAAGATCAGCGACAGCACGCCGGAAGCGCTGATGAAGGCGATGCGGGCAACGCTGTCGGCGCCCGGATTGCTGGCATTGTTGATCAGCGCCTCGACAAAAGCCCAGAAGAACAGCACCGCCACGACAAGCAGGGCCGTTGCCAGAGGCGCAACCACGACGACATTTTCGAGATCGACGAAGCGGGCGCTCTCGATCGTCACGCCCAGCACCCCAAGCGCCCCGGCCACGCCGCGGTTTCCATCGATGCAGATGATCGCCAGCAGGGCGAAAACGATCGTCCAGTGCAAGGCGAGAAAAGAGGTCAATACCTGTCGCATCGTGATTCCTGCTTCGACAGGAATGACAGTGGGCTTTGCCGCCAGCCCTCGCAACGGAAACCATTTGTTAAGGTTAACGGCGCAAGGGAATGACCAAGGCGTGGTCCATGGCTGCTGCTCAGGTGGTTGGCGGATAGAGCGTGTCGATGATCATGCGCGCATCATGGCGCGAATCGAGCATGCCGTAGGTGTTGCGCCACTGGCCCGCCAGCCGCGTCTCGACGAAGGCATCGGCGATCCGCCCTGCCCCCAACCGGCGCAATTCCGCCGCCGCCGCCGACAGCGCCAGTTGCTCCGTCAGCAGGCGGGCCGAGCCTTCGTCGGTCGCGGCGACTTGCATCGCCGCCTTCAGCACACCGATGGTGCCGCGTCCGCCCGCGCCCAGGTCGCGATCAATGCCGGCAAGCACCTCCTCGAACAGGCCCGGCGCGCGGCCAAGCACGCGCAGCACATCCAGCGCCATGACATTGCCCGATCCTTCCCAGATAGCGTTGACCGGAGCTTCGCGATAGTAGCGGGCGAGCGGCGCCTCCTCGACATAGCCGTTGCCGCCGAGGCATTCCATCGCCTCGTAGAGCAGCGGCGGCGCGATTTTGCAGACCCAATATTTGACGACCGGCGTCATGGCACGGGCAAAGGCCGCCTCGCCGCGATCGCTCGCCGCCTCGTCGAAGGAACGCGCCAGCCGGAACGACAGCGCCGTGGCAGCGGCGACGTCGAGCGCCATGTCCGCCAGCACGCGCTGCATCAGCGGCTGCTCGATCAGGTTGGTGCCGAACACCTGGCGATGGCGGGCGTGATGAACGGCTTCGGCCAGACCCGCCCGCATGATCGCCGAAGACGCCACGGCGCAGTCGAGCCGGGTCAAGGTCACCATGTCCATGATCGTCTTCACGCCGGCGCCCGGCTCGCCGACCATCTCACCGATCGCGTTGACGAACTCCACCTCGGAAGACGCATTCGACCGGTTGCCGAGCTTGTCCTTCAGGCGCTGGAAACGGAAGCCGTTGCCCGAGCCGTCGCCAAGGACGCGCGGCACGAGGAAGCACGACAATCCCTCCGGCGCCTGCGCCAGCACCAGGAATGCATCCGACATCGGCGCCGACATGAACCATTTATGGCCGGTCAGGCGATAGAAGCCGCTGCCGACGCGCTCGGCCTTCGTCACATTGGCGCGCACATCCGTGCCGCCCTGTTTCTCGGTCATGCCCATGCCAAGCGTAAGCCCGGTCTTCTCGACCGGCGGCTTTTGGCTCTGATCGTATTTGCGCGTCGTCACGCGCGGCGCCCACTCGCGGAACAGTTTCGGGCTCGCCATCAGCGCTGCCAGCGAAGCGCTGGTCATGGTGATGGGACACAGATGTCCGGTCTCGAGTTCGGCCGTCAGGTAGAACCGGGCCGCGCGCACCTGATGGCGGCGGCCGATCTCGGCATCGCCGTTCTCCCAGACCGAGGAGTGCAGCCCGTTGGCTACGGAACGGCGCATCAAAGCGTGATAGGCGGGGTGAAACTCGACCAGATCGATGCGCCGGCCCTGGCGATCATGCGTCCTGAGCCTCGGCGTTTCGACATTGGCGAGGCGGGCCAGTTCCTGGGCCTCCTGCGTCAGCACGAAGCGGCCGAGCCCGTCGAGATCCTTGCGCACCGGATCGGAAAAGCGCTCGGCAAGCTGGATCAGCAACGGATCGCCCCGCCAGGCGTTGCCGCCTGTCAGCGGCGGCGGCTGGTTCGTCACGTCGTCGGTCACGCTTCATCCTTACTGCCAGGCGGCTACGAATCCGGAGCCATCGGCTAGATATAGCCCAAGGCTCGCGACGAAAATACCGGGGAGAACAGCCGCAATCCAAAGCTGGCGCTTGCAGCCATGGAACGTCCACCCTATAGCAGCCCCTTGAGATGACCGACGCTTCGTCCCTGCCACTCTATCCCCACCGCCATCTTCTGGGCATCCGCGATCTTTCCCCCGCCGACATCGAGCTTCTGCTCGACAGGGCGGACCGGGCTGTCGCGATCTCGCGGCAATCCGAGAAGAAAACCTCGACACTGCGCGGCCGCACCCAGATCAACCTTTTCTACGAAGCCTCAACGCGGACGCAGTCGTCGTTCGAACTGGCCGGAAAGCGTCTCGGCGCCGACGTCATGAACATGTCGGTGGCGAGTTCCTCGGTGAAGAAGGGCGAGACGCTCATCGACACGGCCATGACGCTGAACGCCATGCGGCCCGACATATTGATCATCCGCCACCAGTCGGCCGGTGCGGCCGCCCTCCTGGCGCAGAAGGTCGGCTGCTCCGTGGTCAATGCGGGGGACGGCGCGCACGAGCACCCCACACAGGCGCTGCTTGACGCGCTGACCATCCGTCGCGCCAAGGGTCCGCTGTCGAAACTGATCGTGGCGATCTGCGGCGACATCCTGCATTCGCGCGTCGCCCGCTCCAACATCATGCTGCTCAATGCGCTCGGCGCGCAGGTGCGCGTCGTCGCACCCTCGACGCTGCTGCCTGCGGGCATCGACAGGATGGGTGTGATCGTCACCGGCTCAATGGCCGAGGGCCTGAAAGATGCCGACGTGGTGATGATGCTGCGCCTGCAGCGCGAGCGAATGGAAGGCGCCTTCGTGCCTTCGGTGCGCGAATATTTCCGCTATTTCGGCCTCGACGCCGAGAAGCTGAAGGCCGCGAAAGACGATGCGCTGGTGATGCATCCGGGCCCGATGAACCGTGGCGTCGAGATCGCTTCGGAAATCGCCGACGGCCCGCAGAGCGTCATCCAGGAACAGGTCGAGATGGGCGTCGCCGTGCGCATGGCGGTGATGGAAGCGCTGCTCGATCCGCGCCGCAACCATGAGGGCCGCGGCGCATGACCATTACGGTGTTCGAGCGCGCCCGCATCATCGACCCCTCGCGCGGCGTAGACGAGACCGGGACGGTCATCGTCGACGGGAAGAAGATAGCCGCCGCCGGCAAGGCTGCGCTGAACCAGGGGGCGCCCGAGGGCGCCACCATCGTCGACTGCGCCGGCAAGGCGGTGATTCCAGGCCTGATCGACGGCCGCGTCTTCATCGGCGAACCGGGCGGCGAACATCGCGAAACGATCGCGTCGGCAAGTGTCGCCGCGGCTGCCGGCGGCGTCACCTCGATCGTCATGATGCCCGATACCGATCCGGTCATCGACAATGTGGCCCTGGTCGAATTCGTGCTGCGCACCGCCAAGGACACGGCAATCGTGAATATTTTCCCGGCCGCCGCCATCACCAAGGGCCTCGATGGCCGCGAGATGACCGAATTCGGCCTGCTGCGAGAGGCCGGCGCCGCCGCCTTCACCGACGGCCGCCACACCATATCAAGCGCGCTGGTGATGCGCCGGGCGCTGACCTATGCCCGCGATTTCGGCGCAACCATCGTGCACGAGACCCAGGATGCCGACCTCGCGTCGTCGGGCGTGATGAACGAGGGACTCTACGCCAGCTGGCTAGGACTTTCCGGCATTCCGCGTGAGGCCGAAACCATCCCGCTGGAGCGCGACCTTGCCCTGGCGCGCCTGACGCGCGGTTCCTACCACGCGGCAAAGATATCGACGGCGATGGCGGCGGCATCGGTGGCGCGCGCGAAGGCCGACGGCGCGACCGTCACATCGGGCGTATCGATCCACAATCTGTCACTCAACGAAAACGATGTCGGGGAATACCGGACCTTCTTCCGCCTGACGCCGCCGCTGCGCGCCGAGGAAGACCGTCTGGCGATGATCGAAGCGATCAGGGATGGCACGGTCGACATCATCGTCTCCTCGCACGATCCGCAGGACGTCGACACCAAGCGCCTGCCCTTCGCCGACGCGGCAGCCGGCGCCATCGGGCTGGAAACGTTGCTGGGCGCGGCCTTGCGGCTCTACCACAATGGCGACGTGCCGTTGTTGCGGCTGATCGAGACCTTGTCCACGGCGCCGGCACGGCTGTTCGGCCTGCCCGGCGGCACGCTTAAGCCCGGCGCTCTCGCGGACCTTGCGCTTGTCGATCTGGATGAACCCTGGATCGTCAGCGAAAGCGGCATCCGCTCGCGCTCGAAGAACACCTGTTTCGAAGGCGCGCGCCTGCAAGGCAAGGTCTTGCAAACGCTGGTGGCGGGCCGCACAGTGTTCTCGGTCTGAGCGGGCGGCGGCGCATCGCGCCGGATTCAGCCCGTCAGGGGGAAATGCGGGGGGAACAATGACTTACAACCTGATCCCGGCGCTGGTGCTCGGCTATTTCTTGGGCTCGATTCCGTTCGGGCTTCTGCTGACCCGTGCGGCAGGGCTTGGCGACGTGCGCCAGATCGGCTCCGGCAACATCGGCGCGACAAATGTGCTACGCACCGGCAACAAGGGCCTTGCCGCGGCCACGCTGCTGCTCGACGCGCTGAAGGGCACGGCCGCGGTGCTGATCGCGGGCCATTTCGCGCCCGAACTCGGCGCTTGGGCCGGCCTTGGCGCCTTCCTCGGCCATCTCTTCCCGATCTGGCTCGGATTCAAGGGAGGCAAGGGCGTGGCCACCTATCTCGGCGTGCTGATCGGCCTTGCCTGGCAGGTGGCGCTGATCTTCGCCATCGTCTGGCTGGCCATGGCATTCCTGTTCCGCTACTCCTCGCTTGCAGCGCTGACGGCCGCGGTCGCCGTGCCGATCGCCCTCTATTTCCTGAGCACACCGCAGATTGCCGCATTGTTCGTCGTGATGAGCCTGATCGTCTTCATCAAGCACCGGGCCAACATTTCACGCCTGCTTGCCGGCACCGAGGGCAAAATCGGGGCGAAGGAGTGAGCAAGCCGCTCGCCGGAGCGCGCCTCAGCGACCGGCAGCGGTTGAGTTGGCTGCGGCTGATCCGCACCCAGAATGTAGGTCCTGCCTCCTTTCGCGACCTGATCAACCGCTTCGGTTCGGCCGAAGTCGCGCTGGAAATGCTGCCGGAACTGATGATTTCGGGCGGCGCCATCAGGGTCGCCCGCATTCCCTCGATCGCCGAGGCCGAAGCGGAACTGGAGGCCGCAAGGCGGGCAGACGCCCGCTTTGTCGGTATCGGCGAGCCGGACTATCCCGCCCTGTTGAAAAACATGGACCATCCGCCGCCGCTGCTGGCGGTGAAAGGCGAAGGCGCGGTGTTCCGGCTGCCCGCGGTGGCTATCGTCGGCGCCCGCAACGCCTCGCTCGCCGGCATCAAGATGGCGCGCATGCTGGCGACCGACCTTGGCCGCGACGGTTACGCCATCATCTCCGGCCTCGCGCGCGGCATCGACACTTCAGCACATCAGGGCAGCCTCTCGACCGGCACGATCGGCGTGCTGGCCGGAGGCCTCGATCTGCCCTACCCGCCTGAGAATGCCGGCCTGTGCGACGAGATCGTCGAGCGCGGCGGCGCCATCATTTCGGAGATGCCGTTCGGCTGGCAGCCGCGTGCGCAGGATTTTCCGCGCCGCAACCGCCTCGTCGCGGGCGCGGCAGTCGGTCTGGTGGTGGTCGAGGCGGCGCAGCGTTCCGGATCCCTGATCAGCGCCAGGCTCGCAGGCGAAATGGGCCGGCTGGTCTTCGCCGTACCCGGCTCGCCGCTTGATCCACGCGCCGCCGGCACCAATGGCCTGCTCAAGGACGGTGCCACCTTGGTCACCGAAGCCGCCGACATTCACAGGGCAATCGCGCCGCTGACCGGTTTGCGGGCCCCCGAACTGCCGCCCTTTGAAGATCCCCCCGATTTCTCGGCCACGCCGCCACCCGGCGAAAACGACCGCGCCAGGGTGACCGAAGCGCTCGGCCCGACGCCGGTGGCGATCGACGAGATCATCCGCCACACCGGCCTGCATCCGGCGCAGGTGTTCATGGTGCTCCTGGAGCTCGACCTCGCCGGCCGGCTCGAACGGCATGCCGGCGGCAATGTCTCGCTGGTCTTCGCGGAAGGCTGACAGCCTCCGTCAGTGGTGATCGCGTTTCTTCTGTTCGGTCTCGGTATAGTCGGGCGTGTTTGCGCCGAACAGGTCCCTCTCGACAGCCTTTCGCCAGACGGCATCGGCGTCTTCAGGACGCGAGGGATCGAAAGTTGTCTCGGTGTCCTGCATGCGCCGGCGCGAACGCCGCCGGAGCCACGCAGGCATGATCTCGTGGATGAGGCTGGTGAATTGGATCATTGATCAACTCCTGAAACCCGTTCTTCAAAGGCGCAAAATGCGTTTTGCGGCCTCAACTCTGCCGGACAGTGGGCTGGACCGCCTCCTCAAACCGGCCAGTGCCCGATTGGTCGTGACATAGGGATTCAAGCCAGGCCAGGGTCTCGCCGACATCGGCCAGCGCGTGGCGCGCCACGGTTTTCCCTTGCGGTTTGATGCGGACCGAAATGCCATCCATTTCATTGACGGCTTCGAAGCCGTTCTCATCCGACGTGTCGTCTCCGAGGAATACGGGAATCCGCCCCCGGAAAGCCGGCAACTCGCAGAAACGCCTGATTGCCGCTCCCTTGGCCGCCTCGAGCGGCATCAGTTCCACCCCGGCATTGCCGGCAAGAACCCGATATCCTCGCGGAAGCCGCTCCAGGGCCTGTTCGACCAGTTGCGTCGCCCGTTGCAGCAACTGCGGCGCCGCACGCGTATGAATGGCCAGGATCGGGCCCTTGCGCTCGATATAGACGTCCACATTGTCCAGTTCCGCCTCGATTTCCTCGGCAAGCGCGGCAATGTCGGCGGGCTCGTCGGCCGCCTCGACAGGCCCGTCACGGACAAGCCGGTGCTCCAGGCCGTATAGACCCGCAGCCGGTAGGCGCAGCGGCTGGAAGAGCCGGTCGACGGCGGAAACGGATCTTCCTGTAATGAAAGCCAGAGCGCCAGCCAGACGCCCGTCCAGCCTTGTTAGCATGCTTCGCAACGCATCGCCGACGACCACCGCGTCGGGATGGGCGGCATGTTCCAGAAGCGTACCGTCAATGTCCAGGAAGAGTGCCCATCGGCCTTGCGGGACGGTCGGCACGGACAGATTTGCCGATCCCGACATCACAGCGCCGCGACCCGTTTGCGATCAAGCAGCGATATCACATTGGCCGCGGCAACGGAGCCCGGCCCGGCAGGGTCGATCGCGATTCGCTTGCGCAAGCGGGCGGCGTCGAGAAGCATGCTGCCCGCCCAGCGATAGACATTGTTGTCGCGGACGATCTCGCGCATGCGCTGCATGCGCTGGCGCTGCTCGGCGGGCACCATGGTCAATGCCTGCAGCAACGCCTCGGCCATCATCGTCGCGTCGTAAGGATTGACGATCAGTGCCTCGAGAAGCTCCTTGGAAGCGCCGGCAAACATGCTGAGCATCAGCACGCCCTGCTCGTCGTCGCGTGCGGCGACAAATTCCTTGGCGACCAGGTTCATTCCGTCGTGCAGGCTGGTCACCATGCAGACATCGGCGGCTCGGTAGATTTCGTAGACCTGCTCCTGGGAATGGTGTTCAGCCACCATCAAGACAGGCGTGTAGCCGTCCCGGCCATAACGCTCGTTGAGCTCCGCCGCGCAACGCAGGCATTCCTCGTGCAGTTGCTGGTAGGCCGGCAAGGTTCCACGGCTTGGCGCCGCGATCTGCAGGAAGGCCACCTGGCCGATCCACTCCGGGTGTTGCTTGAACAGTTCGTCCAATGCATGAAACCGGTCGAGAATGCCTTTCGTATAATCGAGGCGCTCGACGCCGACACAGAGGCTGACATTGTCCGCCAGCCCGAATTTTTCGCGAATTCGCGCGCGGCACTGCGCGATGGCGGGCAATTTCCCGAGTTGAGCCGGCGGCCACTCTATCGAGATCGGATAGGCGTGGACCAGGCTGGTCTGGCCGCCATAGGAGATCGCCGAATCCTCGCGCTCGATCCTGCTTTCCAGGAAGCGGTCGACGCTCTCGATGAAGTTGTTGCAGTGGAACTGCGTATGAAAGCCGATGATAGAGCTCCCCAGCAGGCCGTCCAGGATCTTTTCCCGCCAGGGGCAGATGCTGAAGACTTCCGAATTTGGCCACGGAATGTGCCAGAAGGTGATGATGATCGCATCGGGCAGGCGTTCCCGGATCATTCGCGGCAGCAGCGCGAAATGATAGTCCTGGACGAGGACGATCGGGCGTTCGTTCCGCGCTTCGGCAACGACGGTATCGGCGAATTTGCGATTGACGGCTTCGTACGTTTCCCAGTCGGACGTGCGGAAGACGGGCCGCGTAAAGGCTATGTGGCACAGGGGCCAGAGACCCTCATTGGCAAAGCCCAGATAATAGCCTTGCTGTTCCTCGTCGGTCAGCCAGACACGGCGCAACGTGTAGGATGGGTTCTCAGGTGGGACCTCGATGCGGTCGTTCTGGTCGACGACGAGATGATCCGCCGAGCCGCCGCCATAGGCTATCCAGGTTCCCGCGCAGGCACGGGTGATCGGCTCCAGCGCCGAGACAAGTCCACTGGCCGGCACAACCAGGTCGACATTGTCATCCCTGAGATTGTGAATGTAGGGCTCGCGGTTGGAGACGACGATCACTTGCGCATCCGGCAGTTCCTTCGCCAGGATTTCGCGCAGTGTCGAGGGCGACCAGTTGACGAGCGCCGCGTCGGCGGAATGGCCATTCTTTTCGAACTCCCGCAATACGACACGAGCCGGTGGAGGCTCGACATTCGCCGGTTCCGGCGGGGTCCGGCGGGATCGCAGCGCGGAAATCACCAAGGCAACAAGGGAAACGCAGAGGCTGGCAAGAATGACGAACCATAGAGCGGAGGCAGAGTGGAGGAAGTCAAAATTGTTGTCTGGCATCGATGTGAATTGCTCCGGCCTAGGTCTCGCCTCTCCGCGGGGGAGATGGTGCAACGCACGTCGCCGGTGATGGTTCCGGTTTTTAGCTGCGCACGATCAAAGGCGCCAACCCTTCATGGCGGTCGGCCAGGAACGCGCCCACACGATCTCCTACACGCTGGAACGTCAGGTCGACTGCCGTGCCCGCCACCGCGAGATGGCGGATCACCAGGCTGTCGATGCCGATTGGCAGGCGCGGCCTTGTGACATGGATTTCGCCGGCCCAGCCGTCGATATGGAGGCCCAGACAGGCCTGCATCAGCATGAAGGCGGAACCTGCCGACCAGGCCTGCGGCAGGCAAGCGACCGGATACGCGATCGGCGCCTCGCCCGGTGCGCGGGTGAAGCCGCAGAAAAGTTCGGGCAGGCGCATGTTGAAATGGACGGCGGATTCGAACGTCCCGCTCATCAGCCGCACCACATTGTCGCGAATGCCGTACCGCGCAAGGCCTGCCGCGCATATCGCCGTGTCGTGCGGCCAGATGGAGCCATTGTGATACGACATGGGATTGAAGAATATTGCGTCGTCGGCGAGCGTCCTCAATCCCCAGCCGGAGTGAAAAGAAGCCGACAGCAACTGATCGGCGACGATCCGCGCCCGATCCGGATCCGGAAGCCCCACATAGAGCAGATGTCCAGCATTGGACGTGCGCACCTCGCATGGTCGGCCGTCGCCATCGAGCGCCAGCGCGTAGTAACCCAGCTCTTCGATCCAGAAATGACTTTCAACCCGCCGGCGGATCTCTTCGGCCCGCCTTTCCCAGCCTTCCGCCTTTTCTGTCTCGCCTCGCCGGCGAGCCAGTCTCGCCAGCCCCTGGAACGCCGCGAAGACGTAGCCCTGCACCTCGACCAGCGCGATCGGCCCCTTCGGGATACGACCGTCTGCATGAAAGACCGAATCAAAGCTGTCCTTCCATCCCTGGTTGGCGAGGCCTGACTCCGCCGCACGCCGGTAGGTGACGAATCCGGTCGAAGCGCTTGCCGCCTCGATCCATTCGGCGGCTGCACATAGCGACTGCCACAGGCCGTCGATAAAGACCATGTCGCCGGTGCGGTCCGCGTAAGCGCAGGCGAGATGAACGTAGAGCGGGGTGGTGTCGACGCCGCCATAGTAGCGGCCGAACGGCAACTCGCTCAGCGCCGTCATTTCACCTTTGCGCGTTTCATGCATGATCTTGCCGGGCTGAGAGTCGCTGAAGGGCGAGGTTTCGGTCGCCTGATGTTGCGCGAGAAAGGCAAGCACGCCGCGCGCCAGGCCGGGATTGAGCCAGAGCATCTGCAACGCCGAGATCACGCCGTCTCTGCCGAAGGCCGTCGAGAACCACGGAATGCCGGCATAGGGATAAGGGCCGGTCGCAAGTTCGGTGGTGAGCAGCGCCACATCGGCACGGGCGCGCTCCATCCAGTCGTTGAACACCCTGCCCGAACTGTGCAGCGTCGCGCCATGGCGGCGCTTGGCGCGCATGCCGAAACGCGCGCGCGCCGCTGCGGCGCGAAACCGGTCGCGGTCGGGCACATCGGCCATCTCGCTGCCGACCTCGACATACAGTGTCTTGCGGCTGCGTTTGGTGACTGCAATGAAGAAATCCGCCCGGTCGGAGGTCAATTCGTCCGGTTTCTGCGAAAACGATATCGTCGACGTACGCACCACCTTGTCCAGGCCTTCATAGCGAAGCAGAACCGAGTTCTGGTCCATCTCGGCGGTATGGGCGGTGCCTCGTTTGGCGCGTGTCGAGCCACGAACTTCGAACATGTCGCGGAAATCGGCGGCGAAGCGCAGCGAAAGCAGGACGGTCGAATGTTCCTGGCTGTAGTTGGAAAGGGTCAGGCGCTCATACAGGCGGTCCTCCCACAGCAGCCTGACACGCTCGATGTGGATCGCTCCTTGCGGGATGGGACGGCCGCCGGCACTCTCTATAGGCAGATTGGTCAGGTTGGAGGTGAACAGGACATTGTCCTGGCTCAGCGATGCGCCCAGCAGCGACGTCGAACGACCGCCCACCGCGAGGCGGAATTCGGAAAGCACGCGCGTGTCGTCGCGGAAGAAGCCGTCGCCCACACCGCGTATGTCGCCATAGGAATCGGCGACGGCGAAGCAGTCGCCATGCTTGAGTGCGAAGAGCCGGTGCGGTTCCCTCGGCGCGGTTTCGTCCAGGGAGGCCAGGGCTATTGCGGGATCAAGCTTGCGCTCGTCAAGTTGGGTGATGGTCAAGAAGACTGTCCCGTGCTTGTTTCTGAACGGGGCACTGTACTAGGAAGCCCTGATTTGTTGAGTGTCGATCGCCTGTGAATAGGTGGCGACATAGTCGCGCGCCATGCGGTCGGCCGAGAACCGTCCTTCGAAAACGGCCCTTATCCGGCGCCTGTCGAGCTGGAGCAGGGCCGGCATGGTGGCGACGGCGTCCTCGATGGTTTCGACGACGAAGCCGGTCACACCGTGATCGATGATCTCGGGCATGGCGCCGCAGCTCCAAGCCATGACAGGGGTTCCGCAGGCCATGGCCTCGATTACCGCCAGACCAAAAGGCTCGGGCCAGTCGATGGGAAACAGCAAGGCAGCGGCGTTGCCGAGAAAGCTGCTCTTCTGGTCCTCGCTGATCTCGCCGACATATTCGACGCGATCGCCATCGATCAGCGGCTGGACGACCTCCTCGAAATAGGCCCGGTCACCGTCGCCCACCTTGGCCGCGAGCTTGAGCCTCAGGCCCGTGCGCCTGGCAATCTCGATGGCCCGGTCCGGCCGCTTGTCGCGCGACATCCTGCCGAGGAACGCCAGATATGTACCGTCGGAGCCGGCTTCAAAATCCGGCCCATAGAGATCGAGCGGCAGCCCATGATGGATGGTCGCCAACCAGTTGGCGGACGCGAGCCTCGTCCTCTGGCTGCGTGAAATGGAAATCATCGGAAAACGCGGGAACCGCTCATAGGCCTGTGCCAGATCCACATAGTCCAGCCTGCCATGCGGCGTCGTCACCGTTCGCTCCGGCATATGGCGGAAAAACGGGAAATGCAGGAAGTGGCTGAGATGGAAGTGAAGAATGTCGAAATCGTCGGCCTGTCTCCTGACTTCCTCGAGCATCGAAAGATGCGCCGCGATCTCCGACTTCAACGGCCGTGGATCGAGGCGCAGCGCCCGTTCCCGACACGCGACCAGCCGGGCGGAGGTCCTGGTATCGCCGCTGGCAAACAACGTTACATCGTGGCCGAGCCCGACCAGAGCTTCGGTGAGATAGGAGATGATGCGTTCGGTGCCTCCATAGAGCCTTGGCGGCACGGATTCATACAGCGGCGCGATATGGGCGATCTTCATTGGCCTGCGTTCCCTCAATAAGCTGGTCAAAGGCAAAAATGCATCAGCGGCGCGATCGTTCCTCCGCTATCGGCAGATGCGTCATTTCTCATGTTTGATGTTCTTCCGGGCGGCCCTATCTCTTTAGGTGCTGCTCCTGCGCGCCATGACGACCCGAGGAGGTTCCGATGCAGCAATCAAAGGACATTGCAGCCCGCCGGCTTGACATGATCATCGAACAATATGTCGAAGCTAGAAAACAGCGCTTCGGCTATGTTTCGACGGACCAGGCCGCCAGGGTGATTCACAGAATCCTGAAACCCACGCCTTCCGACCCCAGCTTTTCGGACCACGAACTCGACGACATGGTCGCGGCCCTCGCCGTCAAGAACGGGTTGGCCGTCGTCTTTGACCGCGGCATCAGAGGATCGGTCGGCGGCACCGAGGCGGAGCTGGACAGAAAGGATCCGACCATGAGAGCACCAGCGGAAGGCCCCGACGTTGCCGGCGCGGTGGACGCGATCCTGGTTCAGCAAAAAACCGCCCCGCTTTCGATGCGCGCGATGATCTCCCTGCTGCGCGAACGCACCGGCACCACCCGATCGGACGCGGATCTGGAAGGACTGATCGCCAAAAAAGCCGCTGTCCTGAACGTGCATTTGTCACGGGACTGAGTGGTGAGCGCGATGGGATTCGAACCCATGACCTACTGATTAAAAGTCAGTTGCTCTACCGGCTGAGCTACGCGCTCCCGTGGGCTGGAAACGGCGCCCTCGAAATTGCGCGGAACATAGGGAGAGTGCCTCGACCGGTCAACCGGAAAAAACGGGCCACCAAGCCATGCGTTCCCGCCGTGCCGGCTCTCCCGGCCGGCCGTTTCCGCAAGGACATGCCGAACCTTTGCCAGGCAGGCAAAAGACCCTGTGGCCTCCATCGATCCCAAACCGGAGAAACATTACAAATCAGCAACTTGCCTTTTTTTCCAGGAACAATTCGCGAGCGTGTCCGTTTCCTCCGCCACAAGGGACGTCAACCTCTCAAGGAGAAGATCATGAACAAAGTCCTGTCGGGTTTGCTGGCGACCACACTGTCAGCTTCCTTCGCAGTGGCGGCTGCCATGCCGGTCGAAGCCGCACCGGCCTATGTACCGCAGCCTGCATCGGTCTCGTCCGATGTCCAGACCGTGCAGTACAGGCCCTGGGAGCGGCGCCGTAACTTCCGCGGCGAGTTTCGCGGCAACCGCAACTTCTACCGCGACAACCGCGGAGCCTACTGGAACGGCCATCGCGGCTACCGTGAATATCGCCCGGGCTATCGCCGTCACGGCGATTTCTGGTTCCCGCTTGCTGCTTTCGCCACTGGCGCGCTGATAACCGGCGCGATCGCCAACAACCGGAACCGCGTCTATGAAGGCAATTCGCATGTGCAGTGGTGCTATGACCGTTACCGTTCCTACCGCGCATCCGACAACACGTTCCAGCCGTATAACGGCCCGCGGCAGCAGTGCATTTCACCCTACTGATGGGCGACAGTGTTCGTCAGAGGGATAGAAAGTCAAAGCCCGTGCCGGAAATGGCGCGGGCTTTCTGTCGTGCGAGGACGGTCCCCGGGCAGGCTGTGATCAGCTGGCCCAATTAATGGTCTTGACCATATAATAAAGCCCGCCACCTTCACCACGGGGTGATCGGTACGCTCCGACGGCATCGCAAATTCGAACCGTGACGGCCGCCAATTCCCAACCCAGCACTTCCAGCTGATCCCCATCTATCACGTAAGTCTGAGCCAGTTCGTCAATGCCGTTCTTCTCACCGAAGAACCGAACCAGCTTTGCATCTCTAAGAAGACTATCGGGCAGATTTGAATTTGCCCACGCCCAGAGCCAGTTCTGTGCCTTAACATTCGTGGAACCGGCGATCTGGATTTCGGTGATCACCTTGATCGCTCCGTCCTTGGAGAACAAGAGCTTTCCGTTGCTCAAGTCATAGCGCGACCAGTGGCCGATGCGGAATTCTTCCTCCAAGCGCTTATTCTTGGCCTCAAGTTGTTTAATAGCCTCGGCGCGCCAAGCAGAGTACCAGTTTGGCTTCATTTCCCCCTCGCCCGATCTGACTGTTGGTTATGGCACGCTCAGCGTCCTGCGAACAGCATCGCGCCACCCCGCCAGCTTGGCCGAGCGTACCGCTGGTTCCATGTCCGGTCTGAAGCGCCGGTCGAGCGCCCATGTCTTGGCGAATTCCCGCGCCTTCGGCCACACGCCCGCCTTCGAGCCGGCGAGCCAGGCGGCACCGAGCGCGGTCGTCTCCAGAATGGTCGGACGGTCGACCGGCGCGTCAAGAATGTCGGCCAGCCGTTGCATGGTCCAGTCGGATGCCACCATGCCGCCGTCGACCCGAAGCACCGTCTTGGCCGCCGTACCCTTCCAATCCTTGCGCATGGCATCGAGCAGGTCGCGCGTCTGGTAGGCGACGGATTCGAGCGCGGCGCGGGCAAACTCCGGCGGCCCCGAATTGCGGGTCAGGCCAAAGATCGCGCCCCGCGCCTCGGCATCCCAGTGGGGCGCGCCGAGTCCGACAAAGGCCGGTACCAGATACACGTCCTGGGTCGGATCGGCCTCGGCCGCCAGCTTGCCGCTCTGTTCGGCCTTGCCGATCACCTTGATGCCGTCGCGCAGCCACTGCACTGCGGCTCCGGCGATGAAGATCGAACCTTCCAGCGCATAGGTGGTCTTGCCGTTCAGCCGGTAGGCAATGGTGGTCAACAGCCGGGTCTTCGAGCGCACCAGGTCGGCACCGGTGTTGAGCAGCGCGAAACAGCCGGTGCCGTAGGTCGATTTCATCATGCCGGGCTCGAAACAGGCCTGGCCGATGGTCGCGGCATGCTGGTCGCCGGCAACGCCGAGGATCCTTATCTCGGCGCCAAAGAGATTTTTCTGCGTGATCCCAAAATCATCGGCGCAGTCCTTCACCTCGGGGAGCATCCTTGCCGGAATGTTCAGGATGGCCAGCAGCTCGTCGTCCCAGGCATTCTTCTCGATGTTGTAGACTAGCGTGCGGGAGGCGTTTGTGGCGTCGGTGGCATGCACCCTGCCGCCGGTCAGGCGCCAGATCAGGAAACTGTCGATGGTGCCGGCCAGCAATTCGCCTTTCTCGGCGCGTCTCCTGGCGCCTTTCACCTTGTCCAGCATCCAGGCTATCTTCGTGCCGGAGAAATACGGATCGAGCAGCAGGCCGGTCTTCCTGGTGAAGGTCTTTTCCAATCCCTGCTTCTTCAGCTTCCGGCACAGCGGCGCGGTGCGCCGGTCTTGCCAGACGATCGCGTTGTGGATCGGCTTGCCGGTCGCCCTGTCCCAGATGACGACGGTCTCGCGCTGGTTGGTGATGCCGAGCGCGGCGACGTCCGATGCCTCCCGCCCGGCATTCTTCAATGCGCCCTTGACGGTCGCCACGACGCTGGCCCAGATATCTTCCGGGTCATGCTCGACCCAGCCGGAAGCAGGATAGTGCTGGGTGAATTCTTGCTGGCTGCTGCCGACGACTTTCATGTCGCCGTCGAACAGAATCGACCGGCTCGATGTCGTGCCTTGGTCGATTGCCAGGACAAAGCCATTCATTCGCACTTCCTCCGTCACGACACAAAGAAGGGAGACGGCAACGTGCCGCCTCCCTGAATTTTACACGGGCGCGAACGCCCGCATAGGTCAGTCCTACTTCTGCCAGCTCTTGACCAGCTCGTCATAGTTGATGGTCTGGGGCTTCTCCTTCTCGTTCTCGATCTTGAGCTGAGGAGCGAGATTGCCGGCCTTGACCGCGTCGGCATTCCAGTAGGCGAGATCATGTTCCTCGGCGAGCTTCGGCCCGATATCGCCCTGGACGCCGGACCTCTCGATGCGGCCCATGACCTTCTCCTGCTCGGCGCAAAGCGAATCCATCGCTTCCTGCGCACTCTTTGCGCCCGACGAGGCATCGCCGATCGCCTGCCACCACAGCTGTGCCAGCTTCGGATAGTCCGGCACGTTTGTGCCGGTCGGCGACCATTGCACGCGGGCCGGCGAGCGATAGAACTCGATCAGGCCGCCGAGCTTCGGCGCGCGCTCCGTGAAGCTCTTGTCGTGAATGGTGGAGTCGCGGATGAAGGTGAGGCCGACATGGCTCTTCTTCACGTCCACCGTCTTCGAGGTGACGAACTGGGCGTAGAGCCAGGCGGCCTTGGCACGGTCGGTCGGGGTCGACTTCATCAGCGTCCACGAACCGACATCCTGGTAGCCGAGCTTCATGCCGTCCTTCCAGTAGACACCGTGCGGCGACGGAGCCATGCGCCATTTCGGCGTGCCGTCGTCGTTCATGACGGGCAGGCCGGGCTTGACCATGTCGGCGGTGAAGGCCGTGTACCAGAAGATCTGCTGGGCAACATTGCCCTGCGCGGGAACCGGACCGGATTCCGAGAAGGTCATGCCCTGCGCTTCCTGTGGTGCGTAGGCCTTCAGCCAATCGAGATATTTCTGGATCGAGTAGACGGCGGCCGGGCCGTTGGTGTCGCCGCCCCGCGCCGTGCAGGAGCCGACCGGCTGCGATTTCTCGTTGACCTTGATGCCCCATTCGTCGACCGGCAGGCCGTTCGGGATACCCTTGTCGCCATTGCCGGCCATCGATAGCCAGGCATCGGTAAAGCGCCAGCCGAGCGACGGGTCCTTCTTGCCATAGTCCATATGGCCGTAGACCTTCTTGCCGTCGACGTCGCGGCCGGTGAAGAACTCGGCAATGTCCTCATAGGCCGACCAATTGACGGGAACGCCGAGATCGTAGCCGTACTTGGCCTTGAAGTCGGCCTTGTTCTTCTCGTCGTTGAACCAGTCGTAGCGGAACCAGTAGAGGTTGGCGAACTGCTGGTCGGGAAGCTGATAGAGCTTCTTGTCCGGAGCGGTGGTGAAGGAGGTGCCGATGAAATCCTTCACATCGAGGTTCGGATTGGTGACATCCTTGCCTTCGCCCGCCATCCAGTCGGTCAGGTTGCGCACCTGCTGGTAACGCCAGTGGGTGCCGATCAGGTCGGAATCGTTGACCCAGCCGTCATAGAGGTTCTGGCCAGTCTGCATCTGGGTCTGGATCTTTTCAACGACGTCGCCTTCCTGGATGACGTCGTGCGTGACCTTGATGCCGGTGATGGCGGTGAAGGCCGGAGCCAGAACCTGCGACTCGTATTGATGCGTCGTCAGCGTTTCCGACACGACCTTGATATCCATGCCGGCGAACGGCTTGGCGGCGTCGACGAACCACTGCATTTCCTTTTCCTGATCGGCGCGCGAAAGCGTCGACAGATCGCCTATCTCCTTGTCAAGAAAGGCTTTTGCCTCGTCCATGCCGGCATAGGCGTTGCCCACGCCGAGCAAGAGGACAAGGGCGGTCGTAGATGTCAATAATTGCCGTCGCATTGTGTTTCCTCCACGTTTGAAAAGACTTCAAGTGCGATCTGGAGAGGCCGCCAACAAGCGGCCGCTCCAACAGTTTCCCCCTCTATACGTAGCGGAAGACGCCGATGGCGTAGACCACGGAGAGAGCGAGAGCCCACCACAGGCTGGGTCCGACAAGACCCAGCCAAGCGAGATGGATGAAGGCGCTGCCAAGCAGCGAAACGAAGAGACGATCGCCGCGCGTCGTCTTGAAACGCAGCACGCCGATGCGCGGATCGCCGCCGGGCGAGGCATATTCCCAGACACCCATGCCGACCAGCAGCAGCGCTATGACGGCGAAGAAGGCGGCCGTCGGCCAGGTCCACGCCATCCAGGAGAAGTCGAGGTTCATGGTCACACCCTCCCCAGGGCGAAGCCCTTGGCGATGTAGTTGCGAACGAACCAGATGACGAGCGCCCCGGGGATCAGCGTCAGCACCCCGGCGGCTGCCAGCAGCCCCCAGTCCATTCCCGACGCCGACACGGTGCGGGTCATGGTAGCGGCGATCGGCTTGGCATCGGTGGTGGTCAGCGTGCGGGCGATGAGCAGTTCCACCCATGAGAACATGAAGCAGAAGAAGCAGGCGACGCCGATGCCGCTGGCGATCAGCGGCATGAATATCTTCACGAAGAAACGCGGAAACGAATAGCCGTCTATGTAGGCCGTTTCGTCGATCTCCTTCGGCACTCCGGACATGAAGCCCTCAAGGATCCACACCGCCAGCGGCACGTTGAACAGGCAGTGCGCCAGCGCCACCGCGATATGCGTATCGATGAGGCCGAATGCCGAATAAAGCTGGAAGAACGGCAGCGCGAACACCGCCGGCGGTGCCATGCGGTTGGTCAAAAGCCAGAAGAACAGATGCTTGTCGCCGAGGAACCGGTAGCGCGAAAAGGCGTAAGCCGCCGGAAGCGCCACGGCGACCGAGATCACCATGTTCATCACCACATAGGTGATCGAATTGATGTAGCCCGAATACCAGGACGCATCGGTGAAGATGATGGTGTAGTTGCGCAGCGTCGGCGCATGCGGATAGAGCGTCAGCGAATTGACGATCTCCGCATTGGTCTTGAAGCTCATATTGATGAGCCAGTAGATCGGCAGCAGCAGGACGATGATGTAGAGCGTCGGCACGATCCACCACCAGCGCGATTCCTCGCCACGGCGGCGCATGCGCCTGTCCAGCTCGCTCTGCGACAGCGAACTGGCGAGTCTTTCCGAAGCGGCGGTCCCGTTCACCAGGTTGCGCTCGGTACGTTCGTTGGCGCCGGCCATATCAGCGTTCCGCGTCGTAGTTGGTCATCACGGTGTAGAACACCCACGACAACAACAGGATGATCAGGAAGTAGACCAGCGACATCGCCGCCGCCGGACCGAGGTCGAACTGTCCGAGCGCGGTCTTGACGAGGTCGATCGACAGGAAGGTCGTCGAATTGCCCGGACCGCCGCCGGTGACGACGAAGGGCTCGGTGTAGATCATGAAACTGTCCATGAAACGCAGCAGCACCGCGATCAGAAGCACGCGCTTCATCTTCGGCAACTGGATGTAGCGGAACACCGCCCAGCGCGAGGCGCCATCGATCTTGGCTGCCTGGTAGAAGGCGTCGGGGATCGAGACCAGGCCGGCATAGCAGAGCAGCACGACGAGGCTGGTCCAGTGCCAGACGTCCATGATGATGACGGTGACCCAGGCGTCGAACGGATCCTGCACGTAATTGTAGTCGATGCCGAGCGCGTTGACGTAATAGCCGAGCAGGCCGATATCGTTGCGGCCGAACACCTGCCAGATCGTGCCGACGACATTCCACGGGATCAAGAGCGGCAGCGCCATCAGCACCAGGCAGACCGGCACGCCCCAGCCCTTTTTGGGCATGTTGAGGGCAATGAAGATGCCGAGCGGCACTTCGATCGCCAGGATGATGAAGGAGAAGATCAGGTTGCGCACCATGGCTTCCCAGAAGCGATCGGAATGCAGCAACTCCTCGAACCATTCGGTCCCCGCCCAGAAGAAGACGTTATTGCCGAACGTGTCCTGTACCGAGTAGTTGACGACGGTCATCAGCGGGATGACGGCCGAGAACGCCACCAGCACGAGCATCGGCAGCACGAGCAACCAGGCCTTGTTGTTCCAGGGCTTTTCCATCTACGCCCCCATCTCGACACGCCAGGAATCGGCATAGATGTTGATGCCGGCTGGATCGAACCGCACTTTTGGATCGGCGGGAACGGTTTCGTCCTCGCCGATGACGGCGGCGATCTCGCGGCCTTCCAGACTGGCGCGCACGACCTTGTGGCGGCCCACATCCTCGACCTTGCTGACGTGGACGGCCATGCCATCGCGGCCGAGCCTGACATATTCGGGACGGATGCCGAGTTCGACGACGCCGCTTCCGGCCTTCGGCGCGCCTGGCAATTGGATGCGTTGGGAACCAAGCGTCGCTGTCTTGCCATCGATCGCTACCGGCATGACGTTCATGCCGGGCGAGCCGATGAAGTAGCCGACGAAGGTGTGGCGCGGCCGCTCGAACAGCTCGGCCGGCGTGCCGATCTGCACGATGCCGCCATCATACATGACCACCACCTGGTCGGCGAAGGTCAGCGCCTCTGTCTGGTCGTGCGTGACATAGACCATGGTGTAGCCGAAGCGGCGGTGAAGCTGCTTCAACTGCGAGCGCAGCACCCACTTCATGTGCGGGTCGATGACGGTCAGCGGCTCGTCGAACAGGATCGCATTGACATCCGAGCGCACCAGTCCGCGGCCGAGCGAGATCTTCTGCTTCTGGTCGGCGGTCAGGCCCCTCGCCTTCTTCCTGGCCCAGTCCGCCAGGTCGATCATGTCGAGTGTCTCGCGCACCTTGCGGTCGACATCGGCCTCCGGAACGCCGCGGTTGCGCAGCGGGAAAGCCAGGTTGTCGTAGACGGTCATCGTGTCGTAGATGACCGGGAACTGGAACACCTGCGCGATGTTGCGCTCCTGCGTCGACAGTCTCGTGACATCCCTGCCGTTGAACAGCAATTGGCCGTGCGAGGGGTGGAGCAGGCCGGAAATGATGTTGAGCAGCGTGGTCTTGCCGCAGCCGGATGGGCCTAGCAGCGCATAGGCGCCACCGTCCTCGAAAGTGTGGTGCACCTCCCGCAGCGCGAAATCCGCATCGGTACGCGGGTTCGGCAGATATGAGTGCCTGACATGGTTGACGTCGATGCGCGCCATCGTTTTCTCCTCAGGCCGCCAGCTTTGCCGCGGCCACGGCGACGCCGTGTTGGTCGAAAACCATGATGTGACGCGGGTCGATGAACACTTCGACCACTTCGTCGGTCTCGAAATCGCGGATGCCATGGGTCAGCATCACCCAGCGCGCGTCGGCGAAATCAAGATGGATGAAACTTTCCGAGCCGGTGATCTCGGTGATGGTGACCTTTGCCCGCACCGGCACGGCACTCGCATCCGGCCGCTCGAGCGACAGATGGTGCGGCTGGAAGCCGATCGTGTAATTGCCGTCGGCAATGCCGACAAGTTCCGGCGGCACCGGCAGCTTGACGCCGCCCTCCAGCAGGAAATCGGGCCCGTTCTTGACCAGCACGATCGTGTTGAGCGGCGGATCGGCGAAGGTCCTGGCCGTCACCAGGTCGACCGGTTTGCGGAACACCTCGATGGTCGGGCCGAACTGGGTGATGCGGCCTTGCGACAGCGTCGCCGTATTGCCGCCGAGCAGCAGCGCCTCGTGCGGTTCGGTCGTGGCATAGACGAAGATGGTACCGGCGGCGGCGAAGATCCTCGGCAGTTCTGCGCGCAATTCCTCGCGCAGCTTGTAGTCGAGATTGGCGAGCGGCTCATCGAGCAGCACCAGGCTTGCATTCTTGACGATGGCGCGCGCCAGTGCGGTGCGCTGTTGCTGGCCACCGGACAGGCTGAGCGGCGTGCGGTCCAAATAGGGCGTCAGCTTGAGCAGGGCAGCGGCTTCCCGCACCTGACTGTCGATCCTGGCCTTCTCGACGCCCGCTACCCGCAATGGCGAAGCGATGTTTTCGTAGACGCTCATCGCGGGGTAGTTGATGAACTGCTGGTAGACCATGGCGATCTTGCGCTTTTGAACAGGCTGTCCGGTGACGTCCTTGCCGTCGAACCAGACCGAGCCGGAAGTCGGCGCGTCGAGGCCGGCCATCAGCCGCATCAGGCTGGTCTTGCCGGACAGCGTCGGCCCGAGCAGCACGTTCAGCGAGCCATGCTGGAGCGTCAGCGACACGTCGCGGATATGCTCCACCGCGCCGACCGTCTTGGTGACGTTCCTCAGTTCCAGCATGATGCCTCCTCCCAGGCCGTGTGCATCAGCAGCCCTTCATTCCGCGGCCGCGACGTGGCGGCGGCTTATGCCGCGCATGAATTCATCCAACGCCGCCGTCTGCTCGCGGCTGAAATGCAGGCCGCGCTTGGTCCGACGCCACAGCACATCTTGCGATGTGACGGCCCATTCGTTCTCGACGAGGTAGCGCACCTCGGCCTCGTAAAGGTCCGCGCCGAAATTGCGGCCGAGGTCGGCATTCGATTTGGCAAGGCCAAGCAACATCTGCGCGCGCGTGCCGTAGAGCCGCGTGAGCCGGCGCGCCAAACGCTGGTCGAGAAAGGGATAGGCGCTCTTCAGCCTCGCCACTTGCGCATCAAAACCGGTCGCCGCGAAATCGCCGCCCGGCAGCGGCGCATTTGCCGTCCACGGCTTGCCGCGCCTGCCGAGAAAGCCTTCGATCTTCTCCAGCATCGATTCCGACAGCCGGCGATAGGTGGTGATCTTGCCGCCGAACGTGTTGACGATCGGGGCTGTGCCCTCGCCGCCATCGGCCTTCAGCACATAGTCGCGTGTCGCCTCCTGCGCCTTCGAAGCGCCATCATCATAAAGCGGACGCACGGCCGAATAGGTCCAGACGATATCCGAGCGCCTGACGGGTTGGGCGAAGTACTCGCTTGCCGCCGCGCAGAGATAGTCGATCTCGGTGTCGCTGATCTTCACGTCGTGCGGATCGCCGGGATAGTCCTGGTCGGTGGTGCCGATCAGCGTGAACTCGTCCTCGTAAGGAATGGCGAAGATGATGCGGCCATCCTTGTTCTGGAAGAAATAGGCGCGTGGATCGTCGAATTTCTTCGCGATGACGATGTGACTGCCCTGCACGAGGCGGACATTGTGCACATCGTTGAGGCCGACGACGCCGGAAAGCACATGATCGACCCAGGGGCCCGCGGCATTGACCAGCAGCCGCGCCTTGACCTCTTCGGTCTCGCCGGTCCGCAGATTTTCGATCCTGATCGTCCACAGCCCGCCTTCGCGGCGCGCCCCGACCACCTTGGTGCGGGTGCGGATGGTCGCGCCCCGGTCGGCGGCGTCACGCGCGTTCAGCGTCACCAGCCGCGCATCGTTGACCCAGCCGTCGGAATATTCGAAGGCCTTCTTGAACAATGGTTTCAATGGCTTGCCGGCAGGGTCGGTGGCCATGTCCAGGGTCCTGGTCGCCGGCAGCAATTTGCGCCCGCCAATATGATCGTAAAGGAAAAGGCCGAGCCTGATCAGCCAGGCCGGACGCAGGCCCTTGGCATAGGGCAGCACGAAGCGCATCGGCCAGATGATGTGCGGCGCGTTCTTCCACAGTACCTCCCGTTCCATCAGCGCTTCGCGCACCAGGCGGAATTCGTAGAATTCGAGATAACGCAGGCCACCATGGATCAGCTTGGTCGAGCCTGAGGAGGTTCCGCTGGCGAGATCGTCCATCTCGGCCAGAAATACCGAAAACCCGCGGCCGGCGGCATCACGGGCAATGCCGCAGCCATTGATGCCACCGCCTATGACGAAAATGTCACGGATCGAAGATGCGTCCACCAATTCCTCCAGCGATTTCGCATTGCACCATTTGGCTCTTTTGCGAAACCGTGGCGGAATTATTTCGAACTCATAACGAATGTCAAACGAAATATCACAAGCTCGTGAAAGCGCTGCAACGTCCTCAATCGAGCGAGGTTTCGATCAGTTGAACCTCGGCCTCCTGGCAGATCTTGCGCACCGAGGGGATATCGCAGCGGTCGGTGATGAAGGTGTTGACCTGCGACAGATGGCCGATGCGAACCGGCGCCGTGCGCTCGAATTTGGTCCGGTCGGAGACCAGGATGACGTGCCTGGCATTGGCGATAATGGCTTGCGCGACCTTGACCTCGCGGAAATCGAAATCGAGCAAGGCCCCGTCATGGTCGATCGCCGAGGCGCCGATGACGGCGTAGTCGACTTTGAACTGCCTGATGAAATCCACCGCCGCCTCGCCGACGACGCCGCCATCCGAGCCGCGAACCACCCCGCCCGCGATCACCACCTCGATCGAAGGATAGATGCGCATCCTGTTGGCAACATTGATGTTATTGGTGATGACCATGAGGCCGCTGTGATCCAGCAGCGCCTTGCTGACCGACTCCGTCGTGGTGCCGATATTGATGAACAACGAGGCGTTGTCCGGAATCAGCCTGGCGGCCGCGCTGCCGATCGCCTCCTTCTCCTCGGCGGCGATCTTGCGCCTGGCTTCGTATTCCATGTTCTCGATGCCGGAAGGAAACAAGGCGCCGCCATGGATGCGCGACAGCAACCGCTGGTCGCAAAGATCGTTGAGGTCCTTGCGGATGGTCTGCGGCGTGACGTTGAAGTGGGTGGCCAGATCGTCGACCAGAACGCGGCCGTGATCCTTGGCCATTTGGACGATTTCGGCATGGCGCGGCGACAGATACATCTGAAGACCTTTTGCTTTCGTTTTTCTTGATCATAGACGAAAACGAAAGCAATGAAAAGGCGTAAGCCGGCTAATGGAAACCGCATGATAGCAAAGGCAAACTTGGTCGCAGTTCCGACTCAGCAGCCTCAGGTTAATCCGCGCGCGATTTCGGTGATGGCGGCAAAAGCCGAATCGACATCCGCCGCGGTCGCCTCGAACTGGCCGACCTGGAAGCGGATGGCGACGCGCCCGTTCACCCTGGTCTGTGTCAGGTAGATGCGTCCGTCATCATTGATCGCATTGACAAGCCGGAGATTGTGCTCGTCGGCATCGGCTCCCTCCGCCTTGTGCCGGAACGAAAACAGCGACAGCATCGGCTCGGTGACGATCTCGAAATCCGGCTCGTCGGCCAGGCGCGCTGCCAGGCCTTCGCTCCAGGCGACATGGTTGCGGATCATCGTGCGCAGGCCTTCCAGTCCATAGGCACGCAGCAGGAACCACAGTTTCAGCGCGCGGAAGCGGCGGCCGAGCGGCACCGACCATTCGGAATAGTTGATGATGCCGTCATGACCGTGCGTCTTCAGATAATCCGGCTTGATGGCAAGCGTCCTGACATGGCTTTCGGGGTCGCGCAGGAACTGGATCGAGCAGTCGAACTGCGCGCCCAGCCATTTATGCGGGTTGAAGACGATAGAATCCGCCTGCTCCACACCGGCCCAGAAATGCCGGTATTCCGGGCAGATCATCGCCGATCCCGCCCAGGCGGCATCCACGTGAAGATAGACCCCGTGGCGTTTGGCGATCGCGGCGACGCCGGCGATATCGTCAGTGCCACCGGTGCTGGTGCCGCCGACGCAGGCGACGATACCCGCCGACAGCAAGCCTGCCTTCTTGTCGGCGACGATCGCCGCCTCGAGGGCCGCTATGTCCATGGCGCGAAAGCGGCCGGCGACCGGAATGCGCACGAGATTGTCCTCACCGATACCGGCCACCCAGATCGCCCGGTCGATCGAAGTATGCACCTGATCCGACGAGTAGATGCGCAACCGCGCCTGCCCCGCCAGGCCCTTTTTGTTGCCCTGCCAGTCGAGCGCGCGTTCGCGCATCGTCAGTACCGCCGCCAGCGTCGCGGAGGAGGCAGAATCCTGGATGACCCCGGAAAAGCCTTCCGGCAGGCCGAGCGCCTGGCGCATCCAATCGACAGTCCGCGTTTCGAGCTCCGTCGCCGCCGGCGAGGTCTGCCACAGCATGCACTGCGCGGCCATCGCAGAGACCAGATACTCAGCCACCACAGAAACTGGTGCCGCGTTGGCCGGAAAATAGGCGAAGAAGCGGGGATGCTGCCAATGCGTCATGCCCGGCAGGATCTTCTCCTCGAAATCGGCGAAGATCCTGTCCATCGGCTCCGCGTCTTCGGGCGGCGAGGCTTCTATGCTCCTGAATATGTCGCCGGGCTCGACCAGCGGCCGCACCGGGCGCTGGCGCAGCGTTTCGCGGTAGTCGGCGGCCCAGTCGGCGGCCCGCCGCGACCATTGCCGGAAATCGTCACTGTTCATCCTGTCCTCCCGACATGATCGCTTCACCGGCGCCCTTCGCCCCGGTTGTCAAAAACCACTGTTAAACATTTGCAACCACCGGAGAAATCCGGCGCGTCCTTATCCCGGAAAATCCGGCAGACTGGCAAACGCCGTCTTCAAGGCGCTCGACCATCCCTCGGAGATCGTGCGGTAGTACGGGTCGTCATGACCGATCCGTTTCTTCAACCCGACCTGGAAGGCATCCTTTTCCAGGAAAAGCAGATCCAGCGGCAGCCCGACCGACAGGTTCGACTTCAGCGTGGAATCGAACGATACCAGAAGCAGCTTCACGGTCTCCGCGAGACTCATCGACCGGTCATAAGCGCGAATGATGATCGGCTTGCCGTATTTGGTCTCGCCGATCTGGAAAAAGGGCGTGTCATCGGTCGATTCGATGAAATTGCCCTCGGGATAGATCATGAACAGGCGCGGTGCGCTGCCCTTTATCTGGCCGCCCAGGATGAAGGAGGCGTTGAAGTAGGAATCGGCCTTGTCGCCGGCGGGCGAGGAATGGGCGATGACGTCCTTGACGGTTTCGCCGACCAGCCGCACCGTCTGGTACATGGACGGCGTTTCGAGCACTGCCGCGTGCCGGTCGCCAACCGCCTTGGTGCGCTCGTCGAGCACGCTGATCACGGCTTGCGTCGTCGCCAGATTGCCGGCCGACATCAGCACGATGACGCGCTCACCGGGATCTTCCCAGACATGCATCTTCTTGAAGGTGGAGATCGAGTCCATGCCGGCATTGGTGCGCGTGTCCGACATGAACACGAGCCCGCGATCGATCTTGAGGCCGACGCAATAGGTCATGGTTTACTCTTCCGGCAGCGAACCGTAAAAACCGCGTCGCGTCGGAACGGATCCATGCGGCGCGCTCAGGTCCTTGTTTTCATGCATGTCGTCACCCAAACCAAGGTGGCGTTGGACGACCTGCATCGGGTGACTACTGCTCCACCGTGACGGTGACGGCAAGCCGCTCTTGCGCCTCTCCCAGCAGAATCCCCGAAACCGGCGACGCATCGCGATAGTCGCGCCCCGTCGCCACTCTCACATAGCGCTCATCAGGAGAGATACCGTTGGAGGGGTCGAAGGCAACCCAGCCGAGGCCCTGAACATGTGCTTCGGCCCAGGCATGGCTTGCCGCCTGCTCGATGGCCGCGTCCATCATCAGATAGCCGCTGACATAGCGTGCCGGGAAACCCATGGCGCGGGCGGTGGCGGCAAAGATATGGCTATGATCCTGGCAGACCCCGGTTTTCAGCGCGAGAGCCTCTTCAGCCGGGGTCGTCGCATTGGTGGTGCCCGGCGCATAGGCGACCCGCTCGGAGATGATAGCCATCAGACGGTGCAGTCTTTCGATATCGGTGCCCTTGCCGGCTGTCTCGGCGAGTGCGCGAATGCCATCGCCGATCATGGTCAAAGGCGTCTCCTGTGCGAACAGCCAGAGCGGCGCGAATCCCTGATGCGGCCCACAAACCCCCGATGTATCGCGCGTCACCACCTCGCCTGACGCCTCGACCGTAATGAAATCATGGTCACCCTCGACGCTCAACAATCGGGTGTCATTGCCGTAGTGGTCGGCAAATCGCACTTCCTCGCGCGCGCCTTCTACCTTCAGGGCCCAGGACAGCACGGTCTGCGTGCGCCCGCTCACCGGAAGCAGCCGCAGCCGCTGCAGCAGGTACTGCACCGGTGCGTCGTAACGGTATTCGGTCCGATGGGTGATCTTGAGCCGCATGGCCTCCTCAATAGAACCTGTAATCCTGCGCGATCTCGTCGCCGAGCCTGGTGTTGTCGCGAATGAAGCCGGCAAGGAATTCATGCAGGCCGGCGTCGAAAATATCCTTGATCGAGCCTGCCTGCAGCATGGCCTGGGTCTTTTCCGCCGTCGCATGGCAGGGATGGCGCCCGCCATAGTCGTCGCCGAGGAACTTCAGGTGCTCGGCCAGGAAGCGATAGCAGAAGGTCAGCGATCGCGGCATGCGCACATTGAGGATCAGATAGTCGGCGATGTTGGTCGGCTTGTAGTCGGCGTCGTAGACCCAGCGGTAGGAGCGGTGCGCCGATACCGAGCGCAGGATCGATTCCCACTGGTAATTGTCGAGCGTCGAGCCGACCCAGGAGATCGACGGCAAGAGCACGTAGTACTTCACGTCGAGGATGCGCGCCGTATTGTCGGCGCGCTCGACATAGGTGCCGAGCTGCGAGAAATCGAAGATCTCGTTGCGCAGCATGGTGCCGTAGAACGAGCCGCGGATCAGCGCCGTTTCGCGCTTGATCGCATCGAGCACGTTTGGCAGGTCACGCTCGTCGATCGGCCTTGCCAGCATGCGCTTCAGCGCCATCCAGGCCTCGTTGATGCTTTCCCAGGTCTCCCGCGTCAGCGCGGTACGCACCATGCGGGCATTGTTGCGTGCCGTCTCGATCGACGACATCGTGCTCGACGGGTTCGACGTGTCGCGCAACAGGAAGTCGGCTACATCGGCCGCCGTATAGTCCTGATACTTCTGCGTGTAGGCGACGTCGGAGCCGGCGCTGAGCAGCACCGAATTCCACTCTTCCGACGCGCTCTGCGTGCGCGTCAGCGCCATGCGCAGGCCCGCATCGACCAGGCGCGCCATGTTTTCCGCACGCTCGATATAGCGGTTCATCCAGTAGAGCCCGTTGGCGGTACGGCCGAGAAGCATGGAGTGGCCCTTCGGGCTAGTGAGTAGGGAATAGTGAGTAGCGAGTAGGGAATGTTCGAGTTTCGATTGGATACGGCATTGTTCTGTCCCCTCTGATACCAACTACTGACTACTGACTACTGACTACTGACTACTCATCTCAATCATCCAGCACCCAGGTATCCTTCGTGCCGCCGCCTTGCGAGGAATTGACCACCAGAGAGCCCTCCTTAAGCGCGACGCGCGTGAGCCCGCCCGGCACGATCTGGATGCGGTCGGAGACCAGCACATAGGGTCTCAGATCGACATGGCGCGGCGACAGGCCCTTTTCGGTCAGGATCGGACAGGTCGAGAGCGCCAACGTCGGCTGGGCGATGTAATTGGACGGCTTGGCCTGCAGCTTCTTGGCGAAATCCTGGCATTCGTTCTTGGTCGCCGCCGGTCCGACCAGCATGCCATAGCCGCCTGAACCGTGCACTTCCTTGATCACCAGCTCATCGATGTGTTCGAGTACATATTTCAGGCTGTCCGGCTCCGAACAGCGCCAGGTCGGAACATTGCCGAGGATCGCCTTGCGGCCGGTGTAGAATTCGACGATCTCGGGCATGTAGGAATAGATCGCCTTGTCGTCGGCGATACCGGTTCCCGGCGCATTGGCGATCGTAATGTTGCCGGCCCGGTAGACATCCATGATGCCAGGCACGCCGAGCGCGGAGTCCGGCCGGAAAGTCAGCGGATCGAGGAAGGCATCGTCCACCCGGCGATAGAGCACGTCGATCTGCTTGTAGCCTTCGGTCGTGCGCATCGCGACATGACCGTCCACCACGCGCAAATCCTGCCCCTCGACCAGTTGCACCCCCATCTGATCAGCCAGGAAGGCATGTTCGAAATAGGCGGAGTTGTAGCTGCCGGGCGTCAGCACGGCGATGGTCGGCGTGCCCTTGGCGTTCTGCGGCCGCACCGCCGCCAGCGACTGGCGCAAAAGCTGCGGATAGTTCTCCACCGGCCGCACCTTGATTTGTTGGAACAACTCGGGGAAGAGCTGCATCATCGTCTCGCGGTTTTCCAGCATGTAGGAAACGCCCGATGGGGTGCGCGCATTGTCCTCCAGCACGTAGAACTCGTTTTCGCTGATGCGCACGATATCGACGCCGATGATGTGGGTGTAGACGCCGGCGGGTGGCCTGACCCCGATCATCTCGGGCAGGAAGGCTTCGTTCCTGGCGATCAGGTCGCGGGGAACGCGTCCGGCCCGCAGGATTTCCTGGCGGTGATAGATATCGTCGAGAAAGGCGTTCAGCGCCTGCACGCGCTGCTCGATGCCTTGCGTGAGGCGGCGCCACTCATTGCCAGAAATGATGCGCGGAACGATGTCGAAGGGGATAAGCCGCTCGGATGCTTCCTGTTCGCCATAGACGGCGAAGGTGATGCCGGTCTTGCGGAAGACGCGTTCGGCATCCTGCATTTTCTCGGTAAGCCTGGCCGGGTCCTGCTCTTTCAGCCAGCGATCGTAAGCCGAATACGGTCTTCTAAGTCCGGAGACCTCCGGAAGCATTTCATCGAACGCTGCCAATCGCATACTCCCCTGTGACGCCATTTCACTGGCGCCGCCGGAGAAAATCAAGCGCAATCGGTGATTTGAGGGATGCGGGCGATCAGTATGTCGCCCCTGCCTAAAATTGAGGCAGCGGAAATATGAGCTTGGTCACGCTTTGCCTCATGCTCGGGCAATGGGCTCCGACGCTAGAAGGCGCGAAAAGTGACGACGGTGAACGTGTCCTTGATGCCGGGAAGAATCTGCACCTTCTCGTTGACGAAGTGGCCGACATCCTCCTCGTCGTCGACATAGAACTTGGCGAGCAGATCGTAATTGCCGGCAGTGGAGTAGATTTCCGAGGCGATCTCGGCGTCGGCGAGCGCGCTGGCAACCTCATACGACTTGCCCAGTTCGCATTTGATCTGCACGAAAAACGCCTTCATGGCTCCGCCCTGCTAAACGTCCAATCCAAGCGGCCCTTCTGGCAGACTGGAGGCGGGCTTTCAAGCGCTGGAACGGTACTTAGCCGGTTCGAGCGTTGGCCACGCCTCCCGCAATTCCGCCAAGGCTGCCTGGACTTCGTCGCGCGACAACACTGAATATTCGCCGCCGGTGAAACCCTGAAGCGCCACCAAACGTATGTTAGGATGCCTGCACGGGCAGGATTTTTCGAAAGGCAAGTTCTCGAAAGACAAGGGAAACAGGCTATGCGCCGCACGCTTTTCGCATTCGCATTCCTTCCTCTCCTCCTGCCCTTGTCGGCGTTTGCCGGCGAGGCCGAGATCAAGGCGGCGCAAGCGGCCATTGACGGCCAGCTGAGAGCGTTCCTGGCCGATGACGGCGTCACGGCCTACAGCTTCGCCGCACCGAACGTGAAGCGGATCTTCCCGACCGTCGACACCTTCATGAACATGGTGACCAACGGCTACGCGCCGGTGCGCAACCCACGGAGCTACTCGTTCGGCAAGGTCGAGGAGACGGGTCCGACCTCGATCATCCAGCAGGTGCTGATCGTCGGCCCTGACGGCAAGGACTATGAAGCTGTCTACACGTTGGAGCGACAGCCCGACGGCACGTTCCAAATCACCGGCTGCAGCCTGCGCGCGTCGAATTCGCTGAGCACCTGAACCGTCACAGCGCCGGGATATCGCCCCTCGCCCAGCCCTCGGTAATTTCGGCAGCGCGTGCCTCGAAAGTGCCGGTCTCTATCGCGGCGCGTATGTCCTGCATCAGCTTCTGATAATAGGACAGATTGTTCCAGGTCAGAAGCATCGCACCGAGTGCCTCTTGCGAGCGCACGAGATGGTGCAGATAGGCGCGGGAATAATCGCGTGCCGCCGGGCAGTCGCTTTCCTCATCGAGGGGGCGCGGATCGTCGGCATGGCGGGCGTTGCGCAGATTGACCTTGCCGCGCCTTGTATAGGCAAGCCCATGCCGGCCGGCCCGCGTCGGCATCACGCAGTCGAACATGTCGATGCCGCGCGCCACCGATTTCAAGATGTCGTCCGGCGTTCCGACGCCCATGAGATAGCGTGGTTTGTCATCGGGCAGTTCCGGGCAGGTGATGTCGAGCATGTCGAGCATGACCGCCTGCGGTTCACCGACGGCAAGGCCGCCAACCGCATAGCCTTTCAGATCCATCGCGCTCAGCGCTTGCGCAGAACGCACGCGCAAATCCGCATTGTCGCCGCCTTGCACGATGCCGAACATCGCCTTCCCGGGCTGGTCGCCGAACGCCGTCTTGCAGCGCTCGGCCCAGCGCAGCGACAATTCCATGGCGCGCTCGATTTCCTTGAGCGCGGCCGGCAGCGCCGTGCATTCGTCGAGTTGCATCTGGATGTCTGAATCGAGCAGGCCCTGGATCTCGATCGAACGCTCCGGCGACATTTCATAGGATGCGCCATCGATATGGGAGCGGAAGGTGACGCCCTTCTCGGTCAATTTCCGAAGCTTTGACAGCGACATGACCTGGAAGCCACCGCTGTCGGTCAGGATCGGATGCGGCCAGCGGGCGAATTCGTGCAGGCCGCCAAGCTTCGCCACGCGTTCGGCGCCGGGCCGCAGCATCAGATGGTAGGTATTGCCCAGGATGATATCGGCGCCGACGCCGCGCACCTGATCCATGTACATCGTCTTGACCGTGCCGCCGGTGCCGACCGGCATGAAGGCAGGCGTGCGGATTTCGCCGCGCGGCATGCTGATCAAGCCGCGCCGCGCCCTGCCTTCGGTCGCCAGCACCTTGAAGGTGAACGTCTCAGCCATTGAATTCCTTGTCGTGTGCCGGTGCGCCCGGAGCCTGTTCGTCCAGCGACTGGCGATAGTGGATGCAGCCGCGCATGAATTTTGGCCAGGGCGGCACGGCGATTGCCGGATCGATCTTCTCGGGCAGCAGGTCCCACAAATCGGGATGATGCCAGCAAAGATCGTGCCCCGATGCATCGCGATGCTGGCGAATGCCGGCGCGCAATTTTTTGACTTCGGCGATCAAACTGTCGCGGTCCAGCCTGTCGAGGTCATCGTCCATCGCTCATCTCCGCTCGATACAGCAGGCTTGCATCTCCGTAGGAGTAGAATCTGTAATCGTGCTCAATGGCATGCGCATAGGCGGCGCGCATCGTATCGAGGCCGCTGAAAGCCGAAACCAGCATGAACAGCGTCGAACGCGGCAGATGGAAATTGGTCGTCAGCATGTCGGCGGTGCGAAAACGGTAGCCGGGCGTGATAAAGATGTCGGTCGGGCCGGACCATGCAGCCAGCACGCCATCCTCTCGCGCGGCGCTTTCCAGCAGGCGCAGCGAGGTCGTACCGACGGCAATGACGCGCCCGCCCCTCGCCTTTGCCGCATTCAACGCGTCGGCTGTTGCCTCGCTGACTGAGCCGATCTCCGCATGCATCTTGTGGTCGGCGGTGTCGTCCACCTTCACTGGCAGGAACGTGCCGGCGCCGACATGGAGCGTGACGAAGCGGCGTTCGATCCCCTTTGCGTCGAGTGCGGCAAACAGCTCCGGCGTGAAATGCAGACCGGCCGTCGGCGCCGCTACGGCACCTTCCTCCCGGGCATAGATGGTCTGATAATCGGCCCGATCGCGCTCGTCGTCATCCCGCTTCGAGGCGATGTAGGGCGGCAGTGGGATGTGGCCGACCGCATGCAGCGCCTCATCGAGGAAAGGGCCCGACAGGTCGAAGCCGAGCAGCGCCTCGCCCGCCTCGCCCTTTTCGATCACCGTGGCGTCAAGCTGGCCGAGGAAGCAGGAATTGCCGTCATGGCCGAAATGGATGCGGTCGCCGACGGCAACGCGCTTGCCCGGCCGCATGAAGGCCAGCCAACGGTCCGGCGCCATCCGCATGTGCAATGTGGCTTCGACCTGCGCCGCCGCCTCGCCGCGCCGCCTGATACCTTTGAGTTGCGCCGGGATAACCTTGGTGTCGTTGAAGACCAGCACGTCGCCGGCCTGGAGCAGGGAAGGCAGGTCGCTGACCGCCCGGTTCGAAACCCCCTCGCCGGGCCTGACCACCAGCATCTTTGCGCTGTCGCGCGGCTCTGCCGGGCGAAGCGCGATACGCTCTTCCGGCAGGTCGAAATCGAACAGATCGACACGCATCAGAAGAGCCTGATAAGCAGCGCCCCGGCCAGAAGCAGCACCGCGCCGGCCACGCGGCCGAGCGAGATTTCGCGAACCGCGACGCCGAGGAATCCGACGCGGTCGATCAGCATGCCCGCCAGCAACTGGCCCGCCACCAGGAACGCCATCAGCGCGGCGGCGCCGATGCGTGGCGTCAGGATGGTGGACAGTGTGACGTAGAAGCCGCCCAGCATGCCGCCGGCGATGAACAGCCACGGCGCGGGCGCCTTCCAGTCGAGCGAGATGCCTTGCAGCCTCACCACCGCGACGGCAATGATGCCGAGCACGATGGCGCCCGACAGGAACGAAAACGCGGCAGCCGCGACCGGGAGCCCCAGGCCGCGCGCCAACTGCGAATTGATCGGCGCCTGAATGGCAATGAAGGCGCCGGACAAGATGCCGAGAAGCGACCAGACGACGCCCATCATTGTCCTGCCGCCTTACTTGACGTCGGCCGCGACCTTCAGCGACACGATCTTGTCGGGATCCTGCACCGGCTCGCCGCGCTTGATCTTGTCGACATTGTCCATGCCTTCGATGACCTGGCCCCAGACCGTGTACTGGCGATTGAGGAAGGCTGCATCGTCGAAGCAGATGAAGAACTGCGAATTGGCCGAGTTCGGATTCTGCGAGCGCGCCATCGAGCAGGTGCCGCGGCCGTGGTTGGCATTGGAGAATTCGGCCTTGAGATCCGGCTTGTCGGAACCGCCCATGCCAGCGCGAGAAGGCGCGAAAGAGGGCTTGCTCGAATTGCCGAACTTGACGTCGCCGGTCTGCGCCATGAAGCCCTCGATGACGCGGTGGAAGACCACGCCGTCATAGGCGCCTTCGCGGGCCAGTTCCTTGATGCGGGCGACATGGCCGGGCGCCAGGTCGGGAAGCATTTCGATGACGACCTTGCCCTTGGTCGTTTCCATGATGAGCGCGTTTTCGCGATCCTTGATGTCGGCCATGTCTGATATCCTTTTCAAAAAACAGAACTATTTGTCGGCGGCGATGCGCACTTTGATCATCCGGTCGGGATCGGTGACCGTGCCGTTGTCGGCCTCGTCGCCCTTCTTGATGTGGTCCACCAGTTCCATGCCGCTGACGACATTGCCCACGATCGTGTACTGGCCGTCGAGCGGCGGCGCCGGCGCGAACATGATAAAGAACTGCGAGTTTGCCGAATTCGGATCCTGCGAGCGTGCCATGCCGACCACGCCGCGCTTGTAGTGCTCGGTCTGCGAGAATTCCGCCGGCAGGTCCGGCAGGTCGGAGCCGCCGGTACCGACAGCCTGGGCGTTGAAGCCCTTGTTCATGTTGCCGAATTTGACGTCGCCTGTCTGCGCCATGAAGCCGTCGATGACGCGGTGGAAGGCGACGTTGTCATAGGCATGCTCACGCACCAGCTTCTTGATCTGCGCGACATGCTTGGGCGCGAGATCGGGACGCAGCGCAATGGTCACGTCGCCGTCCTTCAACGTTATGATCATGGTGTTTTCCGGGTCGGCGGCATAGGCTGAGGCCGATGCTGTCACGAGACCGGCAAGCACGACGAGGAACGAGGCGAGCTTTTTCAGCTGCATGGTCTTCTCCGAGAAACCTATTTTGCGAATTTAGCGGTGAGCGCACCGGCAACGGCGGCCGGCACGAAAGGGCGGATGTCGCCGCCCATCGAGGCAATCTGGCGGACAAGTGTGGCGGTAATGGTTCTGACCGAGGGGCTGGCGGGCAGAAAAACCGTTTGCAGCTCAGGCGCCATCGTTTCGTTCATGCCGGCCATCTGCATCTCGTAGTCGAGATCGGTGCCGTCGCGCAGGCCGCGGATCATGATCGAGGCTCCCTGTTTCCTGGCCGCATCGATGACCAGCCCGTCGAAGGCGACCACCTTGATGCGTGTGCCGTCGCGGCCGAATTCGGCCTTGGTCGCGGCCTCGATGAGTTCGACCCGCTCCTCGAAGGAAAACAGCGGCTTCTTGCCGGGATGGATACCGATCGCCGCATAGACGATGTCCGCCACGGCCAGCGACGCCTTCAGCACGTCGAGATGGCCGTTGGTCAACGGGTCGAAGGAGCCGGCATAAAGGGCGATGCGCTCGGTCATGCCGGTGCTTCTAACGGGCGCGCGGACGGAAGGCAAATCTCATTGATGCGATCCCCTTGAACCTTTTTGCAGGGATGAACGACAGATGAATGCGCCGATCACGAACGCTTCACGCAGCGTTCACTACCTTGCCCCTTTAAGAAGATGAAACCAAAGTCCCATGTAAGCGTTGTAGAGCGCAGGAGAACACGCACATGCTGATCTACATGCTCGCCACTGCAATGACCGTCGCCATGCTGATCGCCACTGTATTCGGGCTGCATCAGGAGGCCCAGCGCGTCCGCATCAAGACCAACGCCAAACGCTTCGAAGGGTTCGGGCCCCGCAAGCCTCACCGTCACTATTGAGTTAGCCTGAATTTGTTGCGACGCGCCGGCCGATTGGCCGGCGTTGCCATGTCTGTCCAAGCCAGACTTATTGCGCATCATCCAGGCCGGCATCGGCCGCCGGATCGATCTCGGCACCAACCTCGACGATTTCTTCCTCGTCCGATTGCGGCTCGGAAATCCGCTCGACCGAAACCACCTTCTCGCCTTCCGCCGTGTTGAAAATGGTCACGCCCTTGGTGGCGCGGCTGGCGAAGCGGATGCCATTGACCGGCACCCGGATAACGGTACCGCCGTCGGACACCAGCATGATCTGGTCGTCATTGCCGACCGGGAAGGTTGCCACCAGCCTGCCGATCTCGGCCGTCTTCGACACGTCGGTGGCCCGAATGCCCTTGCCGCCGCGTCCGGTCAGACGGAAATCATAGGACGATGAGCGCTTGCCGTAGCCGTATTCCGTCACCGTCAGCACGAACTGCTCATGCGCCTTGAGGAACTCATAGCGCTCGTCCGACAGCTCCGCCTCCTCGCCGACCTCTTCGTTGGTCAACGCGATCTCTTCCTCCTCGCCTGCCGGGATGCCGGCGGCCAGGCGCCGTTCGGCCACCACGCGCTTCAGATAGGCGGCGCGTTCGGCCGGCGGCGCATCGACATGCTCGATGACGGCCATCGAAATGACGCGATCGGTTTCGGCCATGGCGATGCCGCGCACGCCGACCGAGTTGCGGCTCTGGAAGACGCGCACGTCGCCGACGGAAAAGCGGATGCACTGGCCGGAGCTGGCGGTCAGAAGCACGTCGTCATTGTCGGTGCAGGTCTCGACGCCGAGGATCTCGTCGCCCTCCTCCTCCAGCTTCATGGCGATCTTGCCGTTGCGGTTGACCTGGACGAAGTCGGAAAGCTTGTTGCGGCGCACCGTGCCGCGCGTGGTGGCGAACATCACGTCGAGCTCGCCCCAGCTCGTCTCATCCTCCGGCAGCGGCATGATGGTGGTGATGCGCTCGCCCTGCTCCAGCGGCAGCATGTTGATCAACGCCTTGCCGCGCGACTGCGGATTCCCGATCGGCAGGCGCCAGACCTTCTCCTTATAGACGATGCCGCGCGAGGAGAAGAACAGCACCGGCGTGTGCGTATTGGCCACGAACAGGCGGGTGACGAAATCCTCTTCCTTGGTCGACATGCCCGAGCGACCCTTGCCGCCGCGGCGTTGCGCCCGGTAGAGCGACAATGGCACGCGCTTGATGTAGCCGGAATGGCTCACCGTCACGACCATGTCCTCGCGCTGGATCAGGTCCTCGTCTTCCATGTCCGCGCCGCCTTCGCTCAGCTCGGTGCGGCGCGGCGTGCCGAATTCGTCGCGCACGGCCGCGAGCTCGTCCTTGACGATCTGCTGGACGCGGGCGCGGGACGAAAGGATATCGAGATAGTCGACGATCTCGGCGCCGATCGTGTTCAACTCGTCGGCGATTTCGTCGCGGCCGAGAGCCGTCAGGCGCTGCAGGCGCAACTCCAGGATCGCGCGCGCCTGTTCCTCGGACAGATTGTAGGTGCCGTCCTCGTTGATGCGGTGGCGCGGGTCGTCGATCAGGAGGATCAGAGATTCGACGTCGCCGGACGGCCAGCGCCGCTCCATCAACTGCTCGCGCGCCGTCTGCGGGTCCGGCGCGGTGCGGATCAGCTTTATCACTTCATCGATGTTGGCGACGGCGATTGCGAGGCCGACCAGCACGTGGGCCCGGTCGCGCGCCTTGCGCAGCAGGAACTTCGTGCGCCGGGTAACCACCTCCTCGCGGAAGGACACGAATGCCCTCAGCATATCGGTCAGCGTCAGCAGTTCGGGCTTGCCGCCATTCAGCGCCACCATGTTGGCGCCGAAAGAGGTTTGCAGCGGCGTGAAGCGATAGAGCTGGTTGAGGATGACGTCGGCCACGGCGTCGCGCTTCAGCTCGACGACGACCCGATAGCCCTGGCGGTCGCTCTCGTCGCGAATGTCGGAAATGCCCTCGATGCGCTTGTCGCGCACCAGTTCGGCCATCTTCTCGATCATCGACGATTTGTTCACCTGGTAGGGAACCTCGGTGATGATGATCGATTCGCGGTCATTGCCGCGGGCCTCGATGTTGACCTTCCCGCGCATGACGATGGAGCCGCGGCCGGTCGAATAGGCGCTGTAGATGCCGGAGCGGCCGAGCACGATGCCGCCGGTCGGGAAATCCGGCCCCGGAATGATTTCCATCAGCGCCGGCAGGTCGATGGCCGGATTGTCAATGATCGCGATCGCGGCGTTGCAGACTTCGCCCAGATTGTGCGGCGGGATGTTGGTGGCCATACCGACGGCGATGCCGCCCGAGCCATTGACCAGCAGATTGGGAAAGCGCGCCGGCAGGACCTTCGGCTCGCTGCCGGAAGCATCGTAAGTGTCCTGGAAATCGACCGTATCCTTGTCGATATCCTCCAGCAGTTCATGCGCGACCTTGGTCAGCCGCGACTCGGTGTAGCGCATGGCCGCCGGCGGATCGCCGTCGATCGAGCCGAAATTGCCTTGCCCGTCGATGAGCGGCACGCGCAGCGACCAGTCCTGCGCCATGCGCACCAGGGCGTCATAGATAGAGGCGTCGCCATGCGGATGGTATTTACCCATCACGTCGGCGACCGGGCGCGCCGACTTCACATATTTGCGGTTCCAGTGATAGCCGCTCTCATGCGCGGCGAAGAGAATGCGGCGATGCACCGGCTTCAGGCCGTCGCGCACGTCGGGCAGCGCACGGCTGACGATCACGCTCATGGCGTAATCGAGATAAGAGCGCTGCATCTCCTCGATGATCGAAATCGGCTCGATGCCGGTGGGGCCGCCGTCGGCGCCGCGCGGTGTTTTTTGGTCGGTCAAATCGGATCACAATCTAAACAGGAATCACTTGCCGTATATATAGGAAGCGCGGCCGAAACTCCAATGTCGACGGCACTTTTCCCGTGTCGATTTTGGCGGTGATTTCAAAAGGATACCGGTGATTGCGACGATATGGCCGATGTGCTTTTCGGAGCCGTCGACGCAAAGGCCCGCCATCTCGTGTTAGCGGCGGCCCGCGCGGCGGGCGCGATAGCCGCCGGGCGTCTCGCCCATTTCGCGCCGGAAGCGGCGATTGAAGGTCGAAAGGTCCCCGAAGCCGGCCTCGAAGGCGACCGTCGAGATGGCCTCGTCCGAAGCGTGGAGCCGCACTGCTGCCCGGTGCAGCCTGGTCCTCAGCAGAAACCGGTAAGGGGTCATTCCGGCAATCTGCCGGAATGTGCGCAGGAAATGATACGGACTGGTCGCCGTCTCCCGCGCCAGCACGGCCAGCGAAAGTGGCTGATCGGCATCGATCTCGATACGCCGAACCGCCTCCGCGACCCGTTTCTGGTCGCGGCGGCTGGGTGTCCGCGTCATCTTGGTGTGCCCTGAGCTTGCGGCGACAGCCGCGCCGGCAATGCGCAAGCCGAGTTCCTCGAAAGCAGCGGTTTCGGCCATATCGCGCGCGGCCTCCGCTTCGGCCAGCAGCGGCATCAGCATCGGCAGTGGCGGCAACCTTGGCGCCTCGAAGGCCAGCATTCTGGCGCCTGGTACGTTCTCCACGATCCGTTCCATATGAGCCGGAGCAAAATGGAAGGAGAGGCAGCGGTCGCCGGCGCCGTGCTCGTGGCCGCATTCGTAGCATGTGCCGGGATTGCCAAGCAGCACCGCGCCTGGCGCGAGCATCGCGGTACCCTGGCTGGCGCGATAGCGGAAGGTGCCGCTGGTCACCGCGGCGACGCAGAATGTCCTGTGCTCCTCCTCGAACGGCCGGTCGCCGGCGCCGGCCGTGCACACCACGTCCGACACCTGCCAGCCTGGCCCCGAGGCAATGATCCTGTCGCTCGTCGTCATAGCCTGAAAGATAGCAATTTTTCCCAAGCGCAGAACCCTGCCCCGGCCTATCGCTTGCGGTCTCTTGACAGCATGAAGGCACCAGCCATGACCAACCAGCCCACTTTTACCGAAGCCCTGCACAGCGACGGGCCCGCCCCCGGCTTTGCCGAGAATTTGGATCTCTACGGCCGCTTCGTCGGCGCCTGGACCTTCGATGCCAGCCGTCATCTCGAGGACGGCACCGTGCTGACCGGACGCGGCGAGGTGCATTTCGGCTGGGTGCTGGAAGGCCGCGCGATCCAGGACGTCTGGATCCTGCCCGCGCGCGATGCCGGCCCCTCGCCTTCTCTCGGCAAATGGACCTTTTATGGCACGACCTTGCGCGTCTACGATCCCGGCGCAAACGCCTGGCATATTTTCTGGAGCGATCCGCGCAACCAGTATTACAGCCGCCAACTCGGTCGCGCCGAAGGCGACACGATTGTCCAAGTGGGCGCCGACGGCACCGGTTCCTCCGTACGTTGGAGCTTTTCACGAATAACCGAAAATTCCTTCCGCTGGCTCGGCGAGCGCTCGCACGACAATGGCGCGACATGGCGGCTCGAAGTGGAGTTCCTGGCGCGGCGCTCTGGCCGTACCTGATCAAGCAAGCCCGCGACGCAAACTCAGGCATTCCCTGCGTTCTTTCGCGTCTCCCTCGGCCCAGCCGGCTTTCGCAGAGTTCGCGAGCCGCCTCTCCCCAGCCGGTTTCCTCCGTCCCTGCTTTGCTCTACCAATGTCGGGATGCGGGCTCGGCCCGGCGGGAGGGGTGAGAGATGCCGAGTTTCGACAGCCTGTTCAACGCCTTCGTCACCATTCTGGTGACCATCGACCCGCCCGGGCTGGCGCCGCTGTTTCTGGCGATAACGCGCGGCATGAACCGCGAGGAGCGCCAGCAGGTCTCGGTCCGCGCCTCGGTCATTGGCTTCCTTGTGATGGCGCTGTTCGCGGTTGCCGGCGCGTCGATCCTGTCGGTGTTCGGCATCACGCTGCCGGCATTCCGCGTCGCCGGCGGGTTCCTTCTGTTCTTCATCGCTTTCGAAATGGTGTTCGAGCGCCGGCAAGACCGCAAGGAGAAGATCGGCGACGTCGCCATCACCAAGGACATGATCCACAACATCGCCGCTTTCCCGCTGGCGATCCCGCTGATCGCCGGCCCCGGCGCGATTTCGGCGACTGTCCTGCTCTCCGGCTCGTTTCAGGGCTTTGGCGCCCAGGCGGCACTGGTCGGCATCATCTTCGTCTGCCTCGCCATCACCTATCTCGTGTTCGTGCTGTCGGAGCGCATCGACCGCATCCTCGGCCAGACCGGCCGTTCGATCCTGACCCGCCTGCTCGGCGTTATCCTGGCGGCACTTGCCGTCCAGTTCGTGGCTGACGGCATCAAGGCGCTGATGGCCTCATAGGCCGCTTATTTTGCCGTCGTGTCGATAATTTCGAAATCGTGGGTAATGGCGGCGGTCTTGGACATCATGGCCGAAGCCGAACAGTATTTTTCGATCGAGAGATCGATCGCCCGCTTCACCTTGTCGGGCGACAGCGCCCTGCCCTTGACGATGAAATGCATATGAATGCGGGTGAACACCTTGGGATCGGTCTCGGCTCGGTCGGAATCGAGCTCGACCACACAGTCCTCGATCGCCTCGCGCCCCTTTTCGAGGATATGGACGACATCATAGGCCGAGCAGCCGCCGGTGCCGATCAGCACCAGTTCCATCGGGCTCGGCCCCGGCGTTCTCCCTTCAGGGCCGAACGCGGTCCCCAGTACGACCTTATGGCCTGTGCCGGACTCGCCGACGAAGGTGCGTTCCTCGACCCATTTGATGCGTGCTTTCAACTGATATTCCTTCCACTCGGGATCACGGTCTGGCTTGCGCGACGCCGAAGACCACGTCGTGCAAGATTCTGCCGGGCACCAGCGTAAAGACACCGGCACCCACCAGTGCAAAGATATACAACGCAATCATCGCCTTGCGGTGCTTGGCGACGCGGTGATTGCGTGCATGCCAGACCGCCAGCGGCACCGTGACCAGCACCAGGATCGACAAGAGATGGATCGGGCTGAAAGGGCCAATGAGCTGTATCTGCTGGATCCAGAAACTCGAGATGGCGACGGCCAGCATCAGCGCCGCCCAGAGATAGCCCATCGCGCGGTGGCGCAGCGTGCCTTTCGGCAGCGCCAGCTGCACGCCGCCTATCGCCAGCGCGGCAAAGGCCGCGAGCGCATGCCATGGGATCGGAGGACGTGCCGATAGGAGCGGTCCGAGCGACATCGCGCCCTCTCCTCAAATGCCCGTCACGCCGTGTCGATGCTCAGAACGGAATTTCGTCGTCCAGCTCGCGCGACGAACCCCCGCCGCCCTTGGGAGCGCCGCCGCCACGATTGAAGCCTTCGTTCGGGCCGGACTGGCCGAAATCGGAACCACGGCTGCCGCCGCCGGAATAACCCCCGACCTGGCCGCCCTCACCCTGGCCGCGCGCGTCCAGCATCTGCAGCTCGCCGCGGAATCTCTGCAGCACGACTTCCGTCGTGTATTTGTCGGCACCGGTCTGGTCTTGCCATTTGCGTGTCTGCAACTGGCCCTCGACATAAACCTTCATGCCCTTCTTCAGATACTGCTCGGCAACCTTGGCGATGCCCTCATTGAAGATGACGACATTGTGCCACTCGGTCTTTTCCTTGCGCTCGCCGGAATTCTTGTCGCGCCAGCTTTCCGATGTTGCGATGCGGATGTTGACGACCGGCTCGCCAGAATTCAGGCGGCGGATCTCCGGGTCCGCTCCGAGATTGCCGACCAGAATGACCTTGTTGACGCTACCCGCCATGATACTTCTCCGCGCTCGTCCGAAACAAATTTTTGTCGCAGCACCTTACAGGTTGCGCACACCCGTTGCCTGCTGTGGCTGCCTTTTCCCACAAGGTTTTTGTTCTCTTTTCGTTCCTATATGCATCGCCGCTCATTGTCAAGGAATGGCAGCAATGCCGGAGCCGCCAGCTTCCCTTCATATGGGCCGTAAAACATCGCTTGCCAAATCGATAAGTATCGACTTATGCTTTCGCCATGATCGAAGCGGAAATTTTCCGGGCGCTGGCCGACCCCACCCGACGCGCCGTCTATGAACGCCTCGCCACCAGCGAGATGACGGTGTCGCAGCTGCGCACCGGCATGACGGTATCGCAGCCGGCTGTGTCGCAGCACCTGGCGGTGCTGCGCGGCGCAGGCCTGGTGGTCGAGCGGCGGGCGGGCCGCAACGCCTATTACCGCGCCGATCCGCAAGGGCTCGACCCGCTGCTTGGCTGGATCGAACGCTACCGGACGTTCTGGCCCGAGCGCATCGAAAAACTGAGGACGGTTCTCAAGGACATGGACCAATGACGCACGCACCAGTGACCGACGAAAGCCCTGCGCGGACCGCCCCCGACGCGATCGAGTTCGAGTGCGATCTCCCCGAGCCGCCGGAAAAGGTATGGCGGGCGCTGACCGTGCCCGAATTGCTTGCGGCCTGGATGATGCCCAACGACATCAATCCTGAGATCGGCAGCAATTTCGCCTTTGCCGGGCCGGATGCGCCGATCGAATGCGAGATCCTCGATGCCGAGCCCGGAAAAAGGCTTCGCTATTCCTGGCGGGAACAGCCGCGGCCCGACGAGGAACGGAACCCGCTCGACAGCATCGTCACCTTCACGCTCGCCCGCACCGTTTCGGGCGGCACGCATCTGCATATTATCCATGAAGGCTTTGCCCGTGCGGCGACATCCGCCGCCAGGCCCATGGTGACCATGGCAGGCGCCGGCTGCCGGCTTTCATTCGCTGCGCGTGCCTCCGGCCGCCGCCCCGCAGCCAATTCATTTTGCCTTCTGCAGCGCGCCGCTTGAGTGGCCGACACATGAAAAACGGAGAGAGACGATGACCGGTTTTGCCAATCTGGTGCCGATGGTGATCGAGCAGTCGAGCCGCGGCGAGCGCGCCTTCGACATTTTCTCGCGGCTGCTGCGCGAGCGCATCGTCTTTATCAACGGCGAGATCAACGACGGCATGTCGGCGCTGGTCTGCGCCCAGCTTCTGTCGCTGGAATCGGATAATCCCGACAAGGAGATCTCGCTTTACATCAACTCGCCTGGCGGCGTGGTGACCAGCGGCTTCGCCATCTACGACACGATGCAATATGTCAGCTGTCCGGTGTCGACGGTGTGCATGGGCTTTGCCGCCTCGATGGCTTCGTTCCTGCTGATGGCTGGCACGCCGGGACGGCGCATCGCGCTGCCCAACGCCAGCCTCGTCCTGCACCAGCCGCTGGGCGGCTTCCAGGGTCAGGCATCGGACATCCAGCGTCACGCCGAAGGCATCCTGCGCACCAAGCGGCAGATGACCGAACTCTATGCGCGTCATTGCGGCCGCACCTATGAAGAGGTCGAGCGCACGCTCGACCGGGACTATTTCATGACCGCCGAGGAAGCGAAGGCATGGGGTCTCGTCGATCATGTCTACGATACCCGCAAAAAGGCGGCGTGACCGGCACAAGCACGATGAATTGCGACGCCCCGCCGTCCGGCGATTTGATGACCGCCGGTCTGGCCACCTCGGCGGGGCGGCGCTATAACCGCCCGATGATCGACAGCCGCTTATTCCGACCTTGGCGTCTTGCCGTCACTATTTTCGCCGGTGCGCTCATGCTGGCCGGCGGCGCCTTTGCCAACGACAGCCAGAAAGGCAGCCTGCCCGGTGTGGCCGGCGATTATCGCATCGCCAAGCCGGCCCCGCAGCCCGAACCCGATGACGCCTCCCCCGCCAACGGTAACGGCCGGTTCAAGATCGGCGATACCGATGTCAGTATTTCCGGCAGCATCACGGTCGATGTCGGCGCTGGCGGGATCAAACCGCCGCGGTAGCTGACATGTCGGGGCCGTCAGTACCTGCGCGTTCCCCCAAAAGAGCAGCCCCGCCGTGCTTTTAGCAAACGGACGGGGCTTTTCTGGATCTATAATCCAATCTTTCGCCGGGAATGTTTTACCGGCTTTCGATTTCGGATGCTTCGCGGCGTTCAGCCGACGATCCGACCAGTAGTCTCTGATTTTGGTGCATCCGGCAGGGTCACGTCGGAAGGCGCTCGCGTCTCCCTGGCATTCATGCCTGCCGCGGCTCCAGTCACTGCTGGAGCCTCAAGGGACTGTCCGGTGGCGTCATGCTCCACTCCTGTGTCCGTTGCGACAATCGTCGTCAGAAGCACTGATCGCAGTAGCCCGCGGCGTCTCGCAGGCCGCCTTTGGGCGGCGAGGCCATCGAAAGACAGCCGGCTTCATTGACGTGTGGAGTCTGCTCCCCTCAGCCGGGGACGTCAACCGCTCGATGTCCGATCGGAAAAATTGTGATCGAGCGACATATCCCCTGATGGGAACCACGCCGCCTGCTCCACCGCTTTTGTCAGGAGCGTGTTCGGTCTTTGTTCTTTCCGCTTGCCCGTTCGTGCGAAAGACGGTTAAACGACTTGGTCGAGAATTGTGGCGTCTCTCGACGCGGCGGCAAAAATACCTACATAGGGGACGGCCGGGGAAAACCCGCCGATCCCACAAATTCCAGATCTGAGGCGGCGACCGGCAATGGCCGACCATAAATATCTTTCCATTCGCGGGGCGCGCGAACACAATCTGAAGAATGTCGATCTCGACCTGCCGCGTGACAGCCTGATCGTCATGACGGGCCTGTCGGGCTCCGGCAAATCGTCGCTTGCCTTCGACACCATCTATGCCGAAGGCCAGCGCCGCTATGTCGAGAGCCTGTCGGCCTATGCGCGGCAATTCCTCGAAATGATGCAGAAGCCGGATGTCGACCAGATCGACGGCCTTTCGCCGGCCATCTCCATCGAGCAGAAGACCACTTCGAAGAACCCGCGCTCGACGGTCGGCACCGTCACCGAGATATACGACTACATGCGGCTTCTATTCGCGCGTGTCGGCGTACCCTATTCGCCCGCCACCGGACTGCCGATCGAGAGCCAGACGGTGTCGCAGATGGTCGATCGCGTGCTGGCGGTCGAGGAAGGCACGCGCCTGTTCATCCTGGCGCCGATCGTGCGCGGCCGCAAAGGCGAGTACCGCAAGGAATTGCTCGAGCTGCAGAAAAAGGGATTTCAGCGCGTCAAGGTCGACGGCGTCTTCTATGAGATCGCTGATGTGCCGCCACTCGACAAGAAATACAAGCACGACATCGACGTGGTCGTGGATCGCATCGTCGTGCGTGGCGACCTCGCAACGCGCCTTGCCGATTCCATGGAGACCGCGCTGAAGCTCGCGGAGGGGCTGGCGGTGGCGGAGTTCGCCGATAAGCCGCTCGATGCCAGTCAGACGGGCGAGGATTCGGTCAACAAGTCGAAGAACGAGACGCATGAGCGCATCCTGTTCTCGGAAAAATTCGCCTGTCCGGTCTCCGGCTTCACCATTCCCGAGATCGAGCCCAGGCTGTTCTCGTTCAACAACCCGTTCGGCGCCTGCCCGACCTGCGACGGGCTGGGCAGCCAGCGCGCCATCGATCCCAATCTGGTCGTCCCCGACGAGAACGTCTCGCTGCGCGACGGCGCCGTCAGCCCATGGGCGAAATCGACTTCACCCTACTACGTGCAGACGCTGGAGGCTCTCGGCAAGGCTTACGGCTTCAAGCTCGGCGACAAGTTCAAGGATTTGACCGGGGAAGCCCAGGAAGCCATCCTGCGCGGCACAGGCGAGCGCGAGATCACCTTCCAGTATGATGACGGCCTGCGCTCCTACAAAACGACCAAGACCTTCGAGGGCGTCATCCCCAACCTCGAGCGGCGCTGGAAAGAGACCGAATCCGCCTGGATGCGCGAGGAAATCGAGCGCTTCATGTCGGCCACCCCCTGCCCGGCCTGTCGTGGCTACAGGCTGAAGCCGGAAGCGCTGGCGGTGAAGATCGCGGGCAAGCACATCGGCGAAGTGACCGAACAGTCGATCCGCAAGGCCGACCAGTGGTTCACCGACCTGCCGGCGCAGCTCAACGACAAGCAGAACGAGATCGCCGTGCGCGTGCTCAAGGAAATCCGCGAGCGGCTGCGCTTCCTCAACGACGTCGGCCTCGACTATCTCACTTTGTCGCGCAATTCCGGCACGCTGTCGGGCGGCGAGAGCCAGCGCATCCGGCTGGCATCGCAGATCGGCTCCGGCCTCACCGGCGTGCTCTACGTGCTGGACGAACCGTCGATCGGCCTGCACCAGCGTGATAATGCGCGCCTGCTCGACACGCTGAAGCACCTGCGCGACATCGGCAACACGGTCATCGTGGTCGAGCATGACGAGGATGCCATCCTGCATGCCGACTACGTCGTCGACATCGGCCCGGCCGCCGGCATCCATGGCGGCGAAATCATTGCCCAGGGCACGCCTCAGCAGGTGATGGCCAACCCGAATTCGATCACCGGCAAATACCTTTCGGGCGAGCTCGAAGTGGCGACACCTGCGGTTCGCCGCGAGGCGAAGAAGAACCGCCGCCTGAAAGTCGTCGGCGCACGCGGCAACAATCTGAAGAACGTCACCGCCGAAATTCCGCTCGGCACCTTCACCGCCGTCACAGGCGTATCGGGCGGCGGCAAATCGACCTTCCTGATCGAAACGCTGTTCAAGGCGGCCTCGCGCCGCATCATGGGCTCGCGCGAGCATCCGGCCGAGCACGACCGCATCGAGGGCCTGGAGTTCCTCGACAAGGTCATCGACATCGACCAGTCGCCGATCGGACGGACCCCGCGCTCCAACCCCGCCACCTATACCGGCGCCTTCACGCCGATCCGCGACTGGTTCGCGGGCCTGCCGGAAGCCAAGGCGCGCGGCTACCAACCGGGCCGCTTCTCCTTCAACGTCAAGGGCGGCCGCTGCGAGGCCTGCCAGGGCGACGGCGTCATCAAGATCGAGATGCACTTCCTGCCCGACGTCTACGTCACCTGCGACGTCTGCCACGGCAAGCGCTATAACAGAGAGACGCTCGACGTGCTGTTCAAGGGCAAGTCGATCGCCGACGTGCTCGACATGACGGTCGAGGAAGGCGTCGATTTTTTCGCCGCCGTGCCCGGCGTGCGCGATAAGCTCGACACGCTGAAGCAGGTCGGCCTCGGCTACATCCATATCGGCCAGCAGGCGACGACGCTGTCGGGCGGCGAGGCGCAGCGGATAAAACTCGCCAAGGAGCTGTCGCGCAAGGCGACCGGCAAGACGCTCTATATCCTAGACGAGCCGACCACTGGCCTGCACTTTCACGATGTCGCCAAGCTGCTGGAAGTGCTGCACGAACTGGTCGACCAGGGCAACACGGTGGTGGTGATCGAGCACAATCTCGAAGTGATCAAGACCGCCGACTGGGTGCTCGACCTCGGCCCCGAGGGTGGCGACGGCGGCGGCGAGCTGGTCGCCTCCGGCACGCCGGAAGCGATCGTGCGCGAAAAACGCAGCTACACCGGCCAATTCCTCAAGGAATTGCTGGAGCGACGCCCCGGAGGCAAGCGCGAAGCAGCGGAGTGATGGCGGGCTGGCGTTGGGAACCTCCGGAATGAAGATCAGGAAAGCCCTCGCCCCGGATGTCACCGCCGTCATGACTCTGACCACGGATGCCTACGCGCCCTACACCGCGCTGTTGGGCGCGCCGCCGATCCCGGTCACCGAAGACTATGCGCCGCGCATCGAACGCGGCGAGGCCTGGCTGCTGGAGAGCGGCGGCGACCTGGCCGGGCTGATCGTCCTGGAGCGGCACGAAGACCACGCGATGATCTTCTCCGTCGCGGTGGCGCCAGGATTTCAGGGCAAGGGCTTCGGCATCGCATTGTTGAAACATGCGGATCAGCAGGCGCGCCTGTGGGGCGTGCCGGAGGTGCGGCTCTACACCAATGCGAAAATGGAGCGCAACATCGCGCTCTATTTGGCCTACGGCTATCGCGAAACGGGTCGCCGGCCCAATCCCTACCGGCCAGGATGGGTGCTCGTCGACATGGCAAAGCCGGTCGACGAGGTCACGATGGCCTGATTTTTCTGAACGCGGCCAGACTTCTGAAACGGGAGGACGACAATGAGCAAATCGGGAACAATCCGCGCCGGCATGGGCGGCTGGACCTTCGAGCCGTGGGACACGTCCTTCTACCCGGAAAAACTCCCCAAGGCCAAGCAGTTGCAATACGCCAGCCGGCAGGTACCGAGCATCGAGGTCAACGGCACCTACTATTCCAGCTTCAAGGAACCGACCTTCGTCAAATGGGCCAATGAGGCCCCCGACGGTTTCGTCTACTCGCTGAAGGGCAACCGCTTCGTCACCAACCGCCGCGTGCTGGGCGAAGCCGGTGAATCGATGATGCGTTTCCTTGGCTCCGGCGTCGCCGCGCTCGGCGATAAGCTTGGGCCGATCCTTTGGCAGTTCGCGCCGACAAAGAAATTCGATCCCGACGATTTCGAGGCTTTTCTGAAGTTGTTGCCGGAAAGCCAAGACGGTGTCGCGTTGCGCCACGCGCTCGAAGTTCGCAACGACAGCTTTGTCGTGCCGGAATTCGCGGCCCTCGCGCGCAAATACAAGGCGGCCATCGTCTATGCCGATCACGCCAAATATCCTGATATCGCCGATATCACCGGCGATTTCATCTATGCGCGGCTGCAGACCGGCTCGGATGACAATCCCGACTGCTACACGCCAAAAGGCCTCGATGAATGGGCGGCGCGGGCCAAGGTCTGGGCGGAAGGCAAGCAGCCGGCCGATTTGCGGCGCGCCGACCCTGCTACCGACGCGCCGGTGCAACCGCGCGACGTGTTCGTCTACTTCATCACCGAGGGCAAGGTGCGCGCGCCCTTCGGCGCCATGGCGCTGATGAAGCGAGTGACAGAAACCAGCTAAGCGGCAAGCCTCTGCGGCTATTTCCATTTGCATGAATTGCCGGCGTCAACAGCCTCTGTCGGAACCTCAAGGCGTCATCGTCGTTTTGCCTTGGTGGCGGGTTCCCGCGCGGGAAAACCAGCAGAAAAGCGAGGAAGGATGGCTGTCATCCTTATCGGTGCGTTTCTCATCGTCGCCGGCGTTGTGTATATGGCGGGCGCAGCTCTCAGGCGTGGACGGCTCAGCGATCCGGCACCTGCAGCTTCGGATCGACGGATGCCAAATCTCGCAAGGCAGGCCCCGACGCTTGAGCCACGCCGGCGCGGCCTCGGTTTCCTAGGCGTGTCACAGAATTGGCCGGGTCTGCTGATGATGGCGGTCGGTGCGGTTCTGCTCCTGTCGGCGGTAGTCCTCTAACGCCGTGCAAGCTTGGCTTTTTCGCCGCGATCGTAACCTTATCGACACTTCCTTGCGTCATGACTCCAGCAACGTCAGGCTGCAGGGTCGTCGCGGGCAAGGAACGAGGGGCATGTCGCTCGACTACAACTCACTTCTGCTGGCGGTCGGTTTCTCCGCTGCCTGCCTGAGCCTGACGCTGTTCGGCACATGGCTCACCGCCCGCACCGACAAGTTCCTGCTCACCTGGGCGCTCAGCGCCTTGCTGGTGGTGGGCGAGGTCTTCACCTATGACGCCTATATCGACGCGCCCAGGCGCGGCCTCGGCATCGCCACCTTCACCTTGCTGCTGGTCGGCTTCTCCATGATGCTGGGCGCCGCCTACCAATTCAGAAGCGGCGGCTCGCCGGTCTCCAGGATTTTAATCGGCAGCGGCATTTCGCTGGCGGTGGCGCTGCCGCCCATGGCTCTCGGCTATGACGGGCTCGGCTTCATGTTCGAGAATCTGTTCGCGGCCCTGCTCCTGTTCGCAACCGCCGCCGAATACTGGAAGGGCCGCGCCGAGGCCCCAGCGCTTACCATCGGCGCCGCCGCACTCTATTCGGCGACCGCCATGTCCTTCCTGCTCTGCGCGACGGTTTTGGCATGGGACGGCAAGCTGATCCTGAGCCATGCGCCAAGGAACTGGGCCGAGGATCTCAGCCTCATCGTCGTCATCGCCAGCATGACCGGCATCGGCGCCTTGTCGCTGGCCCTCAACCAGGGGCGTCTGGCGGGGCATCACCGCCGCAACGCGCTGACGGATCAGCTGACCGGCCTGCTCAACCGCCGCGCGCTGTTCGACCTCTTTGGCGATTCTCCCGTCGGCGCCTTTACCGCCGTGGTCGTGTTCGACCTCGATAGCTTCAAGGCCATCAACGACCAGTTCGGCCACGCGACGGGCGATGAGGTGCTGAAAGTGTTCGCCAAGGAGCTTGCCGGCAACCTTCGCCCGACCGATGTCGCCGCGCGCATGGGGGGCGAGGAGTTCGCGGTGGTGCTGAAGCGGACTTTGCCCGAAACAGTGGAAAACACGGCCGAGGCGATACGAACCTCGTTCGCCGCGCGCCGCATCGACACCGAGAACGGTCCCCTGACGTGCACCGTCAGCGCCGGCTTTGCTTTCGGCACCAAAGAGGGCCTGAGCTTCGACAAGGTGCTCAGCGCCGCCGACAAGGCGCTCTATGCCGCCAAGCGCGGCGGCCGCAACCGCGTCACCGCCTCTCCATTCCGGCGCGCTAGCTGACCAAGCGCATCAATGCCGTGCCCATCATTGTTGAATGGCCGAATGCGGCTTTTACGCCGCCATGACAATTTCATTGAAGGCATCGAGGTCGACATAGAAGACCTTGGTGATCTCCTCGATCAGCTCGTCGTGGTCATAGCCCTGGGACTTCAGAATGTTGATGGCTGTGATGATGTCGACGCGCTCTGTGAGCCGCCGCTTCTGGTAGTCCTCGACGTAACGTTCCATGGCTGCCCCTTGGCCTGTATGCCCAAACGCGTTGAACGACAGAGATCGCAGGGAGGATGCTAGGAACGCATGCTTGCGCGGAACTTGCCCGTCGCCCACCTCGATCTGCGACAAACCAGACTGATACGGAAGCGGCCGACTCACAAAGCCATCGGAAGACTAGCATGTAGTATTGAGCCTGCCAGCGGGTGTTGAAGAAAGATTGAGTAATCTTTCATCAGGAGATGGATTTACACCGTCAGGAACTTCCTGACATCCGCCCGGTCGAGATCTTCGGCAGGACCAGTATGGACGATCTGGCCGCGGTCCATGATGTTGACTTCGTCGGCGAGTTCGCGGCAGAAGTCGAGATATTGCTCCACGAGAAGAACCGCAATGCCGGCCTGGTCGCGCAAATAGCGGATGGCGCGGCCGATGTCCTTGATAACAGACGGCTGGATACCTTCCGTCGGCTCATCGAGCACCAGAAGCTTGGGCCGCATCACCAGCGCCCTGCCGATGGCGAGCTGCTGCTGCTGGCCGCCGGAGAGATCGCCGCCGCGGCGGCCAAGCATCTGCTTGAGCACCGGAAACAATTCGAAGACATGCGCCGGCACGTTGCGGTCGGCCCGTTTCAGGGGCGAGAATCCCGATTCAAGGTTTTCCCGCACGCTGAGCAGCGGAAAGATCTCCCTGCCCTGCGGCACGAATGCGATGCCCGACCGGGCGCGGTCATACGCCGCGCTCCGGTCGAGCGCCTTCCCCTCGAAGGCAACGCTTCCGCTCGTCAGCCTGTGGTGGCCGACGATCGATCTCATCAAACTGGTCTTGCCGACGCCATTGCGGCCGAGCACGCAAGTGATCTTGCCGGCGCCCGCCTTCAGCGACACGCCGCGCAGCGCCTGGGCGGCGCCGTAGTGGAGCGTGGCATCGGAAACTTCGAGCATGTCAGCGCCTTCTCCAGAACCGGAGGAAGGCAAGATCGAAGCGATGGAATTGCACCCGCCAAACCATGCTCATCTCCCCAGATAGACTTCGACGACGCGTTCATCGGCAGATACGAAATCGAGCGTGCCTTCTGAAAGCACCGAGCCCTCATGCAGGCAGGTGACCTTGACGCCGAGCTCGCGCACGAAATGCATGTCATGCTCGACGACGATCACCGAATGGTCGCGGGCGATCTCCTTGAGCAGGCGCGCGGTTTCCTCGGTTTCGGCGTCGGTCATGCCGGCGACCGGCTCGTCGACCAGCAGCAGCTTCGGATCCTGCGCCAGGAGCATGCCGATCTCCAGCCACTGCTTCTGCCCATGGCTGAGATTGGCGGCGAGCTCGTCGCGTTTGTCGCCGAGCCGGATGGTCCCGAGGATGTCATCGATCTGCCGCGTCTCGGCGGGCGAGCGTCGATGGAACAGCGCCGGGAAGATCGAGCGCGGCCCCTTCAGCGCCAGCATCAAATTTTCCTCGATCGTATGGCTTTCGAAAACCGTCGGCTTCTGGAATTTGCGGCCGATGCCCATCATGGCGATCTCGGCCTCGTCATGCCTGGTGAGATCGACCTGGCCGTCGAAGAACACCTCGCCCTCGTCGGGCCGTGTCTTGCCGGTGACGATGTCCATCATCGTGGTCTTGCCGGCGCCGTTGGGGCCGATGATGGCGCGCATCTCCCCCTTGTCGAGCACCAGCGACAGATTGTTGATGGCGCGAAAGCCGTCGAAGGAAACCGAGACCCCGTCGAGATAGAGAATGGTGTTCGACTTCGACATCGCTCGTTACTCCGCCGGCTGTGGTTCGAGGCTGGACGAGGACCATTCGCCGGGTGTTCTGGCCGCCGCCTGCACGACTTTGGACGGCGCGATTTCACCATCGGCGCCGGCCTCCTCGGCCAACGATGCCGCGCGCAGCGCCTTGGCGTTGCCGCGCCGGCTATCCCACATGCCGATGATGCCTTTCGGCAAGAGCAGCGTCACGGCGACGAACACGCCGCCGAGTGCGAACAGCCACAGTTCAGGCAGCACGCCGGTGAACCAGGATTTTCCGGCGTTGACCAGCAGCGCACCGATGATCGGCCCGATGATGGTGCCGCGCCCGCCGACCGCGGCCCAGATCACCACCTCGATCGAATTGGAGGGTTCGAATTCGCCCGGATTGATGATGCCGACCTGCGGCACGTAAAGCGCGCCCGCGACGCCGGCCATGACAGCTGAAACCGTGAAGGCGAACAACTTCACATTCTCAGCCCGCCAGCCGAGGAAGCGGGTGCGGCTTTCGGCATCGCGCACCGCCATCAGCAGCTTGCCGTATTTGGAGCCGACGATCGCCCAGGTGACGAAGACGCCGAGCGCAAGCATCACCGCGCTGGCCGCGAACAGCGCCGAGCGGGTCACGTCGGCCTGGACGTTGAAGCCCAGAATGTCCTTGAAATCGGTCAGGCCGTTGTTGCCGCCGAAGCCCATGTCGTTGCGGAAGAAGGCGAGCAGCAGCGCATAGGTCATCGCCTGTGTGATGATCGAGAGATAGACGCCTGTGACGCGGCTGCGGAAGGCGAACCAGCCGAAGACGAAGGCGAGCAGGCCGGGCACCGCGAGCACCATGAGGCCGGCGAACCAGAAATGGTCGAAGCCGGTCCAGAACCAGGGCAGCTCCTTGTAGTTCAGGAATACCATGAAATCAGGCAGGATCGGGTTGCCATAGACGCCGCGCGGGCCGATCTGGCGCATCAGATACATGCCCATCGCGTAGCCGCCGAGCGCGAAGAAGGCGCCGTGGCCGAGCGAAAGGATGCCGCAATAGCCCCAGACAAGATCGAGCGCCAAGGCAAGCAGCGCGTAGCAGAGATATTTGCCGGTCAGCGCCACGATATAGGGCGGGACGTAGAAGGCGCTCGTCGGTGACACAGCAAGATTGAGCAGAGGGCCGACGATCGCGGCCGCGAGCAGGATGAAAATGGTGATGGCGATGCGGCGGTCCGCGCCCGCGGCGAAGAAGCGTCCCGACATCATGCTTCCACCGCCCTGCCCTTGAGCGCGAACAGGCCGCGCGGGCGCTTCTGGATGAACAGGATGATCAGCACCAGCACGACGATCTTGCCGAGCACGGCGCCGGCATAGGGTTCCAGGAACTTGTTGACGATGCCCAGCGAAAAGGCGCCGACCAGCGTGCCCCACAGATTGCCGACGCCGCCGAAGACGACGACCATGAAACTGTCGATGATGTAGCCGCGGCCGAGATTGGGCGAGACATTGTCGATCTGGCTGAGCGCCACGCCGGCAATGCCGGCAATGCCGGAGCCGAGCGCGAAGGTCAGCGCGTCGACCCATGGCGTCCTGATGCCCATAGAGGCGGCCATGCGGCGGTTGGCGGTGACGGCGCGCATCTGTAGGCCCCAGGGGGTGCGCTTCATCACATAGAGCAGCACGGCAAAGACGCTAAGCGCGAAGACCAGGATCCAGAGCCGGTTCCAGGTGATGGCAAGCTGGCCGACATCGAACGAACCCGACATCCAGGAGGGATTGCCGACCTCCTGGTTGGTTGGCCCGAAGATCGAGCGCACTGCCTGCTGCAGGATCAGCGAAACGCCCCATGTCGCCAGCAGCGTCTCCAGCGGCCGGCCGTAGAGGAAGCGGATAATGCCGCGCTCGATGGCGAGGCCGACAAGCCCCGCGACCAGGAAGGCAAGTGGCAGCGCGATGACCAGCGACCAGTCGAACAGGCCGGGAAACGACGTGCGGATCACCTGCTGGACGACGAAGGTCGTGTAGGCGCCGAGCATCACCATCTCGCCATGCGCCATGTTGATGACGCCCATGACGCCGAAGGTGATGGCAAGCCCGATCGCTGCCAGCAGCAGCACCGAGCCCAGCGAAATGCCATACCAGATGTTCTGTCCGGCGTCCCACAGGGCCAGCGTCGAATTGATGTTGGCGATAGCCGCCGTCGCGGCTTCCTGCACTGCGCCCAAGGCATTGGCCCCTGCCGAGGTGAGCAGCGATACCGCATCGCGGTCGCCGCGCGCGCCGATCAGGGCGATTGCCGCGAGCTTGTCGGCATCAGGCCGATCCGAGCTCAGAATCGACGCGGCACGAGCCTGTTCCAGCAAGGTCTTGACACTGGCGACCGTCTCATTGGCGATCGCAGCGTCGAGCGGCTCGATGTTTGCGGAATCGGGCGTCTTGAACATGGTGTCGGCGGCGGCGAGCCGCACGGCCGGATCCTTGGCGCCAAGCGTCAGCGTGCCCAGCGCATCGCGGATGGTGCGGCGCAGCGTGTTGTTGACCTTGATCTTGGTGATGTCGTCCTTGGCTGCTTCACCGGATGGCTCACCGCTCAGCGGGTCGAAAAGCTGGACCCGTTCGCCGCCTTCCTTGCCGACGAAGACCAGGGAATCGATCTTGCGGATGTAAAGATTGCCATCGGCGAGTGCCGCAAGAGGCCACTCCACTGCCGGATCGCCGGTCGCCGCCAGGTCGTGAACGACAGCTCCCGTCTCCGAAAAACCCTTGGCGGCGGCGAACTTGGCGATGATGCCACGCAGATCGGCTTCGCCGGCGCCCGATGACGACAGCGTCGCCAGCAAGAACAGCAGTGTCAGGCCAAGTGCGCGGAAAAGGTTCATCGGCGTCAGGCGACTCTTCAGGGTTGAGTTGGACGTCCGGACGGCGAAGGAACCGTCCGGACGCTCGCGGTCATGGGCATGGACCTGAAGGTCCAGCCCGGGAGGATCAGTTTGTGCCCTTGCCGCCGCATTTGCCGGTGGCGACATTGAAGTTGCCGCAGGACAGAGGCGCCCGCCAATCGGAGATCAAGTCCTTGGAGTCGGGCAGGTAATCCGACCACTCGTCGCCCATCACCAGCCCCGGCGTGCGCGAGACCGTCTCGAACTGGCCGTCGGCCTGGATTTCACCGATCAGCACCGGCTTGGTGATGTGATGGTTCGGCATCATCGTCGAATAGCCGCCGGTCAGGTTCGGCACCGAGACGCCGACCATGGCGTCAATCACCTTGTCCGGATCGGTGGTGCCGGCCTTCTCGACCGCCTTCACCCACATGTTGAAGCCGATATAGTGGGCCTCCATCGGGTCGTTGGTGGTGCGCTTGTCGTTCTTGATGAACTTGTGCCAGTCGGCGATGAACTTCTTGTTCTCGGGCGTGTCGACGCTCTCGAAGTAGTTCCAGGCGGCGAGATGGCCGACCAGCGGCGCCGTGTCGAGACCGGCAAGCTCCTCCTCGCCGACCGAGAAGGCCATGACCGGGATGTCCTCGGCCTTGATGCCCTGGTTGCCCAGTTCCTTGTAGAACGGCACGTTGGCGTCGCCGTTGACGGTGGAGACGACGGCGGTCTTCTTGCCGGCCGAACCGAACTTCTTGATTGCCGAGACTTCGGTCTGCCAGTCCGAGAAACCGAACGGCGTGTAGTTGACCATGATGTCTTCCGCCGCGACGCCCTTGGCCTTCAGATAGGCCTCGAGGATCTTGTTGGTGGTGCGGGGATAGACATAGTCGGTGCCTTCCAGCACCCATCGCTTCACCGAGCCGCCATCCTCGCTCATCAGATAGTCGACGGCCGGAATGGCCTGCTGGTTCGGCGCCGCGCCCGTATAGAACACGTTGCGCTCGCTCTCCTCGCCCTCATACTGGACGGGATAGAACAGGATGTTGTCGAGTTCCGAGAACACCGGCAGCACCGATTTGCGCGACACCGAGGTCCAGCAGCCGAACACCGCCGCGACCTTGTCCTTGGAGATCAGCTCGCGCGCTTTCTCGGCGAAGAGCGGCCAGTTGGACGCCGGATCGACGACGACCGCTTCGAGCTTCTTGCCGAGCAGGCCTCCCTTGGCATTCTGCTCGTCGATGAGCATCAGCATGGCATCCTTCAGCGTCGTCTCCGAAATCGCCATCGTGCCGGACAGCGAATGGAGGATGCCGACCTTGATCGTGTCGTCGGCCGCCTTCGCGGGCGCCGACATCGACAGGCCGGCAGCGACCACGCCCGCCGAAAACATTTTTGTTATTGTCGAGAAATTACCCCTCATGCCTGACACTCCCAAGCTGATTGATTGCAACGCAACACTACGAAGCAACCCCCATGCCAATCGCCGAGGCGGTTTCGTGGAAGGAGTTAATGCTCAATATTATCAGTGGATTGACATATCGTGCTTAGAGAAAGCGTGAGGGCCGGTTAAAAATTGGTTGAGGGAAATTTGCGCAGCGCACACGGTTTTTGCCTAATTTTCGTCCAATTTCTCCAAATGCCTAGATTTTGATCTCCGGACGCGGGCCGCACGCGACAGATATTGCGGTACGGCACACAAATGGGGCAAGTTCGCCCCTCAACCGAGCGACGTCATGGCATCCGGAATTTCACGCATCTCTACCGGCCTATTGTTTCTGGCGGCGGCGACCGGGGCGGCGCGAGCCGACTTCAGCGACGGCAAGATGCCCGACGGCATTTATCATTGCGAGGTCTACCTGCTCGGCATGTTCCTCAACCTCGGCGACATCACCATCAAGGGAAACGTCTATACCGGCCCAGTCACCTTCGGGACCGCCCAGCAGGGCTACAATTACCAGATGGACGCAAATGGGGTGATCTCCTGGCTGGGACCGCTCGGCGGCTACACCGCCGGCGGCAACTCGTTGTCCCTCACTCAGGCAACTCTGGATGGTCAGGGCCCGCCCTCGTTCGACATCATCATGAGACAGCCCGACGGCGCCTTCACCGCCTCGACCTGCACCAAGGGCTGAAAGTCGAGAAAAATGGCGCGGAACCCCGGTCGGGGCTCCGCGCCAGCAGGCAGTCGGGAGGTGGAACTAGATGCTTCTCGCTGACATTTGGCTGGCGATGTAATCGGCCTGCCGGATCGCCAGCGAGACGATCGTCAGCGTCGGGTTCTCGGCCGCGCCTGTCGTGAACTGGCTGCCGTCGGAAACGAACAGGTTATTGATGTCGTGCGTCTGGCCGTGCTTGTTGACGACGCCTTCGGCCGCCTTCTCGCTCATCCGGTTTGTGCCGAGATTATGGGTGGAAGGATAAGGCGGCGTCGGGAAAGTACGCGTCGCTCCAACCGCATCGTAGAGCGCCGTGGCCTGTTTGTAGGCATGATCGCGCATCGCCGTATCGTTGGGATGATCGTCGAAATGCACATCGGCGATCGGCATGCCGTGCTCGTCCTTTTCGTCGGCATGCAGCGTGATGCGGTTTTCTTCGCGCGGCATGTCCTCGCCGACGATCCACAGCCCTGCCATGTGGTCGTAGTGGTCGAGTGCGGTGGTGAAGGAGCGGCCCCAAGCGCCGGGATCGAGGAAGGCCGCCATAAACGGCAGGCCGAGCGAAAGCGTCTCGAATTCGTAGCCGCCGACGAAACCGCGCGATGGATCATGCCGCGCCTCGTCGCGGATGATGCCGGCCATCGTGGTGCCGCGATACATGTGCACCGGTTTGTCGAAGATGGCATAAACCGAGCCGGTGGTGTGGCGCATGTAGTTCTTGCCCACCTGCCCCGATGAATTGGCGAGGCCGTCAGGGAACTTGCTCGAAGCCGAATTGAGCAGCAGGCGCGGGCTTTCAATCGAATTGCCGGCGACGGCGACGATGCGGGCCTTCTGCTCCTGCAGCTTGCCGTCCTTGTCGGCATAGACGACGCCGGTCACCTTTCCCGAGGCGTCATGGTTGATCTTGACGGCCATGGCGTTCGGCCTCACCTCGAGATGGCCTGTCGCTTCGCCTTTCGGGATCTCGGTGTAGAGCGTCGACCATTTGGCGCCCCATTTGCAGCCCTGGAAGCAGAAGCCGGTCTGCTGGCAGGACATCCGGTCGTCACGCTCGACCGAATTGATCGCCATGTTGCCGGTGTGGCATTCCTTGTAGCCGAGCTTGTCGGCGCCAGCCTTCAACAGCTTGAAATTATTGTTGCCCGGCAGCCTCGGCCAGTCATTGGTGCCGGTGACGCCCATCTTGGCTTCGGCCTTGGCGTAATAAGGCTCCATCTCGGCCAGTGTCACCGGCCAATCGAGCAGGTTCGCGCCCTCCACCTTGCCGTAGGTCGAGGCGGTCTTGAACTCATGCTCCTGGAAGCGCAGCGAAGCGCCGGCCCAGTGCGTGGTCGAGCCGCCGACCGATTTCACGATCCAGGCCGGCAGGTTCGGAAAATCCCTGGCCACGCGCCAGTCGCCCGAAGTCGTGCGCTTGTCTTTCCAGGCGAGTTGGGCAAAGGAGTCCCACTCGTCATTGATGAAGTCGTCGAATTCGTGGCGAGCGCCGGCCTCCAGGATCACGACGTCGATGCACTTCTGGGCGAGTTCATTGCCGAGTGTGCCGCCGCCGGCTCCCGAGCCGATGATGACGACCAAATTGTCGTTTTTCAGATCAAACGCTGCTGCCATGGTTTCCTCCCATGATTTCGATTTTGCTGGGTGACGAGAGGAGCGGCTCAGAGCCACTCGATGTCGTCGAAGCCGCGCGCGATATAGCCGCCCTTGGAATAGGATTCGCCCTCATAGCCAAAGACTGGCCAGACCTCCTTCTGGTTGTAGAGGCTGACGACGAGGCCCCCGCGCACCGCCTGGAAGAAAGGCGTGGCTTCGACCTGCTTCAGCACTGCGACACGCTGATCCTCCCAACCAAGGTTCCGGTAGCCGCCCTTGCCGGACCTCTTGTCGAGATCGGCGATGCCGTTCTCGATGAGATCCCTATGTGCGGCATCCTTGCCGGCCTGATCGTCATGGCTCTTGACCGCGATGGCGTAATATTTGTCGGGAAGCTGATCGTGCGGGTAGACGTCCCGCGCCATCTGGATCAGCGTCGCCATCGTCTCCGGCTTCAGCGCCGACGTTTCGAGGCCCCAAGCATGTTCGGGGCTGATGACCGCGCTGCCGGAAATGACGAGCAAGGCTCCGACGCCGCCGCGCTTCAGAAGCTCGCGCCGCGAAAGCCCGGGTCTGCTTTCATAGATCGTGACCATATTTTCCTCCCTGCTTGCTGGTTGCATCCATGGGATGCCTTGGCTGGCGCCGCGCACGCGCGGCCGCGATCTCTATTGGAACCTGCCTCCTCGTTGCAGAACCTCGATCCTGTAGCCGTCCGGATCCTCGATGAAGAAGAAGCGTGCGATCAGCGAACCGTCACGGTTGAATTCGACGATCTTCTTCGGGTTGAGGCCGAGCGCGCCGAGCCGATCGTGCTCGCCGTCGAGATCGACGACCGAAACCGCGAGATGGCCGTAGCCATCGCCAAGCGCATAAGGCTCCTGCCGACCCTTGTTCACGGTCAGTTCGACTTCGAATTGCGTCTCGGCATTGCTGAGGTAGATGAGCGTGAACGTGTCGAAATCCAGCCTTTCGGCGACATCGAGGCCGAAGGCATTTCTGTAGAAATCGACGGAGCGGGTCTCGTCGAGAACCCGGATCATGGTGTGGATTGCCTTCGCCAAATCAGTCCTCGCCACTCGATGCTTCGAAGATGATTATGCGCGGCGACGGCAAAAGATGGTGGCAGCCGGTTACCACGCTCCGAAGATCGACTCGCCTGACAATCGCAAGGACGAAAGTCCGATTGCTGTTCAGCCGATTTTGCCTGAGAATGCTGTCGGGGACAAAGGCCGCGTCGCCTCTGGCGGCAAAAGCATCTGTCCACCCAAAATCAACGCCAAAAATCAACGAACGTGGGAGGTTGTCGGATGTGCAGGGTATTTGCGGCCCAGGACCCCGAAGGTTATCGTCAGATCAACCGGTCGATCCGCATCGACGGATATTCGACCAGCATCCAGCTTGAGGCGACGTTTTGGGCACTGCTCGACGAAATCGCCGAAAGCCAGGACCTGACGACGCCGAAATTCATCTCGAAACTCTATGACGAGGCCATCGAGATCAATGGCGAGATTCCCAACTTCGCCTCCATGCTGCGCACCACCTGCGCGCTCTATCTGCGCAGCCACCGGCCGGGCATGGAAGACCAGATGCCGCCGAAATGGGAAGCCGCCTGAAGATCCAGAAAAGTGCCCCCCGGCTTTGTGTTCGGAATGCATCAGGAACTGGGGCGGCTCGGCGGGCCTATCACGCACCGGGCCGATCGGCGGCGGCGATTTCCAGCGCCAGCCGCGTCATGTCGGTAAAAAGATCCTGGCGCTCTGCATATTGGGTCTGTTCGCCGCTGTCGATATCGTCGACCACCGTGCAGATCGATAGCGCACGGGCCCCGAAATGCCTGGAAATGCGATAGAGCGCACTGGTCTCCATGTCCACGGCTAGTGCGCCGGCTGCCTGCGCATCGGCAAAACGGGCGCGTCCCTCCGGATGGTGGAAGACGTCGCTGCATGCCGTCAGCCCGGCACGATGGTCGATGCCGAGTTCGGCCGCCTTCGCCAATGCGCGAGCAAACAGCGCCGGGTCCGGCCCGGCTGCAGCGTCATAGAGGCCGAAAACCTGACCGCTTCGGGCGCTTTCGGGCCGCACCGATTGCGAGATGACGAGGCTGCGCAGTTTTACGTCAGCGGTCAGCCCGCCGCAGGTGCCAGTACGGATCAAGGTCCGCACGCCATAGCCGTCCAGCAGTTCATGCGCATAGATCAGAAAGGAGGACCCGCCGATGCCGGTCGCCTGGATGCTGATTGGCTGACCACGAAACAGGCCAGTGAAGCCAAGGGCCCCGCGCCGGCGGTTGATGCAGCGCGGGGCCTCCAGGAATGTCATGGCCATCCATTCGGCGCGCTGGGGGTCGCCCGGCAACAGCACAATGTCGGCGTAGTCACCCTCGCTGGCTTCGATGTGTGGCGTCAACAGCTCGTCCCTGCCGTTTCATCCACAATCATGGCCTTGTCGCTGTATTGCGCAAGAGGCATTCGGGAACGCTAATACACGGAAACTTCGTTTCAGGACGACAATATCACGAAAACAAAGAGTTAAAGCGGCCGGCGACTCTATCAAAGCTGAACTGTTCTGGACGTAGACTCATAAGCGCGGAGCCACAGCCGCATCGAGGCGAGCTGGACCATGGCGAGGAAGTTGGTGGCGAGCTTGTCGTAGCGGGTGGCGACAGGCCGGAAGTGCTTCAGCTCAGAGAAGAACCGCTCGATCAGGTTGCACTCGCGATAGAGCCGCTTGCTGAAGCAAGGCTTCACTTGGTTGCTCTTCGGCGGGATGTTCGGCCGGCGGTCAGGTCGAGCCGCCCCAATTGCAGGCTGATGAAGACGCGCGGCGCGTCTTCATCAGCCGACCCACTCCAAGCGCTCATGATGCGAAGCTGGTTGATCGCGAAAGCTCCTCCCACGCGCTGATTTCGCTCCCCATCGCGTCGAGCTTCTGGTCGACCAGCCCCAGCGCGTCGTCGCCCAGGAACAGCCGTACCGGCGGGTTCGCGGCATCGACCAGCACAAGCAACGCCTGCGCGGCCTTGGCCGGATCGCCCGGTTGGTTGCCGCTCTTGGCCTGTCGCGCGGCGCGGATCGGGTCCATGACCGCGTCATAGTCGGCAATGCTGCGCGGCGTGCGATCCATCGAGCGTCCGGCCCAATCCGTGCGGAATTGGCCGGGAGCGAGCGCCGTCACCCGAATTCCAAAGCCTGCTACTTCCTTGCCGAGCGCTTCGGAAATGCCTTCGAGCGCGAATTTGCTTCCGCAATAGAAGGTGATCCCGGGCATGGTGATGAAGCCGCCCATGGACGTGACGTTGATGATATGGCCGCGACGCCGCTCGCGCATGCCCGGCAGCACCGCCTTGATCATCGCGACGGGCCCGGAGACGTTGGCGGCGAACTGGCGCTGGAGATCGTCCATGGAGGACTCCTCCAGCACGCCCTCATGGCCGTAACCGGCGTTGTTCACCAGCACGTCGATTGGACCCGCCTGCCGTTCCGCCGCGGTGACAGCCGCCGGGACCGTCTCGAAATCGGTCACGTCCAGCAAGAGCGGGTGGGCGCGATCGGGCGCGAGCGCGGCGAAGATCTCGGCGTCGGCTTCCCGCCGCACGGTGCCGATCACCCGATGGCCCGCTTCAAGCGCGCCTCTTGCAAATGCTCGCCCCAGCCCGGAGCTGACACCGGTGATGAGGAATGTCTTAGGGGTGGAAGTCATGGTTCACTCCGGGCTATGATTGAAACTATATCATGATATAGATAACAGCATGACACCAAACAAGACCAAGGTTGCTCCGACCGCCACGCGGGGTGAGCCGCTTCGCCGGCGTGTGATCGATGCGGCGGAGCGACTGCTCCGACAGGGTAAGGCCGATTTCTCGATGCGCGACCTCGCCACCGAGGCCGGAGTCAGTTTCGCGACGCCGTTCAATCAGTTCGGGAGCAAGGCCGCGATCATGCATGCCCTTTCGCGGCGGCGGATCGATACGATGGCCCAGCGCTTTGCCGGGATGTCACCGCCTGCCGATGCCGCAGGCCGCGTGCTGTTGGCCATCGATACCGCGGTCGAGGTGATGCTGGAGGAGCCGGAGATAAACCGGGCCGTGATGGGATGGATCGGCACGGCCGGCCCGTCCCCCGGAAAGGTCCTAGCGCACTCCACAACCTTGTGGTCGCTGGCCCTTGGAGCGGGCGAAGGCTTGATCGCGGCCGGCAGGCAGGAGGCGCTGCGCAGTTTGCCGGAGCAGCTCGCATTTGCCTTTCGTGGGGTCCTGTCATTCTGGACCGCCGGCGAACTGCCGGATGAGGCGCTTGCCTCGAAGGCGCGAGAGATCGCAAAAACCTTGCTGCTCGGATTTGCTGAACGGCCGCTATTCGGCGATTCCGCCTCCTAAGCTGCCCTCCGGGAACCACCAATCTCGGCCATTTCCCGATTTATGGGTTCACGGCCTAAGACTCCAGCATGTCCTTGACGATCGTTGCCAACTGCTTGAGCGAAAACGGTTTCGGCAGGAATCCGAAATGCGCGTCCGCCGGCAGGTTCCTGGCGAATGCATCCTCGGCATAGCCGGACACGAAGACGAACTTGATGTCCGGCTGGCGCTTGCGCAGTTCGCCGAGCAGCGTCGGCCCGTCCATCTCCGGCATCACCACATCCGAAACCACGATGTCGACCTTGCCGCCGAGCGCTTCGAACACTTCCAGCGCCTCGACTCCGGAGGACGCCTCGTGCACGGTATAGCCGCGCGAGGTCAGTGCCCGCATGCCGCCCATGCGCACCGCATCCTCGTCCTCGACCAGCAGCACCGTGGCCGAGCCGGACAAATCCTTGCCTGTCTCGGCCGACTTGGCAGGCACCGCTGCCGGTGCTTCCCCGGGTTCGCCTGCCTTCTTTGCCTCGGCGATGTGGCGCGGCAGGAAGATGCGGAAGACCGAACCCTTGCCGACCTCGGAATCGCAGAAGATAAAGCCGCCGGTCTGCTTGATGATGCCGTAGACCATGGACAGGCCAAGGCCGGTGCCCTTGCCGACTTCCTTGGTGGTGAAGAACGGTTCGAATATCTTCTTCAGCACGTCGGGCGCGATGCCGCTGCCGGTGTCCTCGACCTCGGCCACCACATAGTCCGCCGGAGTGAGTTCCCGGTAGGGAAAAGTCTTGCACTCGTCGGCGGTCACATTGCGGGTGCGCACCGTGAGGTCGCCGCCCGCCGGCATTGCATCGCGCGCGTTGACCGCCAGGTTGACCACCACCTGCTCGAACTGGCCGATATCGACCTTGACCGGCCAAAGATCGCGACCGTGATCGATCTTCAGCTTGATGTCGTTGCCGACCAGACGGGCGAGCAACATCCTGAGATCGGCGAGCACGTCGGTGAGGTTCAGCACTTCCGGCCGCAGCGTCTGCTTGCGCGAAAAGGCCAGCAACTGCCGCACCAGCGAGGCTGCCCGGTTGGCATTCTGCTTGATGTTCATGATGTCGGGGAAGGATGGGTCCGACGGCCGATGGTTGGTCAGAAGCAGATCAGACGCCATGATGATGGCGGTCAGCACATTGTTGAAGTCGTGCGCGATGCCGCCGGCAAGCTGGCCGACCGCCTGCATCTTCTGGCTTTGCGCCATCTGCCCTTCGAGCGCCTTCTGCTCCGTCGTCTCGACGGCGTAGACGATGGCCGACTCCTCGGCCCCCTCGCCGCCTGTGCCGTCGGCGACCGCATTGACGTAAAAACGGATGTGGCGCTCCTCATTGCCGGGCAGAAGCGTGTCGATCGGCTCGATATCGGCCTGCCGCTGCCTTGCCTTTTCGAAGGCCGCGGCAAAGGCCGGGCGGTCACGTTCGTGGATGACGGTGTCGAGCCGCATGCGGCGATCGACGGCGTCCCGGTCGACGACCGATGAAAACAGCGAAAGGAACGGCGCATTGGTGCGCAGGATGCGCCCGCTGGCGTCGACGCCGGCGATCGCCATCGGCGTCGAGTTGAAGAAGCGGGTGAACCGCACTTCCGAAGCGCGCAGGTCCGCCGAGGCGTCCTCGCCTTGCGTGCGGTTGAGCACGATCGTGCGCGTCGGACCGTTGAGGCCTTCGCGGCTGGCTGAAACGCGATGCATGAAGCGCACCGGCAGCGCCTCGCCCGTCATTGTCGTGAGGTCGAGATCGATGACCGCGTTGCGCGTCGTACCGGGGTCGGCCTTGACCGAGCGCACCAGCGCCATGCCGTCGCCGGCGACGATCTCCGGCAGGGAGACGGCGCCGGGCGTGAAGCTGGCAAGGTCGATGCCCAGCCATTCGGCGAGCGTGGCGTTGATATAGGTGACGCGGCCTTCCTGGTCGGCGGAAAAGAAGCCGGCGGGCGCGTGGTCGAGATGATCGATCGCCTTCTGCAGGTCCAGGAAGAAACGCTCCTGCTCGGCGCGTTCCTGCGAAATGTCGGCAAGTTGCCAGGCGAGCATCGGCGGCCGCTGGCCCGGCACGCTGAAAGCGCGGGCGCGGGCGCGATACCAGCGCGCGCCTGGCTCAGCGCCAGGCTTGATCGACTGCGCGAGCCGGAACTCGCCGTCGCCCGGCTGGCCGTCACGCAGGCCGGAGGCCAGTCGGTAGATGGTGACCGAAGCTTCCGGAACATCCGAAAGCAGCCCTTCGACCGTCTTCAGGTCGGCCGCGGAAGAGGCTCCGGTCATGTCGGCATAGGCGCGGTTGGCATAGACCACGCGGCCCTTGGTGTCCGTGACCAGAAGACCCTGCGACATCGAATCGACGAATGCCTTCGACAGTTCGTCGCCCGTCGAGCGTGGAGTGATCTGCACGAAGCCGATCGCCGTGGCGAACAGGAAGCCGACGCCGATCATCGCCAGCACGCCGAGCATGCCCAGCAGGAAAGGGTCGCCGAGCCGCTCGCGAAACAGGCCGAAAACGATCGCGGCCCCCGTCAGGACGGCAATGAAGATGACGAGCCGGGTAACGGCGCCCGGCCGCGTGTTCTGATCGACGATCGGTACCGGATAGAAATCGCCGCGCGTTTCCTTGGCCATGTGCCCCCTGCTCTTGAAGTCCGGTGTTCCGATACTCGCCGCAATGTGTGCCGACGCCCGCCCCTGTCGGGTTGAATCATATTCTCCCGGTCCCGAAAAGGCCCGGGCGGCAAATGTCAGATAAAAATGATGTCGGCCGGCCCTCCAGTGTTTCAAGCTGTTCATGAAGCGTGAAAGGCAACTTGCGGTAGCCCGCCGCAACGGTCTAGTGTCGCGTCACTTCCAAACCGATCAGGGGGAACCAATGCTGCAATGGCTGGATAGCGTAGCGGGCCCCGGCTATGTAGCGGCACTGCTGTGGACCTTCGCGGCGCTGGTCCTGCTGGTTATCGTCCTCATCATCGTCAAACTCGTTCGCAACCTGACCTTCGGCACCTTTGTCGCGGGCGGCCGGAACCGCAAGACGCGGCTTGCGGTCATGGACGCCACCGCCGTCGACAGCCATCGCCGCCTGGTGCTGGTGCGCCGCGACGACATCGAGCATCTGCTTTTGATCGGCGGCCCGACCGATGTCGTCGTCGAGCGTGACATCCGCCTTTCTGCGCCACGCCGTCCCGCGCTGACCGGAGATGGCGGTTCGCAGCAGCCTGTCGCGGTGGCAAAGCCGCGTCCGCCTCAGCCCACCCCGGCGCCGGCGAGACAGGCACCTGCTCCGCAGCCGGTGAGCGCAGCGCCCGCCCGCCAGCGCGCTCCGGAGCCGGTGCCGAAGCCGGCGGCGCAGGGTTATCAGCCGACCAATGTCACGCCGCTGCCTTCCTACGGCTCCGCAAACGTCAATGCCGTCCGGCATGCCCCGCCGCCGGCTTCACCACCGCCGGGGCAGGAAAGCATCGATGAAACGCTGATGAAGGAACTCGAGGTTTCGCTCGACCAGCCCCGCTCGAGCAGTCCGGCGACCAAGCCGGTGGCAAAAACACCGCCGTCGCTCGACGATGAGATGACCAGGCTTCTGGGCGAACTCTCCAGCCAGAAAAGGTGAGCAGCGCTTGCGCCCGGTCCGAAAAACCGATCGGGGTTATGCGCATCACCCGGGTTCTGAAAAAAGAAACGGCCGGAAAACCGGCCATTTCGAGAGCGATATCGCTGAAATCTTCTTGAATGCAGACCGCAGGCTAATCGTCGCGATAGACCTTCTCGCGGCGCTCGTGGCGCTCTTGCGCTTCGATCGACAAGGTTGCGATCGGGCGGGCATCCAGCCGCTTCAGCGCGATCGGTTCGCCGGTCTCCTCGCAATAGCCGTAAGTGCCTTCCTCGATGCGCTGCAAGGCCGAATCGATCTTTGCGATGAGTTTCCGCTGGCGGTCGCGCGCCCTGAGTTCGATGGCGCGGTCGGTTTCCGAAGAGGCGCGGTCGGCTAGATCGGGATGATTGGCGTTTTCCTGCTGTAGGATTTCGAGGGTTTCGCGCGCTTCGCGCAATATGTCATTCTTCCAGGTGACGAGCTTTGAGCGGAAGTAGGATTTCTGCCGCTCGTTCATGAACGGCTCGTCTTCGGAGGGTACGTAATCGGCGGTAACGGCATCGTTCATTCGACTCACCCAAACAGCCCCAAATTTGGCGCCTATATATTCGCGGTCAAACGCCTGCACAAGCGCAATCGATTACCGATTCACGCAATTGTTAATCTGCCTCGATGAGCGCGATTGAGGTGATTCGGGCTGGTCTTAGGTACCGGATCCTTCGAACTGGCGGCCGCCGGCTGATGATTCGTCATGTCCGAAAAACGACTGCCATTGTGCGCCACGCCGTTCTTGTGGCTAATCACGGCACGGTTCGGGCTGTTGGCACGGTGGAGGTTGGGTGAGCAGGCTTTATCTGTTGAGGCACGCCAAAGCCGGATGGGCGCTGCCCGGCATGCGTGATTTCGATCGCCCGCTCGATGCGTCCGGCCACGCTGATGCGGAGGCGATGGGCATCGCCATGCGGTCGCGCTCCTATGTGCCCGATCTGACGCTTTGCTCCACAGCCCGGCGCGCGAAGGAGACGCTGGAAGGCGTGGCCGGTCGGGCCGACACCGGCCGGGTTCTGTTCGTCGACGCGCTCTACAGCGAGGACGCGGCCGCGTACCTCAGCCTCATCCGGGACAATGGTGGGGTGGGTTCGATGCTGCTCGTCGGCCACAATCCGATGACGGAGGATCTCGCCATGGCGGTGTCCGGCGATGGCGAGGAAAGCGCCCGCGCCATGCTCAATCATGGTTTCCCGACCTCGGGCCTGGCGGTCGTGCGCTTCAGCGGCGATCTTGCCGGGGCCGCCCAGGGTGCCGGGTATCTCGAGGCATTCCTGACGCCGGCTGACCTCTGACGCCATTTCAAACCAGAACGGCAACGCCTATATCGGACCTGTCGCAGCCTCGAGAGACAATTTTGGCATCATCGCTGACCACTTTCACCGACGAGGCGAGAATTGCCCTCGACACGCTTTCGGGCCGCGCCAGCGGGCTTTTTTCGCCGTCGCTGCGGCTGGGCGTCACGGGCCTTTCCAGGGCGGGCAAGACGGTTTTCATCTCGGCCCTGGTCCACAATCTTATTCATGGCGGGCGCCTGCCGCTGTTCGAGGCGCAGAAATCCGGGCGCATCGCGCGCGCTTTCCTCGAAGAGCAGCCCGACGACGCGGTGCCGCGATTCCAGTACGAGGACCATATCGCCGCCTTGGTGAACGACCGCGTCTGGCCCGATTCGACACGCGCCATCTCCGAATTGCGGCTGACCATCGAATATGAATCGGCCTCCGGCTGGAACAGGATGTTTTCCTCCGGAAAACTGTCGGTCGACATCGTCGACTATCCCGGCGAATGGCTGCTCGACCTGCCGCTGCTCGGCAAGTCCTTCGCCGATTTTTCGCGCGAAGCCCTTGAAATGGCTGCGTTGCCGGTGCGCGAGGACCTGTCGCGGGCCTGGCGGGCGCTATCGGCCGAGATCGATCCGAACGCCGATGCCGAGGAGATGACGGCGCGCCGCCTGGCCGAGGATTTCGCCGCCTATCTCAAAGCCTGCAAGCTCGACGAGCGGGCGCTTTCGACCTTGCCGCCGGGCCGTTTCCTGATGCCTGGCGATCTCGAAGGCTCGCCCGCATTGACCTTCGCGCCTCTAAACAGCCTGGGCGACAAGCGCCCGCGCAGCGGCTCGCTGCATGCGATGATGGAAAGGCGCTACGAGGCCTACAAGACCCATGTCGTCAAACCCTTCTTCCGCGAACACATCACCCGGCTCGACCGCCAGATCGTGCTGATCGACGCCATGCAGGCGCTGAACGCCGGCCCCGGAGCCATGGCCGACCTGGAGCGCGCGGTGACCGAGATCCTCGCCTGTTTCCGTCCTGGACGCGGCAGCTTCCTCACCGATCTTTTCTCGCGGCGCATCGATCGTATCCTGATCGCCGCCACCAAGGCCGACCACCTGCATCACGACAGCCATGACCGCTTGCAGGCGATCGTGCGGCGGCTGGCAGACCGCGCCGTGGCGCGGGCGAATTTCACCGGCGCCGGCGTCGACGTCGTCGCCATGGCGGCGGTGCGCGCAACACGGGAAGGCACCGTCAAACAGGGCCGCGAGACATTGCCGGTCATCATCGGCACACCGCTCGCGGGCGAGACAATCAATGGCGACACCTTTGACGGGAAAGCTGAAACGGCCATATTTCCCGGTGATTTACCGGAGAAAATTGATGCTGTCTTCGAAGCTCCCGGGGGAGCGCGCAGGCAGGACAATACCGACCCGGCGATCCGCTTCGTGCGTTTTCGCCCGCCAAAACTCGAGCGCACGGCCGAGGGCGTCATGCTGTCACTGCCGCATATCCGGCTCGACCGTGCCTTGCAGTTCCTGATCGGAGACCATCTGGCATGACCGCGCCCCGCAAGCCGGCGGCATTCCGCATCGAACCGGAGGCCACATCGCAGCAGGACGCGGCGCAGGCGCGCCGTGCCCAGGCCGGGGCGCCGGAGGCGCGCCGTGTCCAGACCGACACACAGCGCAAGCCCCGCGCGGTGAAGAGCGATGTCGCGCTGGTCATCCCGTCGGAGATCGACGTGTTCGACGAGCCGGACATCGTCGCTGCCGAACCGCCGCCGGCGGTCGCTCGCAGGAAACGTTCATTGCTTGGCTCCATCTTCTTCGGCGCGTTCGGGGTGCTGGTTTCGCTGGCCATCGGCCTGTGGACCGATCAGCTCATTCGCGATCTGTTCGCGCGCGCCGAGTGGCTGGGTTGGCTGGCCGCCGGCATGGCTGCCGTCGCCGTGCTGGCGCTGGTGGTGATCCTGATTCGCGAGTTCCTGGCGATCGCCCGGCTTGCCGAGGTCGAAAAGCTGCAGAAACGTGCGCTCGATGCGATTGCACGCGACGATCCCAAGGCGGCGCGATTGGTGGTCGACGAGCTGTCGGCCTTCGTCGCGGCCAAACCCGAAACGGCTGCGGGCAGGCGCGCGCTGGCCGATCTGCGCGACGAGATCATCGATGGCGCCAATCTGGTGCGTCTCGCTGAGGCGGAGATCCTTGGCCCTCTCGACGCCAGGGCCAAGATCATGATCCTGGAAGCCGCCAAACGCGTGTCGCTGGTGACGGCCGTCAGTCCGCGTGCGCTCGTCGACGTAGCCTATGTCGTGTTCGAGGCCGGGCGCCTCATCCGGCGCCTTTCGGAACTCTATGGCGGGCGGCCGGGAACACTGGGTTTCTTTCGCCTGGCGCGCAGCGTGCTGGCGCATCTGGCGGTCACCGGTTCGATCGCCGTCGGCGACAGTTTCGTCCAGCAGATCGTCGGCCACGGCCTGGCTGCGCGCCTCTCCGCCAAGCTCGGCGAAGGCGTCGTCAACGGCATGATGACGGCGCGCATCGGCATCGCCGCGATGGAGACGGCGCGCCCCCTGCCCTTCAGTGCGGCAAAACGGCCGGGACTGGGTGATTTCCTCTCCGCGCTGACATCGTTCGCAAGCAGGAAGGAAAGCGAGAACACCCCGCCTGGCAAGTGAACGACGACCTTGGCAGTGACGAAGCATTAACCAATCTTGTTCATGGTCGCACTGGTTCCAAAACAGCCTCTTTGTTGCCGGGTGTCGTCGATGAAAAGCGTAATTCTGTCCAGCCTGTTGCCCCTGGCGGTTGCGATCACCACTGTCGCCGGCATTGCCGCACAGGCGTCCGCGGCGGAGCCGGACAAGCAGTTCTTCCGGTCCGCCGAAGGCAAGTGGGTGGGCCCGGGCGAGATCGTCGCCGGCAAATACAAGGGCACGAAGTTCAATTGCAGCTTCACCGGCTCGACGCCCGACGGCAAGATGGGCATGACGCTCGACGGCGGCTGCCGTGTGGGCATGTTCACCCAGCCGATGTCGGCCAAGATCGAGCGCAAGGGGCGCGATTACAAGGGCTCCTTCATGGGCGGCGCGGCCGGTGCCGGCCTCGATATCATCGGCGGCAATGTGGTCGATGCCCGCAAGGTGGTGTTCACCATCAACCGCAACCAGCTGCGCGGCGTCATGCAGGCACGCATCCCCGACGACAATTCGATGACGGTGACGGTTGCAGTGCGCGTCGCGGACCAGCTGGTGCCGGTGATCGGCATGAGCCTGAAGCGGGTCGACGCGATCGAAGTCGGCTCCATCGCGCCGAACTGAGCGCGTATCAACCGCCTGTAACCAAACACAAAAAGAGACGGCGGCCCATCGCCACCGCCTCCTTTTGTAGACGTCGATAGGAACGATCAGCCCTTGATCGCCGCCGTCACCTCATCATAGGCCTTGCAGGCGTCGGCCAGGGTCGTGGTGCCCTGATATTTGGTCGTCACCTCTTGCACCTTGGCCGTCAGATCGGCCGCCTTGGACGGATCCTTGGTAACCGCCTCCTGCAGCGCGGCGGCCATGTCCTGCGCCTTCTTGGTGGCGACCTCGGCCGTGCACTCAGGCGCCTTGGAGCAAGCCGAGCCGGCGAGCACCGCCAGGCCGACGGCAACGAGCAAAAACTTCTTCATGTCAGTCATCTCCTCAAAAAGGGCGCGGCTTGATCGCCACACCCTCCACTGGCCGAAGCCGAGCGTGCTTAACCTCCGATTGCAGCCAGACGCAACGCGGCCTCGCGCTCAACTTGTGTAACGTGCCTGCAACTTTGCCCGCCGCAGGATTCGGGCTGTTACATGCCCGCCGAAGCCCCTATCCTTGGGGCGCTGGCGCCTGATCCGAGGCGTCTTGACCCGACCGCACAGGCTGCGGTCCTCAAACGAGCGGAATGGCGGGAATGGCGGCAGAGGCAGCGGGCAGCGAGCTTGTTCAGGTGGTGGCGCTGCTCGCCGCGGGTGTTGTCACCGTTCCGATCTTCAAACGTATGGGCCTGGGTTCGATTCTCGGCTATCTGGCCGCGGGCGTGGTGATCGGCCCGTTCGGCATCGGTGTGTTTTCCGAATCGGGAGCCATCCTCCACGTCGCCGAGCTCGGCGTCGTGATGTTCCTGTTCATTATCGGGCTGGAGATGCAGCCGTCGCGGCTCTGGGGCTTGCGCCGCGAGATCTTCGGCCTGGGCGCGCTTCAGGTCGGGGTCTGCGCGGTCTTGCTGACCGGTGTGGGAATAGCCGGAGGCTTTTCCATCGCGCAATCCTTCGTCGCCGGAGCCGGCTTCGTGCTGACCTCGACGGCGATCGTCATGCAGCTTCTGGAAGAGCGCGGCGAAATCGCCTCGCCCAAGGGCCAGCGCATCGTCTCCATCCTGCTGCTGGAGGATCTGGCGATCGTGCCGCTGCTGGCCCTGATCGCGTTCCTGGCGCCAGGCGGCACCGACACCAGCCTGTCGGAGCGGCTGGCCGAGGTCGGTATCGGCCTTGCCGCGATCATCGGCCTGGTGCTGGCCGGACGTTTTCTGCTCAACCCTTTCTTCCGTATCCTGGCGGATGCCCGCGCTCGCGAGGTGATGACGGCGGCCGCCCTTCTGGTCGTTCTCGGATCCGCCCTTGCCATGCAGCTCAGCGGCCTGTCGATGGCGATGGGCGCGTTCCTGGCCGGCGTGCTGCTGTCCGAATCGACCTTCCGCCACCAGCTCGAAGCCGATATCGAACCGTTTCGCGGCATCCTGCTCGGCCTGTTCTTTCTCGCCGTGGGCATGTCGCTCGACCTGCATGTGGTGGTTCAGAACTGGCGGCTGATCGCCGTCTATGTCGTTGCCTACATGGTCATGAAGGCGCTCGGCATCTACATCGTCGCCCGCATCCTGAAGTCGGGCCATCGCGAGGCGCTGGAACGCGCCGTCTTCATGGCGCAAGGCGGCGAATTCGCCTTCGTCCTCTATTCGGCCGCCGCTTCCGTCGGCATCATCGACGGCCAGGCCAACGCGACGCTGACGGCCATCGTCATCATCTCCATGGTGCTGACGCCGCTGGCGATCGTCGCGTTGCGGTATCTGACGCCGCTCGACGAGCTGTCGCTGGATGGCGTCGACGTCGCCGAAGGGCTGACCGGCAGCGTGCTGATCATCGGATTCGGCCGCTTCGGCCAGATCGCCAGCCAGCCATTGCTGCTGCGCGGCATCGACGTGTCGATCATCGACAACGATGTCGAGATGATCCAGGCGGCGGCCGATTTCGGCTTCAAGGTCTACTACGGCGACGGCACGCGGCTGGACATCCTGCACGCTGCCGGCGCCGGGCGCGCACGCGCCGTGCTCATCTGCGTCGACAAACCCGATGCCGCCGTACGCATCGCCGAGCTCGTCAAAGCCGAGTTTCCCTTGCTCACCGTGCTGGCGCGCGCCTTCGACCGAGGCACCGCGCTACAGCTCATCCGCACAGGCGTCGACTATCAGCTGCGTGAAACATTCGAATCGGCGCTGGTTTTTGGCGGTTCGACGCTGGAGGCCCTGGGCGTCGACCCGGAAGACGTCGCCGAGGTGGTCGAAGACGTCCGCCGCCGCGACACCGCCCGCTTCGAGACGCAACTCGCCGAAGGCATCCGCTCCGGACAGCGCTTCCTGAAGGGCAATATCGGCACGCCGATCCCGACGCCGCTCTCCACGCCGCGCCGCCCCGGCCAGGCGCTCAACGAGGAAACGGCCGGCGTTCTGCACAAGTCCGAGCCGGCGGATTGATAGGAGAAAGCATGGATTTGGACAGCGGAGCCCTGTCGGTCACCAGATTCTGGCGTGATGCCGGAGCGGACGCATGGTTCGAGAAAAGCGATGTTTTCGACGGCGATTTCCGCAACCGCTTTCTTGAGCTGCATTACGCGGCCGCACGGCGCGAATGCGACGGCTGGTCGGAGCATGCCGAAGGCTCGCTGGCGTTGATGATCCTGCTCGATCAGTTTCCGCGCAACTGCTTTCGCGGCACCGGCCACATGTACGCCACGGACCCGCTGGCGAAGCATTTCGCCCAAAAAGCTGTAACGGCCGGCCAGGACCTGGTGCTCGAACCGGAATTGCGGGTGTTCCTGTATCTGCCGTTCGAACATTCGGAATTGCTCGCCGACCAGGAACGGTCGGTCGAGCTCACCGCGGCCAACGCGCCGGACTACCTCAAATACGCCGAAGAACACCTCGACATCATCCGGCGCTTCGGCCGTTTTCCGCACCGCAACAAGATGCTCGGCCGGGAAACCACGCCGGAGGAAAAAGTCTTTCTGGACGATGGCGGGTTCTCAGGCTGACGCTGGTCTATCCAGCCACCAGTCGCGGCCCGACGGCAGGCGTTCGATACCGGCCGCATCGACGGCGGCCAGCCGCTCCGAGACGCTTCGTCCGCTTACGGCAAGATCGGGCGCGATCTCGGCCAGAGGCGCCAGCACGAAGGCACGTTCAAGCATGCGCGGATGCGGCACTTCCAGGCCGGTTTCGTGGATGACGCGGTCGCCGAAAACCAGGATGTCGATATCGATCAGGCGCGGCCCCCAGCGCTCCTCGCGCACGCGTTTCAGCTTGCGCTCGGCATCGAGGCACAGGTCGAGCAATGCCCGCGGCGAGAGCCGGGTCGAGAGTTCGGCGGCGGCATTCAGGAAGTCGGGCTGGTCGAGCTTGCCCCAGGGCGGCGTGCGGTAGAGCGAGGACACCGCGGCTACGCGAGTGGCGGCATCGGCGTCGAGCAGGCGCAGCGCCGCCGCCATCGAACTCGCCGGATCGCCGAGATTGCCGCCAAGGCTGAGATAGACGGTGTTACTGCGGCCAGACAACGGTCACCTCGACGTAATCGAGCACGCCGGGCACCGGCGCATTCGGCTTGCGGACCGTGATTTCGGCTTTCCTGATCTGCGGGAAGCGTTCCGTCAGGGCTTTTGCGACTTCCAGGGCCAGCGCCTCGATCAGGAAGCGCCTGTGTCCGGTGATGATCTCCTCGATCACCGTGAAGGCAACACCGTAATTGACGGTTTCCCCGATGGCATCGTCGACCAGCGCGCGCCCGGGCTCCACGGTGAGCGAGGCGTCGACATAGAAGCGCTGGCCGAGCGCCTCCTCCTCGTCCAGCACGCCGTGCCGGGCAAAGAAGGCGCAGTTCTTCAGGCGGATGACATACATGGTTCAGCGTCCCGAAGCGGCGGCGGTTTCGCGCGCCAGCATAGCATCCGCCACGGCCAGCGCGTCCACGTTGATTGCGACATCGTGGACGCGAAACAGGTCGGCGCCCTTCAATCTAAGTATGACGCTTGTCGCCGCAGTCCCAGCCCCTCTTTCGGCGGCATCGCGGCCAGTGACGGTGCCGATGAAGCGTTTTCGCGAGGTTCCGGCCATCAGCGGAAATCCGAGGGCGTTGAGCTCGGAAAACCGCGCCATCAGGTCGAGGTTATCCTCGGCCGTCTCCTTGGCGAAGCCGAAGCCGGCATCGAGAACGATATGATCGTCGGCGATGCCGTGTCGGCGGGCGATTTCAAGCGATTTTTCGAGGAACGCGAACTGGTCGGCGATGACGTCGGGCAGTTTCCGGCGATCCCGCCCGGTATGCATGATGATGAGCCCCGCGCCGGTTTCGGCTGCGACACGCGCAATGTCCGGCTCGCGCTGCAAGCCCCAGACGTCGTTGACGATATGCGCCCCGGCCGCGACGGCCAGCCGCGCGGTCTCCGCACGATAGGTGTCGACCGAAATCAGCACCTCGCCGGAACGCGCCAGCGCCTCGATCACCGGCAGGATGCGCGCCTGCTCCTCGCCCGCCGTGATCGCGGACGCGCCCGGCCTGGTCGATTCACCGCCGACATCGACGACCAGGGCCCCTTCGCCCAGCATGCGGCGCGCCTGGACCAGCGCGGTTTCGGCGGCATCGAACAGACCGCCGTCGGAAAAACTGTCGGGCGTGACATTGAGAATGCCGACCACCACGGCCTTGTCGCCAAGGTCGAGATGGCGTCCGTGCGCCAACTGCCATCGCCTCGCCGTCATTGCTTATCAACCATGGGGCTCATCAACCGTGTGGCTCATCAACCATGTGTGATCCGCACCAGATCAATTCCGTTGCGCCGGCAATGGCCGTAAAGCAAGGTAGGACGAGAGGCAACCTGATGAAACGAACCCTGCTTTGCGCATTGCTGCTTGCCGCCACCGCCGTTCCGGCGGGCGCGGCCAATCTCGTCAAGACATATAGCTACTTCGCCGTTGGCGGCAGGACGCTAGAAGACATCGAGGCACAGCTTTCCAAACGTGGTCCGCAGGTGAAGAGCACGGGCTCGCGGCATCCCGGCGCCACACAGATGGCCTTCACCACGCGCATCAGCTATGCCGGGCAGTCCGGCTCCTGCCGGATCGCCGACGCCGCCGTGACCGTCAAGGTCAAGGTCATCCTTCCCGAATGGAGCCGCCCACGCAAGGCCGACGCGGATGTGCGGCTGTTCTGGGACACGCTGTCGTCCGACATCAAGCGCCATGAGGAACGCCATGTCGAGATCGCCAAGAATCACGCCCGCGAACTGGAAGACGCGCTGAAAGCCGCTTACCCGCAGAAGGACTGCGATGCGGCGAAGGCCAAGGCCGCCCAGATCACCGCCGCCATTCTCGCCAGACACGACCGCGCCCAGGTGCAGTTCGACCGCGTCGAAAGCGTCAATTTCGAAAGCCGCATCCTGCGGCTCCTGCGCTATCGCGTCGAGCGCATCGGCAACGGCCGGTTGCCGCCGACCTGAATGTCCTGATGCATGTCGCCTAAGGGGCGGCGGTGCGAGCCAACCGGGCCGAAGCGTAGTGCCAGCTTCGAAAAATTTCCGGGCAACGGTCGAAATCGGCCTATACGGGACGACATATCAGGGGTTGGCAAGGGCACGACCTTTCAAACACGAGCATCACGACCGATCGCGCCGCGGATGCAACCCGGCTAGCCCAGCCGACGCACCGGACGGCGCGCGCAAGCATATGGACGAAAGATTATGGACCAGGCTGTCGACAATCAGGCCGTGGCGGCCGCGAGCGCGCCGCTGACGGAAAGCGAAAAGAACGCCATTATCGGCGGCGTTCTCCTGTCGATGCTGCTGGCAGCACTTGACCAGACCATTGTGGCACCGGCCATGCCGACCATCGCGCGAGCGCTCGGCCACGCCGAGTACCTGCCCTGGATCGTGACCGGATATCTCCTGACCGCAACCGCCATGGCGCCGCTCTACGGCAAGATCTCCGACGTCTACGGCCGCCGGCCGACCGTCTATGGCGCGATCCTCATCTTCCTCGCCGGCTCGCTGGTCAGTGCGATGGCGCCCAACATGTTCGTGCTGGTGATCGGCCGCGCGATCCAGGGCGCCGGCGGCGGCGGGCTTTTCGCCCTGGCGCAGACCGTCATCGGCGACCTCGTGCCGCCACGCGAGCGGGCACGCTATGCGGCCTGGATCTCGGGCACCTGGGCAGTCGCCAGCATCGCCGGGCCCTTGCTCGGCGGCACGTTCGCCGAACATCTCCATTGGTCGCTGATCTTCTGGATCAACATTCCGCTCGGCATCCTGGCCATGGCCATCATCAACAAGCCGCTGCGCAAGCTGCCGGTCGCGGCAAGACGGCATCGCATCGACGGGCTCGGCGCGCTGCTTCTCGTCGCCGCCACGGCCCTGCTGCTTCTGGCGCTGAACTGGGGTGGCAGCGAATACCCCTGGCTATCGACGGAGATCCTGGGGCTCGTCGCCAGTTCCTTGGTCCTGTGGGGCGCCTTTGCGCTGCGGCTGCTGCGCGCAACCGAGCCGCTGATTTCGCTCGAGGTGCTGAGCAACCCGATCGTCCTTGCCGGCACGCTCTCCATGTTCCTTCTGCAGGCGGCCAATATCGGCCTGTCTGTCTACTTGCCGGTCTATCTCCAGTCGGTCATCGGCCTGTCGGCAAGCGAATCCGGCACCGCCCTCCTGGGGCTGATGCTTGGCACGGTGGCCGGCGCGACATTCAGCGGGCGCACCATTCCGCGTTTCGTCCATTACAAGCGGATCGCCATCTTCGGATTGGCCTTCGCCGTTCTATGCCTCGGCGCCCTCAGCCTGGTGGCGGGGCACGCCTCGCTGCTGGTTGTCGAGATCCTGACGACATGCGTCGGGCTCGGCAGCGGAACCACCTTTCCGGTGGCCACGGTGTCTGTCCAGAACGCAGTCGACCCCAGGCACCTTGGCGTCGCCACCGGCGTTCTGACGTTCCTGCGCTCGCTGGGCAGCGCGCTCGGCGTTGCTATCCTCGGTGCGGTCGCCCTGGGCAACGGGCTGCCGCTGGCGGGCGAAGGCGCGCAGGCGACCGGCGCCGGTGCCGAAGCTGCCGCCTTCGGGCTGATCTTCGTCGCCGCCGTGGTGATGTTGATCATGGCGCTGCTGACGCTCAGCCTGATGCCCGAAAAACCGCTGCGCGGCCATCCCGAGGCCCCCGTGCTGGCGGACTGAAGCGATACGCGTCAGGAGGCCTCCGCCACACCGAGCTTCTTCTGCAGGCTGGTCGACGAGGTCGTGTATTGGAAGACGATGCGTTCGCCCGGGCTGACGATGCGCTTGGCGGCCTGGGCCATCAGCGCGACCTCGTGAAAGCCCGACAGGATGAGCTTCAGCTTGCCGGGATACCAATTGATGTCGCCGACCGCGAAGATGCCCGGGACCGACGTCTGGAACTTCTCGGTGTCGACCGGAATCAGGTTCTCGTGAAGGTTGATCCCCCATTCCGCAATCGGTCCGAGCTTCATGGTCAGGCCGAAGAAGGGCAGCATCCGCGTGCAAGGAATTTCGATGTCGCCCTCCGGCCCCTTGATCAGGGCGGACGACAGTTGGCCGGCGGCGCCGGTCAAGCCGGTCACTTGCCCGACCTGGAAATCCAGCTGCTTCATCTCCTGCATGGCGTACATCTTGTTGACGCTGTCGGGGGCGGCGCGGAACTCCGGGCGCCGGTGGACCAGGGTCACGCTTTTTGCCACCGGCTGCAAATTGAGCGTCCAGTCCAGCGCCGAATCGCCGCCGCCAACGATAACGAGGTCGTGGCCGCGAAAGTCTTCCATCCGGCGCACCGAATAGAAGACGCTCTTGCCCTCATAGGGTTCGATGCCCGGGATGGGCGGGCGTTTCGGCTGGAACGAGCCGCCGCCGGCGGCGATCACCACCACCTTGGCCTCGAACACCTCGTTCTCGTCGGTGGTGACGCGAAAGCCGCCGTCCTCCAACCTCTCCAGGCTGGAGACCATGCGATTGTAGGTGAAATCAGGCTTGAACGGCGCGATCTGCTCGAGCAGCTTGTCGACCAGCCCTTGCGCCGAGATCGACGGCCAGCCGGGAATGTCATAGATCGGCTTTTCCGGATAGAGTTCCGCGCATTGGCCGCCGGGCCGGTCGAGGATGTCGATCAGGTGGCACTTCATGTCGAACAGGCCGAGCTCGAACACGGCGAACAGGCCGACCGGCCCTGCCCCGACAATGAGTACGTCTGTCCTGGTGATGCCGGTCATGGTGCGCGCCTCGCTGCTGGATTGGCGTGAGACTGCATGACCTCCGGCTTGCTGCCAAGCGGCAGCCGCAAAAATCAGAGCTGCGAACTCGGGTTGCAAGGGATGGACGACTGCCAGTCCGGCTGCCCCGCCACCTTTTCATGGCAGGGCAGCTTCTCACGATAGGAATTTTTTCTTGACGGGGTGCCCGCAACTATGGTAGATATTTGGTTGTGGTGCTGAGTTGCGCCGGAGGCCCGCCGCACAGGCGGGTTTTCCATTCAAGGCGACGTCAACAGCCGGCCCCCAAGGAACCCCCTGCCCGGATTCATTGCCTCGGGCAAAAATCGGCTTTTAGCCTTGGCGCTCGGGCACCCGCACCACCAGTCCGTCGAGCGCGTCGCGCACCTTGATCTGGCACGATAGCCGCGAATTCGGCTGGACGTCGTAGGCAAAGTCCAGCATGTCCTCTTCCATTGCTTCCGGCTCGCCGACTTCCGCCGTCCAGGCCTCGTCGACATAGACGTGGCAGGTTGCACAGGCGCAGGCGCCGCCGCACTCCGCTTCGATACCCGGCACGGCATTGCGGATGGCGTTTTCCATGACCGTCGAGCCGTTCTCGGCATCCACGTCGAAATGTGTGCCGTCATGGGCAATGAAGGTCAGTTTGGTCATTTGTCACCTGAGGGAGTTTCCGCCGAGATAATCACTCGGGCACACAAGTCAACTGCGGCGAGAAAGCGCCGCTCGGTGACGTTTTTCCGCAAACGGGTCTAGCGGTTGATGGCGGCGATGAAATCGCGCACTTCGTCGATCAGTTTGCCGAGCCGCGTAAGCGTCTGGCTGTCTTCCGGCTGCCGTTCTATCTCGGTGGCGCAATCGGCAATGGCAAAGGCCCCGACACCACGCGCCGAACCCTTCAGGCCGTGCGCCAGGAGCAGCCGGTCCTTGATGTCCGCATCGACTATCCTGTCGCGCACCGACAGCGCCTGTTGTACAAAGAGCGCCAGCACCTCCTGTTCGAGGCCGCGGTCGCCCATCGTCTGCCGCGCAAGGTGTGCCAAATCGATCGGTCGGGACCGCCTCGTTCCCGATACATCGCCCCCGGGCATTGAGAAGGCAATGCCGCTTTCGCCACGCATGAACTCGAACTCCGCTTCTTCGGCCGCCTGAAAAACTAGGCGAATCCAATGGACAACGGGTTAATGGATGGCCGGAAAAAATGTTGCGAAAGCGGCGCCGGAATCACGCTTCCGTTAACCTTATATTTAAAGTTTTACGTATCCCGCGGAATGCATGTTTTCTTTACCCCCCTGTGTCATTACGATACGAGGGGTCCATTTTCAGCCTCCTGCGCGTGGGTGCGACAACCAAAATCATAAGCCCGCGGCAGCTAGTACAGGGTAGCGAAGGCATGGCGAAGAAAACAACGACGACCAGATCTCTGGACAACGATGTGGCCAGGGAACTCGAGAAGGCACTCGATCTCGACCTCAGCGGCGACACCGGCAGCGGCGACCTCGATATAGCGGCCTCGATGGAAGATCTGGAAGCGCAGATATCCCAGGCCGCCGACGAATTGGCGCGCGAGGGACGCAATCAGACGCAGGCACCCGTCGTCAACCAAGCCCAGGCCGCGAATCCCGCGCCAAAGACCAGACCCGCCGAACTGCGCCCCGTCGAAACACGCAATGGCGGTCAGCCCGCCGGCTTCTCGCCGGCCAATGACGATCGTCAGAAGGATTACAAGACGCTTCTGCACAGCCTCAACCGGCGCGCCTCGAACACGATCTACTGGGTTATCGCCTTCGTTTCGCTGGCCTGGATCGCCGGCGCGGGCGGATTGGCCAACCTCCTCTTCGGGCCGAGCATCTGGAGGATCCGCACGCTCGACCAGTTCTTCGCCCGTCCCGAACTGATCGGCCTTGCTGTCGCGGCCATCGTGCCGGTCATCCTGTTCTGGGCCTTCGCCGCCATGATTCGCCGCGCGCAGGACATGCGCATCGCCGCCCAGTCGATGACGGAAGTGGCCTTCCGCCTCACCGAGCCGGAAAACATGGCCCAGGATCGCGTCATGATGATCGGCCAAGCCGTCCGCCGCGAGGTGGCCGCCATGGGCGAAGGCATCGAACGCACGCTGGCCCGCGCCGTCGAACTGGAAACGCTGGTCCACAGCGAGGTCAACCAGATCGAGCGCTCCTATTCGGAAAACGAAACCCGCATCCGCTCGCTCGTCGACGGGCTCGGCAGCGAGCGCGAGGCGGTCGTCAGCCATGCGGAGCGGGTTCGCGCTTCGATCGCCGGCGCGCACGACACCCTCAAGGACGAAATCGGCGCTGCCAGCGACCTCATCCGCGACAGCATTCTCAATGCATCGACCAAACTGTCGATGACCATCACCAATTCCGGCGACACGCTTATCGACCGCATCAACGAAAGTTCGCTGTCGATCTTCGATTCGGTGGAAGGACGGCTCGACACCATAACCGACAAGCTTTCGACTTCCGGCGAGGCTTTCGCCAGCCTGCTCGACACGCGCATCGCCAAGCTGACGGACACGACAGACGGCCTGACCCGGTCGTTGACCGACCTGCTCGACGATCGCACCAACGGCATGGTGTCGCTGCTTGGTGGCGCCGCGCGCACACTCAATTCGGAATTCGAGGCCAGCCTCAACGGCATCGAGCGCACGCTCGCCGAGCGCGGCCAGGCGCTGATCAGCGAGTTCCAGACCCGCGCCGAGGCTCTCGACACCGGCACGCAGAAGCTCAACGCAGCACTCGAAGCCCGCGCCCGGCAGATCAACGAAACGCTGGTCGAACGCGCGCGCGAAATCGCCCACACCTTCGCCGAGAGCAAGGACACGCTGACGGCGATGATCGACCAGGGCAAGACCCAGATCGGCGCCGACATGGCCGATATCGTCACGTCGACCTCGTCCATGCTCGAAGCGCGCGCCAGCGATTTCGCCGGACGCATGGAAGCGGCGCGCCACGTCGTCTCGCGCTCGTTCGATGCCGATATCCAGCGGCTTGCCGATGCCCGCGTGGGCATAGAGGAAGCGGTCGAAAATCACAGCCGCAGCCTTTCCGAGAGCCGCGAGCGCATGGCGGCCGCGATGCAGGCCGATCTGGCCAAGTTCGCCGAGAGCCGTGCCGGCATCGATGCCGCGGTAACCGACCAGGTGCAGAAGCTGGCCGAAGGCCGCAGCCTGATCGCGCGCGCTCTCGAAGAAGATCTGCGCAAGGTCAACGAATCGCGCGCTGCCATCGACGCTTCGCTCGGCAGCCACCTCGAAAGGCTGGAAGAAGGTCGCAACCGGCTCTCCCAGGCTCTCAACGAAGACTCCGGAAAGCTGGTGCAAGCCCGTACAATCATTGACGAAATGGTTGCTGGGCATGTTGGCAAGCTGGCCGAGGGCCGCAACATTCTCTCGCGCGCGCTCGAAACCGACCTCGGCAAGCTTGTGGACACGCGCGCCGACATTGATGGCCTTGTCGCCGGTCAGGTCGAGAAGATCGCCGAGGGCCGCGCGGTACTCGCCAAGGCGCTGGAGAACGACATCGCCGGCATCAAGGACCTCATCGAGGCGCATTCGGCCAAACTGGCGGAAGACCGCTCGCAGCTCGGCCGTTCGCTGGAGGACGATCTGTCCAGCATACGCGGGCTGATCGAAGACCATTCGGGCCGCCTGGCCGAAGATCGCAGCCTGCTGTCGCAGACCCTTGAAGCCGACCTTGCCAAGCTCGCCGAGAGCCGCTCGAGCATCGACGGCCTGGTCGCCGGTCAGGTCGAGAAACTGGCCGAAGGCCGCGATATTCTCAGGCGGGCGCTGGAATCCGACCTCAACGCGATCAAGGGCGTCATATCGAGCCAGTCCGAGAGGCTGGCCGAGGACCGCGGGCAGCTGTCGCGGGTTCTCGAGGCGGACTTGCAGAACGTGAACAGCGTCATTGCCGACCACATGAACAAGCTGGTCCAGGACCGTTCGACCTTGTCGAAAGCGCTTGAGGAGGATCTCGCCAAGCTGGCCGAAAGCCGTTCGAGCATCGACGGGCTGGTGGCCGGCCAGGTCGAGAAGCTGGCCGAAGGCCGCGACATCCTGCGCCGTGCGCTGGAAGCCGATCTCAACACGATCAAGAGCACCGTCGCCGATCAGTCCCAGAAACTGGTCGAAGATCGGGGACAATTCGCCCGGGCGCTCGAAGCCGACCTCGAAAACGTCAACAGTCTCGTCAACAGCCACTCCGAAAGGCTTGTCCAGGATCGTTCGGCGCTGTCGAAGGCACTCGAAGACGATCTGGAAAACGTCAACGGACTGGTCAATAGCCACTCCGAGCGGCTTGTCCAGGAGCGTTCGGTGCTGTCGAAGGCACTCGAAGACGATCTCGCCAAGCTGGCCGAAAGCCGCTCGAGCATCGACGGCCTTGTCGCCGGCCAGGTCGAGAAGCTGGCCGAAGGCCGCGACATCCTCAAGCGCGCGCTGGAGGCCGATTTGCAGAGGCTGTCGGAGAGCCGTGGCGATCTCGACGGCATCATCGCCGGACATGTCGGCAAGCTGGCCGAAGGCCGCGACGTGCTGAGCCGCGCGCTGGAAGACGATCTCGGCAGGCTCGCCGAGACCCGCAAGGACATCGATCGTTCACTGTCGGGTCACATCGACCAGATCGCGGCCAGGAGCACCGACATCTCCGCTGCGATCGCCGCCGACGTGGACAAGATCGAGCAGGCGTTCAGTCGCCAGACCGGCATCATCGAGGAGCGTGCGGGCACGATGGAGCGTGCGCTGTCGACAGGCGTCGACAATGTGCGCAACGTGCTCGAGAAGAGCGCCGTCTTCGTGGCCGGTGCCTTGCGCGAGAAGGTCCTGGAGGTCACCAGCGTCCTGCATGAGCAGGCGGGCCAAGCCTTCTCCGATGCGGATCGCAAGATCGCCGAGCGCGCCGAGCAGACCTCGGCCGCCCTGCTGGCTCGGGCCGAAGACATCGCCCGCACCTTCGAGGAGGCGGATCGCCGTCTCCACGCCCGTGCGGAAGACACGTCGAGCGCCTTGCTTGCCCGCGCGGACGATGCGTCCAGTTCCTTGCTGGCGCGAGCCCATGAAACCGCCGATCAGCTTGCGGCCCGTGCAAGCGAAATCGCCGGCACGTTCGACACGGCCGACCAGAAGCTGGCCGCCCGCGCCCAGGAGACCGCCGACCAGTTGGCGGCTCGGGTGAGCGAGATTGCCGGCACCTTCGACGCGGCCGACCAGAAGCTGGTTGCCCGGGCCGTCGAAACGGCACAGTCGCTGGCCGCCCGCGCCGGCGATATCCTGCGCAATTTCGAAGGCGCCGATCAGCGGCTCGGCATGCGCATCGGCGAATCGGCCGAAGCTCTTGCCGCGCGTGCAGCGGATCTCGGCCGCATCTTCGACGCCGCCGACCAGCACCTGGTCTCGCGCATCGCCGAAGGTTCGGAAGCGCTGTCAGGCCGCGCCTCCGAAATCGCCCGCATCTTCGATGATGCGGACAACCGACTGGTTTCCCGCATCGCCGCCAGCACCTCGACCATCGGCGAACATGCGCAGAGCATCGTTGGCGCCTTCACCAGCACAGAGCAGAGGGTCGCCGACCGTGCGCGCCAGACCGGCCAGGAGCTGGCCGCGCATGCCCGTGAAATCGAGCAGGCGCTCGCCGGCGCCGACGAGCGGCTCGCATCGACCGCGGCAACGGCTGCTGCCCGCGTCGAAGAGCAGATCGCCAGCGTCGAGAACCGGCTCGCCCATACCGCCGAGACGATGGGCCAGAAGCTCAACGAGCAGGTGTCGAGCGCCGAGGCGCAACTCGTGTCGCGTGCCAACGTGATCGCGGAGACCTTCACCGCGGTCGGCCAGCATATCGGCCAGAGCACCAACGACGCAGCCAAGACGATCGGCGCCAACACCCGCGAGCTCAACACCATGCTCGCGGCACGGTCGGCGGAGATGTCGAAGATCCTCGATGAGACCGCGCGGCCGCTGGTCGAGCGTTTCGCCCAGGGCGGCTCGGAACTGCAAAAGAGCATGGAAGAGGTCACCGAACGTGCCGCCGAGAAGCTGCGCAGCGAAAACGCAGCCCTCGTCAACGCGCTCGCCAGCCGCACCGCCGAGACCCTTTCGGCGGTCGAAGGTGCCCGCTCGTCGCTATCCGACAGTGTCGCCGACCTGATCGGCCGAATGACCACGTCGAGCGCGCAGCTCGGTCAGCTGATCGAACAGGCCGCGGCCAATCTCGGCCAGGTCGACGAACGCCTGACCGGCAGCACGCAAAGCTTCGCGGCAACCACCGAGAAAGCGGCGCAGACCTTCGCCAGCTCGGCAAGGCTGGTCGATTCGAACACGACCAGGCTGACGGAACTGTCGTCGTCGACCTTGCGCGAGGTCGCGTCCATCGCCACCAAGTTCGATGAACACAGCCGCCTGCTCGCCGGTGCTTCGGACCTCCTGAGCTCGGCCCAGAGCAACCTCGAACACACGCTAGAAAGGCAGTCTTCACTCGAGGATCTCGCTGTCGGCCTGGTCAAGAAGTCGGAGGATCTCGAAAGGGTCATGCGCTCGTTCGAGAATCTGGTCGGCCAGACGCTGCAAAATGCGGAAGGCAGGACGCTGGAATCGGCCGACAAGATCCGCAACGCCATCACCGACGTCGTCGATTCGGCAACCAAGCGCTTCTCCGACGCGACCGAGGAAATGCGCCGCACCGCCGGCGCCATCAAGAGCGAGCTCGACCTCACCCGCGCCGAGCTCAAGAAAGGCGTCATCGAGATGCCGGAAGAGGCCAAGGAATCGACATCGGCCATCCGCCGCGCGGTTTCCGAGCAGATCAACGCCCTGAAGGAGCTTTCGGACATCGTTGCGAAGTCCGGCCGCAGTGGTGGAGAGCCCTCGGAATCGCGCAATTTGCGCCCGGCGCCGCAAGCCCCGGCAGCGCCCCGCGCGGCAGAGCCGCCGCGCCGCGCTCCCGCGCCACAGCCGGAACTTCGCGCGCCGCAGGCGCCGGCGGGCGGCACAGCGCTACGCGGCACGCTTGACCTGGAGCGCCCCGCCGACACGGCGCCGCGCCAGCGTCCCGACGCCGGCGCCCGCACGCAACAGGGCGGCTGGGTGCGCGATCTCCTGAGCGGGGCGTCACGCGAGGACGAAGCCAAGCCGGCAACACCCGCCGACGCACCGCGCGCCGCCCCTGCCCAGCGTTCGCCGCTTCACGTCGTGGAATCACTGAACTCGCTGTCCGTCGACATCGCACGGGCCATCGATCACGATGCGTCGATCGAACTGTGGAATCGGTACCGGCGCGGCGAGCGTGACGTGTTCACGCGGCGGCTCTATACGCTGAAGGGCCAGCAGACGTTCGACGAGATCCGTCGCAAGTACCAGACGGAGGCAGAGTTCCGCGCCGCCGTCGACCGCTACTGCGATGATTTCGAGAAGCTGCTGAAGGACGTGTCGCGCAACGACCGCGACAACATCATGGCGCAGACCTACCTGACCTCGGATACGGGCAAGGTCTACACCATGCTGGCCCACGCCAGCGGCCGCCTGCACTAGGCAGCGGCAGACAGCCAATGAAAAAAGGCGGGGGGACTTGTCTCCCGCCTTTTGGCTTGGAAGGGTGGACGTCGCATCCGGAACTGGATCTCTGACTCGTGAAGACGGCGATCATATTCGACTGCGAGTTTCTTTGCCTTGAGGGCTCGCAACGTCGATTCTGGTGCGCGGCCCACGATCCGGATCCGGTCATCGCGCAGATCGGCGCGGTCAGGCTTGGGCTCGAAGACGACTTTCCCGTCCTGGGCACGCACAAGGCCTATGTCAGACCGATCGACCGGTTTGGCAGGAGATACGCGCTCGACCCTTTCTTCACCGAGCTGACTGGCATCACAGAAGAAAAGCTGGAGATCGAAGGGGTCGCGCTAGGAGAAGCCCTTGTTGACATCGATCGTTTCTCGGGTGGGGCGCGATTCTGGTCCTGGGGCAAGGACGAACTGAACATGATAGCCATCAGCTGCTATATCGCAGGCATTCCCGCTTCCATCCCGGCGGCCCGTTTTGACAATGCCGTAAAGCTGCTGATCTCGGCCGGGATGCCGATCGAGGACCTGGCAAGGACGCCGAGCAACAAGCTTGCCGACTATTATGGCGTTGAACACCCGCCATTGCAGGGACACGACGCGCTCGATGACGCGCTGTCCGTAACCTACACCCTGCAGCACCTGATGAAGACTGGAAAGCTGCGGCCGGACGCCTTCGACCACTTGTAGCCTGATGGCGCCACCTGGGATCGCCGCTCAGATCGCCGAATCGGTCCAGCGCACGATCTGTTTGGCCGCGTCGCCGAAGGCAGCATCGAGCGCGCCGACATAGCCTTGGTTGCCGCTGCCCGAGACGGGCGCGGTCGCCGTAAAGCTCTTGGACGCACGCACCTCGCCATTGCGGTCGTTGAGGATGCGCACGAACAGGTCGACCTCGGCATGATCGCCGCCGTCGACACGGACTTCGAACGAACGGATCTCGACGATGACCTGGTAATCGATCGCCAGTCCCTCGCCCGGCTTGCCCACGCCGGCGAAGCTGCCCGAGCGCTGGAACGTCTCGGCCAGCCGAGCCTGCACGATCAGCGGCAGCCGGTCCGCCCATTGCGCGCCCTTGAGGTACTGGATCGAGCGTGGGGACGGCTTTATGACGATGTTCTGGCTGTCCAGCGCCTTGAGCGCGGATGGCTGGGCGATCAGGATCTGGCGACGGCTGTGGCCATGCGCCTCGACCGACGGCGCCGACAGTTCGAATGTGTCAAGCGGCGCAGGCCCGCCGCCTGGCAGCGCGGCACAACCGGCAAGGGTCAAGGCAAGCAAGGCCACGCCCGATCTGAACACAATCGTCGACTTCACGCGCGATCCCTGCTGTCCCCGGCCTCACTATCCCTGGATTGTAAAAACAACCCGCGGATGCAGACACTGTTTCTGGGGCGAGCCGAGACCGAAGTCAACGCCGCGCCCTGCCATCATACTGCCGAACCTCGCCCTCGCCGCCCGACAGGATGCGCTGCGGATTGCGGCTGAGGTCGGTAACCGCCTCCTCGATGCGGCTGATCGAACGGCGGCTGTCCTGAACCAGCGCCTCGACATTCGAAAGGCCCTGGCCGGAAAACCGGGCTATATTGTCTGTGATGACGCCAAGCCGCGAATTCAGCGTATCGGCAACCTGCTTGAACGACCTCAGCGTGTCCCTGGCGTCCGCCATCACGCCGTCCGCCTGGCCCGAGCCGAGCAGCTTGTCGACCTTGGCCAGGATGCCGTCGACGCGCACCGAGGCGTCGTTGAGCCGCTGCGCGAGCTGCCTCGCATCCTTGATCGTCTCGTCTATGTCGTCCGCCCTGTTCGCGAATTTGCCGGTCACCTTGGCGATGTCCGAGGCCGCCTTGTCGGCGCTTTCGCTTGCCTTCTGGATGTTGGCCAGAGCCGTGCGCACTTGCGCCGGATCGATGCCGTCGAGCACGCCGTCGACCTTGGCCAGCGTACCTTGCGTCTGCTTGGCGAAATCATTGACCGATCCCACGGCCGTATCGACATTCCTGATCACGCCATCGAGCTGTTTGGACGTTTCCTTGAGGTTGCCGGTCACCGTATCGACATTGGCGACGATGCTCTTGATCTTGTCCTTGTCGACCGCATTGAGCAGCCCTTCGGCCGCCTTCAGCGTGCCGTCGAGCTTGCCCGAGACGCCCTTCAGCTCATCGGACAGCGCGCTGACCGCGGACAGGAACTTGTCGACGCCGTCGGAATTCCTGGCCAGCGCGTCGGAGAACGTCTGCACATTCTGCACGGTCTGCGTCAGCGGCCCGCGCACATCCTTGGTGAACCCCTCCAGCTGCGTCAGCACCGTGTCGGCGCGCGTGAAGATGTTCTGCGCCGTCTGCAAAAGATTGGTCACCGCCGACGGGTTGGCCACGATCTCGGCGACCTTGCCTTCCTTTTCGGCCTGGTCGAGAAGTTTTACTTCCTTGGGGTCGGCCCCTTTGAGTTCGATATTGGCCTGTCCGGTCAGTCCGGCCAGGCCGATATCGGCCTGCGTCGATTTGGTGATCGGCGTCATGCGGTCGATCTCGGTGTCGGCGATTGCGACCGTCGGATTGTCGACATCGATATAGACGCGCCTGACGTCGCCGACCTTGACGCCGTTGAACAGCACGAAGCTGCCGCGGCCAAGTCCGGAAGCCGAGCCAGGGATGCGCACGCGCAACAATGTGGTCTCGCCTTTGTCGCCGATCGCCGCCGTCCAATAGACGAAGCCGAACGCCGCCAGGATCGCCACCAGCGTGAAGATGCCGACAATAACGTAGTTGGCTCTGGTTTCCATTGCTTCACTTATGGCTATGCGCGCGCGGCAAGATCAAGTTGCCGGGCTCGTTTTCCGCGGAAATACGATTTTACCCACGGTTCTTCACTCTTCAGCATGTCGTCTATGGTGCCTTCGACCAGCACTTTCTTCTTGCCGAGCACGGCGACGCGGTCGCAGGCGGTGAAAAGCGTGTCGAGATCGTGGGTCACCATGTAGACGGTCAGGTCCATCGTATCGCGCAGCTTGACCACCAGCTCGTCGAATTCCGCCGCGCTGATCGGATCGAGGCCCGAGGTCGGCTCGTCGAGGAAGACGATGTCGGGATCGAGCGCCAGCGCGCGAGCCAGTGCCGCGCGCTTGATCATGCCGCCCGACAGCTCGGACGGGAATTTCTGCGCCGCGTCCGGCGGCAGCCCGACCAGTTCGACCTTGAGCATCGCCAGTTCGTCCATCAACTTGCGCGGCAGGTCGAGATATTCGCGCATCGGCACCTGGACGTTTTCCAGCACCGTCAGCGCCGAGAACAGCGCGCCGTGCTGGAACAGCACCCCAAGGCGCATGTCGATGCGCAGCCGTTCGGCATCGTCGGCCTTTTCGATATCCACGCCGAACAGCTTGATCGTGCCGGACTGCTTGCGCGTCAAACCAAGGATGGTGCGCAGCAGAACTGATTTGCCGGCGCCCGAAGCGCCGACGAAACCGAGGATCTCGCCGCGCCAGATATCGAGCGACAGTTTGTCGAGGATCAGGTTGTCGCCGAAGGAAACGGTGATGTCATGCGCCGAAAGCACGACCTCGCTGTCATCCGCGCCCTCCTTGGCCCTGGTCTCGATGCCGTTTCCCATCGCCATTTCAGAACTCGATCGCTGCATAGAACATGGCGAAAAGCCCGTCGAGGATGATGACGACGAAGATCGATTTCACCACCGAGGCGGTCACGTGCTGACCAAGCGATTCGGCGCTGCCGCCGACCTTCATGCCCTCGACCGAGGCGATGGTGCCGATGATCATGGCCATGAACGGCGCCTTGATCAGGCCGGCGAAAATGGTGCTGAGGTCGATGGCGACGCGCAGCCGGTCGATGAAGGCGGCGGGTGCGATGTCGGAATAGAGCCAAGCCGCGAGGATACCGCCACCGAGTGCGGCAAAATTGGCGATGATGGTCAGGCAAGGCAGGGCGATCACCAGCGCAACCAGGCGCGGAAAGACCAGCACGCCGATGGGGTTGAGCCCGATGACCTTCAGCGCATCCACTTCCTCGCGCATCTTCATCGAGCCAATTTCGGCGGTGATGGCGCTGCCCGAGCGGCCGGCGATCATGATTGCCGTCATCAGCACGCCGAGTTCGCGCAGGATCAGCACGCCGACGAGGTCGACGACGAAGATGTCGGCGCCGAAATAGCTGAGCTGGTAGGCGCCCTGCTGGGCAACGATGGCGCCGACGATCGCCGACATCAGCACCACCACCGGAATGGCTCCGACGCCCATGCGGTCGATCTGGTTGAAGATCGCCGCCGGATTGACGGCATGGCCGCGGCCGAGCTTCATCTGCGCGCCACGGATCGTGGCGCCCAGTATGTTCATCGAGGCGAGAAAATCGTCGCGCATTTCGTAGACGCGGCGGCCGACCGCCTCCAGCGTGCGAATGACGATGTTGGGCGGCCCGACCGGCCCCGATTCGGGCTCGCGCCGCACCGCGTCGCCGACCGCGCCGAGCAGGATCGAGGCGACGTCACTCTGGCCCTGCAGCCTGACCTCGACACCTTTTTTCTCGAAAGCGCTGACCAGGCGGTCGATCAGCCACGCGCCGGCGGTGTCGATCTTCTCGATGTGCGAAAGATCGAGCGCCAAAGTCTTGAAACCGCTCCGTTTCTCGATTTTGCGCATCTCTGCGTCGATCGCGGCCACGGTGCGCGTCGTCCAGATTCCCGAGAAGGCGCACCCGAGAACGCCTGCTTCCTCACCGACCGACACGCGCGGTTCGTGGTCAGCCTCCGAGGCGGTCTTGCCGCTTGCGTCGCGCTTGCCGATGGTCAACATGGCGTCCTGTTTAGCCTGACGGGTCCGGCCTTGTCGATTTGCCGACGACCCTTCTCGCACAGCCGGAGCAGAAAATTATGGCGCGTGTCATTTCGGTCGAGGCCGAGCGTTTTCCGATCGCCGGCACCTTCACCATTTCGCGTGGTTCGAAGACCGAAGCCGAAGTGATCACCTGCACGATCAGCGAAGGCGATTACACGGGCCGTGGCGAATGCGTGCCGTACAAACGCTATGGCGAGACCATGGATGGGGTTCGCGCCGCGATAGAGGCCATGCGCGGGCAAATCTCTGCTGGCATGGACCGGACAGCCCTGCTCGGCGCCATGCCGGCGGGCGCGGCGCGCAACGCCATCGATTGCGCCTTGTGGGACCTGGAAGCCAAAATCGGCGGCAAGGCGGTGGCTGACGCGGTCTGGCCGGCTCCTTTGCATCAGCTCGAGACGGCCTACACGCTGTCGCTGGGCGAACCCGAGGCGATGGCGGCGCAGGCCCGTGCCAACGCGGCGCGCCCGCTGCTCAAGGTCAAGATCGGCGGCGACAACGACATTGCGCGCATCCGCGCCGTCCGGCAGGCCGCGCCCGACAGCCGCATCATCCTCGACGCCAACGAGGGCTGGAACGACGACACCATCGCCGCGAACCTCGCCTTCGCCGCCGAGCAAGGCATCGCGCTTATCGAACAGCCGCTGCCGGCGGGCCATGACGGCATCCTGCGCCACATCGCGCATCCGGTGCCGATCTGCGCGGACGAGAGCGTGCATGAGGCGGGGGATCTGGCCGCGCTCGCCGGTCTCTACGATGCCGTCAACATCAAGCTCGACAAGTCGGGCGGGCTGACGGCGGCGCTCGTGCTGCGCGACCGCGCCCGCGAACTGGGTTTCGGCGTCATGGTCGGCTGCATGGTCGGCACGTCGCTGGCGATGGCGCCGGCGGTGCTGCTCGCCCAGGACGCCGATTTCGTCGACCTCGACGGACCGCTGCTGCTTGCGCGGGATCGTGTGCCCGGCCTCGCCTATGAGGGATCCTTGGTTTCACCGCCCGATCCGGCGCTTTGGGGCTGAGCGCGCCGCGAGTCCGACCAGCACCAGGCCGATGATCGCGATCGGGATCATGGCCAGGAAGCCGTCGACCCCGAAACGGTCGTAGAGCGGGCCGGAGGCGAGCGTCACGGCGGCCATGAAGAAGCCGTTGAAGAAATAGGCGATGCCCTGTGCGGCACCGGTGCGCTCTTCCGAGACCGTTTCGCCGATCATTTTCTGCAGGCCGATCAGCACCATGGCCACCGACACCGAATGCAGGGTCTGGACGCCGAAAAACCCGGCGACGCCGAGGCCAAGCGGCCAGATCAGCGGAAAGGCGATCCAGCGCACGACCGCGCCGATGCCGGCAATCACCATCACCCTGACGACCGACACGGAGGCGAATATGCGGTTGAAAAACACGAACATGCAGACTTCGGCCACCACGCCCCACGCCCACAGAAGCCCGACGACGGTGTCGCCGATGCCGATCGACTTCCAGTAGATCGACACGAAGCCGTAAAGGAAGGCGTGGCTGGCGGTGAGGATGCCGACACCCAGGGTGAAATAGACGAAATAGGCATTGAAGAGACTTGGTGCCGAGTGCTGGATCTCCGCGGCCGAAAGCGGTGAGGCAAGGCGCGGCCGGCCAAGACGCGGCGCAAGCAGCGCGGCAAAGAGCGCGGCACCCAGTGCCGCGAAAATGATCGCCGGGACGGCTTGCGCCCCTGCCGCGGTCAGGATGAAACCACCGGCCACGTTGGCGCAGAGATACGAGATCGAACCCCACTTACGCATGCTGGTGTAGTTGGAGCCGAAGCGGCGCACGCCCGAAAGCGCGAGCGAATCGGCCATCGGCGAATGCGGCGTCCATACGATCGTCAGCGCCAGCGACACCGCAAGCACGACGGCGTAGGAGGCCGGCAGAAAATAGCCGGCGGAAATGATCATCGATGCCGCGACGAGCGCGATATAGACGTCGGCGCGGTCCCTCGCCCGGTCCGCGAGCGCGGTGAGCAGCGGCGTCGTCACGACGCGCACGAACATCGGAGCCGCCAGGATGACGGCGATCTGCTCGGCGTGAAAACCTTTCGCCTGCAGCCACAGCGGGAAGTAGGGCAGATGCGTGCCCTGCGACACGAACAATGTCGCGAAGATCAGGCTCATGCGCAGTTCGAAATGGCGTGGTTTGACGAGCTGTTCGGGTGAAAGCGGCGGCAGCGGCATGAATCGATCCAATAACGCTGCCGTCCACGAACGGCGAGCAGTGTGGATTGACCCTTAACATGAGGAAAAACCGGACGAAACCGATTGGCCTAATCGATTAACACCGGAATCTGTGCCTGGCACCGGCAGTCAGGCGGCCTGCACCACCCGGTCCTCGATCAGCATCGGGATGAAGGGTTCGTCCGGCGCCTCGGGCAAGACATGCGCCCAGGTCAGGATTTCCATCCGGCCGTCGAAATGTTCGACCACCGCCGTGCAGCTTTCCACCCAGTCGCCGGTGTTGATGTACTGGACGTCGCCATAGCTTTCGATCGCGGCATGATGGATATGGCCGCATATGACGCCGTCGACATGCGAGCGCCGCGCCTCGTCGCTGAGCACCATCTGGAACGAGCCGATGAAGTTCACCGCCTTCTTGACCTTGACCTTGGCCCAGGACGAAAACGACCAGTAAGGCAGGCCGAGCAGCTGGCGCAGCCGGGTGATCACACGGTTGACCTGCATGGCGGCGTCGTAGGCGTGGTCGCCGAGATAGGCGAGCCAGCGCTGATTGTGCACGACCGTGTCGAACTGGTCGCCATGAATAACGAGCAGCCGCCTGCCGTCGGCGGTTTCGTGAATGGCGCGGTCGGCGACGACGATGCCGCCGAAATGCACGCCCTGGAACTGGCGGGCGAATTCGTCGTGGTTGCCGGCGATGTAGGTGATGGTGGCGCCCTTTCGCGCCTTGCGCAGCAATTTCTGCACGACGTCATTGTGGCTCTGCGGCCAGTGCCAACTGCGCCTCAGGCGCCAGCCATCGACGATATCGCCGACGAGATAAATGATGTCGGCATCGTGATGTCTAAGGAAATCGATCAGGAAATCGGCCTTTGCCGCCTTCGACCCGAGATGGACGTCGGAGATGAACATGCTGCGGAACGTGCGGGGCTCTTGGCCGGACATCGCGAATTCACCGTTGCTTTCGCGAGCCTATGCCCCGATTCATGCAACAACCGTATGACGGTTGCGATTGGTCCAGCCCAAGAGCTAGCCTGCCGGCGAATCACAGGAGAAATCGTCATGGATCTCGGCATCCGCGGAAAGAAGGCCATCGTCTGCGCTTCGAGCAAGGGGCTCGGAAAAGGCTGCGCCATGGCGCTGGCCGAGGCTGGTTGCGACGTCGTCGTCAACGGGCGCAACGCCGAGCTGGTGGCCAAAACCGCTGCGGAGCTGCGCGAGCGTTACGGCGTGACCGTCACGGAAGTCGTCGGCGATGTATCGAAGCCCGAGGTGCAGAAGGCGCTTCTCGCCGCTTGCCCCGAACCCGACATACTGGTCAACAATAATGGCGGCCCGCCGCTGCGCGATTTCCGCGAGCTCGATCGTGCCAAGATGCTCGAAGGCGTGACCCAGAACATGGTGACGCCGATCGAGCTGGTGCAGGCGGTGATCGACGGCATGGCCGTGCGCGGTTTTGGCCGCATCGTCAACATCACTTCGCTATCGGTCTATGTCCCCATCCCCGGCCTTGATCTGTCGTCCGGCGCGCGCGCCGGCCTGACCTCCTTTCTTGCCGGCGTGGCGCGCACGGTGATCGACCGCAACGTGACCATCAACAGCCTGCTGCCCGGCAAGCTGGATACCGACCGGCTGCGCGGTCCGCACGAGGCCGGCAGCGTTGAAGACCCGACCGCGGCAGCCGCCCGCAAGGCGCGCATCAGTGCCGACGTGCCGGCCAAGCGGCTCGGCACGCCGGAGGAGTTCGGCCAGATCTGTGCCTTCCTGTGCTCGGTCCATGCCGGCTACCTGACCGGCCAGAACATACCGGTGGACGGCGGCCTCTATGTCAGCGCCTTCTGAGACCCGGTAGCGCCGGCGCCGAAGAAATTCCGCTCAAACCGTTGAAATAGATCGCTTATCCCGGCTTCGTCGATGTGAATGGCGATTGCGTCATTTGGCGTCGCGAAAAATCTCGGCCGCATGCTAAGAAGGCGGCACGCAGGATCGCAGGGAGGCCCGGAATGAACGGCGAGAGCAAGAAAACGGCACGTTCGGACCTCGACGAAGCCGCGCTCTACTTCCACAAGCACCCGACGCCGGGCAAGCTCGAAATCCAGGCCACCAAGCCGCTTGGCAACCAGCGCGACCTGGCGCTCGCCTATTCGCCCGGCGTGGCGGCCCCTTGCCTCGAAATCCGCGACGATCCGGCGACCGCGGCCGACTACACGGCGCGCGCCAATCTGGTCGGCGTCGTTTCCAACGGCTCGGCCGTGCTCGGCCTGGGCAATATCGGCCCGCTCGCTTCCAAGCCGGTCATGGAAGGCAAGGCGGTCCTGTTCAAGAAATTCGCCGGCATCGACGTCTTCGACATCGAGATCGACGCGCCCGAGATCGAGCGCATGGTCGAAACGGTGGCGGCGCTGGAACCGACATTCGGCGGCATCAACCTCGAGGACATCAAGGCGCCGGAATGCTTCGAGGTCGAAGAGCGACTGAAGGCCCGGATGGGCATACCGGTTTTCCATGACGACCAGCACGGCACCGCCATCATCGTCGCCGCCGCAGTGCTCAACGGCCTGGAATTCGCCGGCAAAACCATTGCCGACATCAAGATCGTCACTTCGGGCGCGGGTGCGGCGGCATTGGCCTGCCTCAACCTGCTGGTCTCGCTCGGCGCCAAGGTCGAGAACATCTGGGTCACCGACCGTTTCGGCGTCGCCTATAAGGGGCGCACGGATGAGATGGACCGCTGGAAAGACCCTTATGTGAAGGACACGGAGGCGCGCACGCTGGCCGACGTCATATCGGGCGCAGACGTGTTCCTCGGGCTTTCGGCCGCCGGCGTGCTGAAGCCGGAATTGCTCCAGCACATGGCGCCGAAGCCATTGATCCTGGCGCTGGCCAATCCCAATCCGGAAATCATGCCGGAAGTGGCGCGGGCGGCGCGCCCCGACGCGATGATCTGCACGGGCCGGTCCGATTTTCCAAATCAGGTCAACAACGTACTGTGTTTTCCTTACATCTTCCGCGGCGCGCTGGACTGTGGCGCCAGCGCCATCAATGAGGAGATGAAGATGGCCGCGGTGCGGGCCATCGCCGCCCTTGCCCGCGAAGAACCTTCGGATGTCGCCGCGCGCGCCTATTCCGGCGAGACGCCGGTGTTCGGACCCGAATTCCTGATCCCCTCGCCCTTCGATCCGCGCCTCATCCTGCGCATCGCCCCGGCCGTCGCCAAGGCGGCCTGCGACACCGGTGTCGCGACAAGGCCGATCAGCGACTTCTCCGCCTATATCGACAAGCTCAACCGCTTCGTCTTCCGCTCCGGCCTGGTGATGAAGCCGGTGTTCTCGTCGGCCAAGGCGTCGAGCGCCAAGCGCGTCATCTATGCCGACGGCGAGGACGAGCGCGTGCTGCGCGCCGCGCAGGTGGTTTTGGAGGAAGGCATCGCCGAGCCGATCCTGATCGGCCGTCCGCACGTCATCGAGGTGCGATTGAAGCGCTACGGACTGCGCATCAAGCCCGGCGTCGACTTCGGCCTGATCAACCCGGAGGACGATCCGCGCTACCGCCATTACGTCGACCTCCTGATCGAGCTGGCCGGCCGGCGCGGCGTGACGACGGAGGCCGCGCGCACCATGGTGCGCACCGACAACACGGTGATCGCGGCCCTCGCATTGAAGCGCGGCGACGCCGACGCCATGGTCTGCGGCCTCGAAGGGCGTTTCGAGCGGCACCTGCGCAACGTCACGCTGATCATCGGGCCACGAACCGGCATCAAGGACCGGGATCTGTCGACGCTGTCCATGCTGATCTCGCAACGCGGCATCATCTTCCTGACCGACACCCACGTTTCCGTCGACCCCACCGCCGACGAGATCGCCGAAATGACCGTACTGGCGGCCGAGGAAATCCAGCGCTTCGGCATCGAGCCCAAGGCGGCGCTGCTGTCGCATTCGGATTTCGGCTCGCGCGATTCGCCGAGTGCGCTCAAGATGCGGCAGGCGGCGGCGATCCTGGCGCGCATCGCGCCCGAGCTGCAATGCGACGGCGAGATGCATGCCGATTCCGCGCTGTCGGAACATCTGCGCCAGCGCGTCTATCCGCATTCGCGTCTGAAGGGCGAAGCCAATCTCCTGGTGTTCCCCAACCTCGATTCCGCCAACATCACGCTGACAGCGCTCAGGACCATGATGGATGCCCTGCATGTCGGCCCGATCCTGCTCGGCACTGACAAGCCGGCGCATATCCTGACGCCCTCGGTGACCTCGCGCGGCGTCGTCAACATGACAGCGCTTGCGGTGGTCGAGGCCGCCCACAAGGCGCAGGCTGTCGTCGATCTGGGCTGAACGCCGATTCGGGGGTAAACTGCGGTTTAACCACGAGCACGTAGCGTGCGGCGGAACAATCAGGCGGGTTTCGGGCGGATGATGGGCGAAGGGTGGAAGCAGGCGCATCTTGCCGTGCTGCTTGGCCTGCTGCTTTCGGGCGCCGCCGTCTCCGAGCCGCAGGCTGCCTCGCGTATCTGCCGCCAGCTCGAGGCCGATCTTGCCGCGACTTCGCGCGGCAGTGGCGATCCGGCCCTGATCCGGAAATATGATGCCGCGATCGACCGGCAACGCGAGCAGATTTCAAAGGCGCGCGGCCAGTCCAGCAGCGCCGGCTGCGGCTTCTCCCTGTTCAGCCGCAATGTCAGCCAATGCGCCGGGTTCAACGCCACCATCGAGCGCATGAACGCCAATCTCGATAGCTTGCAGGCCAAGCGCGCCCGCCTCGCCGGCGGCGGTTCACGGCGTGATCGCGCACGCATCCTGGCCGCGCTCGACACCAATGGCTGCCGCGGGGACGCGGTGGCGCCGCGCCGCGAACCTCCGCGCGAAGCGAAACGGGAACAAGGCAACAGCAATCTGTTCGACCAGCTGTTCGGCGGCGACACACGCCGGCTCGATACGCTCGACCAGTCTGACGATCCCGGTGAAGAGCGCAATGTCCGCCGCGTGCCAGGCCGGTCCGGCATACCGGACTTTCCGGGCGTCGGCGGCGAGTTCCGTACCACCTGCGTGCGCACCTGCGACGGCTACTTCTTCCCGATGTCCAATGCCGCCTCGGTCGGCGATTTCGAGCGCGACCAGAAGAACTGCGAATCGAGCTGTCCCGGCACCGAGATCCAGGTCTTCTATTCGCGCGGCATGGGCGACGATTCGGCCGACATGACATCGTCTGTCACCGGCCGGCCCTACAGCGAGCTGCCGACGGCCTATCTTTACAAGCAACCCAATGTGTCGCGGCCGCCGGCCTGCGGCTGCAACGCCGCGCAGAACTTCCAGATCATCGGCGGCAATCCGCCAAGCCAGCAACAGTCGCGGCCGCGAACGGAGGGCGCCCCGTTCATTCCGGTGCCTGCCTCCAAACCCGATCCAGGTGCCGATCCCGAGACGCTGGCAAACGCCGCCGGCGGGCTGGACCGCGACACCATCAAGCGGCTTGCGGTCAAACCGGTCACATCGCCGGTCTCGGTGTTGCCGCCGGAACAGCGGAAGGTCAGGGTCGTCGGGCCAACGTTCCTTCCCGACCCATCAGCGGCAATAGATCTGCAAGCTCCGGTCCCGAAGTCAGTCCGGTAAGGGCGAGCCTCAGCGGCATGAACAGCGCCTTGCCCTTGCGGCCGGTCGCTTCCCTGATCCTGGCCGTCCAGTCCTTCCAGACGGTCCCGTTCCAAGGCTCCTCGGGCAGCAGATCGATGGCCTGGTGAAGAAAATCTCGATCGGCGTCGGAAAATTCCGGCTTCTCCTGCGGCCCTTCGCGCAGGATGCGCCACCAGCCGACAGCATCGGCCAGCCTGTCGAGATTGCCGCGCACAGCCAGCCAGAACGGTTCCGCCTGCTCGCCCGATATGCCGAGCACCACCAGCCGATTCTGCGCTTCGGAGAACGGCATTTGGTGCAGCAGCGTCCGGTTGAGCACGAAAAGCTCGTCCGGGTCGAACTTTGCCGCCGACTTCGAGGTCGCAGCCGGGTCGAAACGGCTGGCGAGTTCGGCCAGGTCGTGCGCGGCGGCGACATTCTCCGACGTGCCGACGAGCACGGCCAGCGATGCGACCGCCATCGGCTCGATGCCGTCCTCGCGCAGGCTTTCGATGGAGAGTGCGCCGGTGCGCTTCGACAGCCCCTCGCCCGAAACGGTGGTCAACAGATTGTGGTGGCCGAATTCCGGCGGCTCGGCGCCCAGCGCCCGGAACAGCGCGATCTGCACGCCGGTGTTGGTGACGTGGTCGTCGCCGCGGATTACATGGCTGACGCCCATCTCGATATCGTCGACAACGGATGGCAGCGTATAGAGATAGGTGCCGTCCTCGCGCACCAGCACCGGGTCCGACAGCGAGGCGAGATCGACGGTTTCCTGCCCGCGCACTAGGTCGTTCCAATGGATTTCGGTGCGCTCCGGCTGCTGCGGATCGCCGGTGAAATTGGGCAGCAGGAAGCGCCAGTGCGGCCGGCGGCCATCGGCCTGATATTCGGCGATCTGTTCCGACGTCAGCGTCAGCGCCTCGCGGCCATAGACCGGCGGCAGGCCGCGCGTACGGCGCACCTTGCGCCTGAGGTCGAGCTCCTCCGGCGTTTCATAGCAGGCATAGAGAACGCCCGCCGCCTTCAGCCGCTCGACCGCCGCGTCATAGATCTCGAAGCGACGCGACTGGTATTCGGTGGTGTCGGGAAAGATGCCAAGCCAATGCAGGTCGTAAAGGATGGCGTCGGAAAATTCCTGCTTCGAGCGCGCGACATCGGTGTCGTCGAAGCGCTGGATGAAGCGCCCCTTATGGTTCATGGCGAACAGCCAGTTGAACAGGGCGGTGCGCGCATTGCCGATATGGATGCGGCCTGTCGGCGAAGGGGCGAAACGAACGGTAACTGTCATGAGCGGGGCGTACCGGATGCTTTTGTGATTGACAAGACGCGCCCCCGTGCCGTGCCGCAGACATAGAACATGGCGCAAGCAATGAAAAGACTTGGCGGACGCGGCTCCGCCAGCAATCGCATGTCCCGCGCCGCCCGCCCGTCAGGCCGCCGGCGCCTGATGGGATGGCCTCCGGGCCAGAGCCGGAGGCCATCCCCGATCAGGTGACAAGTCCCTTGGTCAATTCGAGCGCCTGGCGCTCGAACAGGCGGCGGTAGATGCCGCCCGGCAGCCGGATCAGCGCGTCATGCGAGCCTTCCTCGGCGATCTTGCCGCGATCGAAGACCAACAGCCTGTCGAGCGCCCGCACCGTCGAAAGCCGGTGCGCGATGACCAGCGTGGTGCGGCCGACCATCAGCCGCTCCATCGCCTGCTGGATCAGCACCTCCGATTCTGAATCGAGGCTCGACGTCGCCTCGTCCAGGATCAGGATGCGCGCATCGGCGAGGAACGCGCGTGCGATCGCCACGCGCTGGCGCTCGCCGCCCGACAGCTTCACGCCGCGCTCGCCGACGAGCGTGCCGTAGCCCTTCGGCAGGTTGACGATGAAGTCGTGCGCGCTCGCCAGCTTCGCGGCGTGCTCGATCTCGGCCTGCGTGGCGCCGGGCCGGGCATAAGCGATGTTTTCGGCCAGAGAGCGGTGGAACAGGATCGGCTCCTGCTGCACGATGGCGATCTGCGCGCGCAGCGACGCCTGCGCCACCTCCGAAATGTCCTGGTCGTCGATCAGGATCCGGCCGGCGTTCACGTCATAGAGCCTCTGGATCAGCTTGACGAAAGTCGTCTTGCCCGACCCGGAATGGCCGACCAGCCCGACCCGCTCGCCCGGCGCGATATCGACCGAGAAATCGCGATAGAGCGGCGAACGGTGACTGCCATAATGGAAGGTGACGTCGTCGAAGGCGATGCCCCCTTGCGTGATGCGGATCGGTCCGGCGCCGGGCCGATCCTCGATGCCGAGCGGTTCGGACTGGAAATCGACCAGTTCCTCCATGTCGTTGATCGAGCGCTGCAGGTTGCGGATATGCGTTCCGATATCCCTGAGATAGCCTTGCAGGACGAAGAAAGAAGTCAGCACGAAGGCGACGTCGCCGGCCGTTGCCTGCCCCCACGACCACAGCATCAGCGCCAGGCCGATGACCGCCGCTCTCATCACCAGCAGCAGCACCCCTTGCGTGGTGCCGTTGATGGTGCCGCGCACCCAGGTCCGCCGCGTGCGGGCACGCCATTTGGCGACGACCTTCGCAAGCCGGTTCTCCTCGCGCTCCTCGGCGCCAAACCCCTTGACCACGGCGTTGCAGCTCACCGCGTCGGCCAGCGAGCCGCCAAGGCGCGTGTCCCAGGTGTTGGCGAGCCTGGCCGCCGGCGCGACATAACCAAGCGATAGCATCGCCGTGACGGCGATGAACAGCACCGAGCCGGCGGCGACAACCGCTCCCATCAGCGGCCAGAACCAGCCCAGCAGCAGCGTCGAGCCGACCAGCATGACGACCGACGGCAGCAGCGCGATCAGGATCGTGTCGTTGAGCAGGTCCAACGCCCACATGCCGCGCGTCACCTTGCGCACGGTCGATCCGGCGAAGCTGTTGGCGTGCCAGTCGGTGGAAAAGCGCTGGACACGATGGAAGGCGTCGGCGGCGATGTCGGCCATCATCTTCAGCGTCAGTTCGACGATACCCATGAAGGCCAGATTGCGCAGGACGACACCTGCCAGCGCCAACGCCATCAGCATGGAAAACGCGGTCATCGCGGCATTCCAGGCGATCTCGTCGGCGCCGGCGCTGCTGGCGACGGCATCGACCAGCCGGCCGGAATAGAGCGGCGTCAGCACATCGGCCAGCGTCGACAGCAGGAAACCAGCCATGATCAGCGAAAGCCGCCAGGGCTGGCGCCGCCAGTGGGTGAAAGTAAAGCCAAGAACGCTGCGAAAGGCGCTCGCGCGCAAATCGATTCGAAAACGAGCCATGATGTCATTCGGGCGCAAAAGCCCGATCCCGGTAAGGTCGAAAATGAAAAAACCGCGCAAGGGGCTCAATGCCCAGGAATGCGGAGGTTCGGTTATGAATGGCCGCTTGCCCGAAGGCGGCGACCGGCATCGGCAAAGGCCTGTTCTCGATCCGGCTTCGTTCCGAGGGTGAAAACCCTGCGGCGCGCCGGTCGGGACCTAGGCTTCGCGGCCTCGCATAACGATGTCAAATCCTGGCATTCGGTCCTCCCTAAAGGGAATCGCGGAGAGGCCCTTATAGAGATGCCGCATCGCATCGCCAAGGCTGGCGGTCACCAAAAACGGCATCTGGCCCAAGCACTGGGATAAATTTGCAACAACGGCAATGGCGCTTTTTCAGGGGATCGGCTTACGATCGAGGCGCATGTACCGGCCATCCGTCGATGCCTTGAATCCCAGTCTTTCATAAACCCCATGCGCGTCGTTGGTCGACAGGCTCCAGTGCGAAACGCTACCGAGCTCGGGATGATCGATCAGCGCCCGTACCAGCCGCGAGCCGATGCCCTGCCCGCGATGCTGCGGCCAGACGATGATATCGGCCAGATAGGCAAACACCGTGCGGTCGGTGATCGCCCTGCCGAATCCCACCTGGCTGCCGTCGATATAAGCCGCGGCGCAGAGCGAATTGGCAAAGGCGCAGCGGTGCGTTTCGTCGCTGCGCCCGCCGCCCCAATAGCTTGCCATCAACAGGTCGGATGTCGCCCTGAAGTCGATCCGTGACAGATCGAAGCTGATCTCACAGTCAGGCATCGCTACCCCTCGCCTGCGGCATGACGCGAATTTCGGCCGGAAACGGTGTCTAGCCGCGGTCCCTAAACCGGTTGGTGATGGGATAACGGCGGTCGCGGCCGAAATTCTTCCTGGTGATCTTCACGCCGGGCGCCGCCTGCCGGCGTTTGTATTCGGCGACGTAGAGCAGGTGCTCGATGCGCGTCACCGTCGCCCGGTCATGGCCGCGCGCGACGATGTCGTCGACGCCCATCTCGTTCTCGACCAGGCATTCGAGGATGTCGTCCAGCACCGGATAGGGCGGCAGCGAATCCTGATCGATCTGGTTCTCGCGCAGTTCCGCCGACGGCGCCTTGTCGATGATGTTCTTCGGGATCACCTCGCCCGACGGTCCGAGCGCGCCCGGCGGCACGTGGCTGTTGCGCCAGCGCGACAGTGCATAGACCTGCATCTTGTACAGGTCCTTGATCGGATTGAAGCCCCCATTCATGTCGCCATAGAGCGTTGCATAGCCGACCGACATCTCGCTCTTGTTGCCTGTCGTAACCACCATCGAGCCGAATTTGTTGGAAATCGCCATCAGGATGGTGCCGCGCGCGCGGCTCTGCAAGTTCTCCTCGGTGATGCCTTCCTTGGTGCCTTCGAAAAGCTGCGTCAGCGCATGAAGGAAACCTTCGACCGGCTCGAAGATCGGCACGATGTCATAGCGGCAGCCGAGTGCGCGGGCACAGTCTTCAGCATCCTTGAGCGAATCCTTCGACGTATAGCGGTAAGGCATCATTACCGCGCGCAGCCGCTCCTCGCCCAGCGCATCGACGGCAAGGGCCGCGCAGATGGCCGAATCGATGCCGCCCGACAGGCCGAGCACGACGTTCTTGAAACCGTTCTTGTTGACGTAATCGCGCAAGCCCAGCATGCAGGCGCGGTAGTCGGCCTCCTCCCGTTCGGGGATCTTCGACATCGGTCCTTCCGAACAGACCCAGTTTTCGCCCCGTCTCCTCCAGGTGGTGATGTCGACCGCCTCCTCGAACTGGCTCATCTGGAAAGCAAGCCGCTTGTCGGCACCTATGGCAAACGACGCGCCGTCGAAGATCAGCTCGTCCTGGCCGCCGAGCTGGTTTGCGTAGATCATCGGCAGCCCGCATTCGATGACCTGGCGGATGACGACCTGGTGGCGCACATCGATCTTGGCGCGGTAATAGGGCGAGCCGTTCGGCACCAGCAGGATTTCCGCGCCGCTCTCGGCCAGCGTCTCGCAGACGCCGATGTCGCCCCAAATGTCCTCGCAGATCGGGATTCCCAGACGCACGCCGCGGAAATTGACGGGCCCCTGGATCTCCGGTCCGGCCTGGAAGACGCGCTTCTCGTCGAACTCGCCATAATTCGGCAGATCGAGCTTATAGCGCTCGGCGATGATCTTGCCGCCATCGGCGAAGACGATCGAGTTGTGGGTGCCGGTCTTGCGCTTTAGCGGCGTGCCGATGATGACGCCGGGACCGCCATCGACGGTGTCGGCGGCAATCTCCTGCGCGGCCCGCTCGCAGGCCTTCAGGAAGGCGGGCTTCAGCACCAGATCCTCAGGCGGATAGCCGGCGAGGAAAAGCTCGGTGTAGAGCACGAGATCGGCGCCTTGACGCGCGGCATCCGCCCTCGCCTCGCGGGCCTTGGCGAGATTGCCGGCGACGTCGCCGACTGTCGGATTGAGCTGGGCAACGGCGATGCGCAGTATGTCGGGCTTCTTGGTCATGCTGCTGACTTAGCGCGGCAAAATTCGCCCCGCAATGGCGTTTGCTTGGGCCAATTTCGACATCAGTCGTTGCCCATATAGTCGCGCAGCGCCTGCGGCGAATGGTTCTCCCCGATCGACATCGCCAGGATGCGCGAAATGTGCCGGCGCGGCAGGCCGGTATCCGCAACCCAACGGTTGACCTGGGCCTGGATCTTGTCGAGATCCTTCTTCGACGTCGGGCTTTCGGCGATATCGAGCCCGGCATCGCGAAGGGCGGCCGCCATGTCGGCCGAAATGACGAAGGCGTCCCAACCCAGCCAGCGCAGGAAATACTGGCCGGTATTGCCGCCGAGCCGGCTGCCATGCTTGCCGAGATAGGCCATCAGCCCGACCTGGTCGTCGGCGGGCCACTCGGCGAGGAATGTGCCGAAGCCGCCATGCTCTTTTGACACGCGCTCGACGAAGGCAGCGTTGTCGCGAACGGATTTGATCTTCTGCGGATTGCGCACGATGCGCTGGTCGGATGCCAGTTCATGCCAGAAATCGTCAGGCTGGAACAGCAACCGCTTCGGCTCGAAGCGCAGGAACACCTCTTCGAATCCGGGCCATTTCTGCTCGATGACGCGCCAGACGAAACCGGCGGCGAAGACGCGCTCGGCCATCGTCGACAGGATACGGTCATCGCCGATGTCGGCCACGGCGGCGTTGTCGGGAATCGGCCCGAGCAGCGAGACCAGTTCCTCCTCGCCGCCCTTGCGCTTTGCGGCGCGAGCGCGAATTTTCTTGAAGTCGACCATAAGTCCCTCCGGTTCCCTCAATCTAGCACTTCCCGCGCGGGCCGGCAGCCTCTACCTCTATCGCCAGCCAAGCCCTTGGAGACGGCCATGAACAAGACGATCGACGATCTGGCGAACCGCTGGCTGAGACGAAAGCCGGACGGTCTCAGTGCCCTGGAGAACCGGGTGCTGCAGTCGACGCTCGAGCGCACAACGATCTCCAGGGACACCAACAAGGCCGTCGCCTTCCACCAGACCTTTGGCGACCGCCTTGCCGATAGCATCGCCCGCATTGGCGGTTCCTGGTCGTTCATCCTTGGCTTCATTGCCTTCCTGATCGTCTGGACATCAGCCAATGCCTGGCTTCTGGCGCGCGACGCCTTCGATCCCTACCCGTTCATCTTCCTCAATCTCGTCCTGTCCATGGTCGCGGCGCTGCAGGCGCCGGTGATCATGATGGCGCAGAACCGCCAGACCGAGCGCGACCGCATCGATGCCGCCCACGACTACGAGGTCAATCTGAAGGCCGAGATCGAGATCATGGCGCTGCATGAAAAGCTGGACGAAATGCGCCACGGCCAGATCATCGGCATGCGCGACGAGATCGTGCGGCTGACCGAACTGGTCAAGCGGATCGACGAGAGGCTGTCGCAGCAATCGCCGTCATGAGCGACGCGATCCATCATTTCATCGAACAATACGGGCTGATCGCCGTTTTTCTGGGCTGTGTCGCCGAGGGCGAGAGTGCCGCCATACTCGGCGGCTTCTTCGCCCATCAGCATATCTTCGTCCTCTGGCAGACTGTCGTCGTGGCAGCGCTTGGGGCCTTCGCCGGCGACACCTGCTTCTTCATCCTGGGGAGAAGTTTCGCGGACCATCGCTATGTCGTCGGGTTGCGCAAGCGGCCCGGCTTCCGCCGCGCCTATCGTCTGCTCAACACCCATCCCAACATCTTCGTGCTGTCGAACCGCTACGTCTATGGCATGCGCCTGGTCGGTGGCATCGCGGCCGGCCTGTCGAACATCGCAGCACCCCGCTTCATCGTCTTGAACGCCATTTCCTCGGCGGTCTGGGCGGTGCTGTTCAGCACCATCGGCTATGTCTTCGGGTTGGGCGCCGAGCATTTCATCGGCCAGGCGCTGCTTCGCCATGAGCGGATATTGGTGGGCCTGGCTATCGGCCTGGCCGTGGCCGTACTCGCCTGGCTCATCGCCCGCCATTTCGCCCGAAAGGAACGCGCCAGGGAAAACTGACCGCCGGCCGGCGGTCGAAAGCTCAGATCGGCAGCCCGACGATACGCTCGATGATCGCGATGCCCCAGACGCCGGCGACGATCGCCACGGAGATCAGTACCGCCAGCGAACCGCAGTCCTTGGCCAGCTGGATGTCGACATTGAATTCGCGGCTAAAGGCATCGCAGGCCGCTTCGATGCCGGTGTTCAGCACCTCGACCATGATCAGGAGCAGCACCGCGCCGATCAGCAGCGCGTAGCCGCGCCACGACACCGAAACGAACCAGCCGATCGGAAGGGCAAGGGCGAGCAGCGCCAGCTCCTGCTGGAAAGCTTTTTCAGTTGCGGCCAGCTTGCGGAACGCCCGCAGCGAGTTGAAATAAGCGTCGATCAGCCGCTGCATGCCAAACCCCTTTGCGAATCACCGGCACGGGATAAAGCAATGGCCCGATCAATGGAATAAGCTGGCTCGCCCAAAATTCATTCGTCGGCGACCTTCACCGATGGGGTCGACTTCTCGAATTGAGGCAGCGCGTCGTCGATCGAATAATAATCGCCCTTGTCACCCACGAAAATGTGGCATTGGCCCTCGAGGCCTGTCGGTTCATCGAACGATCCCGCCAGAACCGAAACATAGGCGTTGTCCCGCGGTTTCCAGAAAAGCAGCGATCCGCATGTCTTGCAAAAACCGCGCCCGGCGAAGGCGGACGCCTCATACCAGGTGATGTTGTCGGCGCCGTCGATATCGATATTGGCGTCCGGGACATTGGTTGCGGCGTAGAAATGTCCACTCTGCTTGCGACATTGCGAGCAATGGCAATAGATGACGCCGCGCAACGGCCCTCGTGTCCTGAAGCGAACCGCTCCGCATAGACACGATCCCGTATGATTTTCACTCATCGCACCATCCCAAAAGAAATCGCTGCTGAGAGGATCCCAGCTTTTCGATGGCTGCGCGCAAGAAAATGCGACATGCATTTGGCACGCTCGGGAATTGTTTGTTCACAGATGAAAGGCCTGTCCAGCCGGAATCAGCGAAAAACAGGCCGGATTCAGCGGATTAAGGAAACTTTAGCGCTGCTGCATCTATGATCCTCGCAAGCGAAAGTCGTGAGTGGGGACGCGCCTTCTTCGCAAGATGGACTGGAATGGCCAGCGTTCCCCAGGTCGGCGACATTGGATGCCTGCGAATGTCGCAGCGTGTTCCCGGGGAAGAGTGAACAGAACATGCAGCCGGCAGCCGCCCAGAGCGAACGAAGCACCGATATTGCGAGCACTGTCCTCGCCACAATGCGCCAGCTCGGCGTGCTCGGCCTGCCACGCAACTACGAGATCTTCTACGAGGCCTTGAGCGGATCCAATCGCGAGCTCAGCCTTGCCGTCGTGTCGCTGAGCGGCCGACCGACACAGGACGACATCGACCAGATCGGACGCGCCTTCTTTGCCCAGAACCATGGCTCCGGCATCGTCGAGCACGCCAGGGAAGTCATCGCCAATGAACTTGAGGACATCGCTTCGCTGCTGAGGAGCGAGCGCAGCCACATCGAGAAATACGGCAGGATCCTCAACGAAACGTCGAGCGGACTCGGCAGAAACAGCCTGCTGTCGCCGGATGTTCTGCAGAAGATCGTCAACGCCATGGCGGTCGCCACCAATTCGACGATCGATCATGGCCGGCAAGTTGCCTCGACGCTCAGCGACAAGACCGAGGAACTGGAAAGCGTCAAGTCGAAGCTCGAGGAATACAAGCGCCTGGCCGACACCGACCCCCTGACGCAAATCTGGAACCGTCGCGCCTTCGACAAGGAAATCACCAGGATCTACAACAGCAACAAAGGCATCCTGTTCAATGCATTGATCCTCGCCGACATCGATCGGTTCAAGGACATCAACGACAGGTACGGCCATCCCGTCGGCGACAAGATCCTCCAGATCATCGCCGATATATTCCAGACCAGCATTCGCGCCGACATGTTCGTCGCCCGCACCGGCGGCGAGGAATTCGCGCTGATCGTCGAGGGCGCAAGCGAGGACGCCACCTACGAAATCGCCGAACGCATTCGCGCGCTGATCGAGCAGTCGCCTTTCACCAGCAGCCAGACCGGCATGAATTACGGCACCGTCACCGTCTCGATGGGCATCTGCATGGCATCCGAAGCCGAGGGCCCTGAAGACCTCTACAGCAAGGCAGACCGGGCGCTTTACCGCTCAAAGGTCAGCGGACGTAACCGCGTGACCAGGCATTCGACGATGGCGGGCCGCGCCGGCAAGAGCTGGCTGCTCTACAAGCAAGACTGATTTTTCGGCAGGAAGCGCTTTTCCTGTGAACTGCTTTGGACGGGGGTCAGCCGTTGGCGACCTGCTTGTGTTGCACCGGGTGGCTTTTCTTGAGCAGGTCCGACACCAGGAACGCCAGTTCGATGGCCTGGTCGGCATTGAGGCGCGGGTCGCAATGGGTGTGATAGCGGTCCTGCAATTCCTCGGCGGTGATGGCGCGGGCACCGCCAGTGCATTCAGTCACGTTCTTGCCGGTCATCTCGACATGGATGCCGCCCGGATGCGTGCCTTCGGCGCGGTGCACCTCGAAGAACGTCTGCACCTCCTTCAGGATGCGGTCGAACGGCCGCGTCTTGTAGCCGGCCGCCTCGATCGTGTTGCCATGCATCGGGTCTGACGACCAGACGACGCTACGGCCTTCCTTCTGCACCGCCCGCACCAGCTTCGGCAGATGCTCGGCGACCTTGTCGGAACCGAAGCGCGCGATCAGCGTCAGCCTGCCTGGCTCGTTCTCGGGGTTGAGCAGGTCGATCAGTTCCAGCAAGCCGTCCGGCGTCAGCGACGGGCCGCATTTCAGGCCGAGCGGGTTCTTGATGCCGCGGCAATATTCGACATGCGCATGGTCGGGCTGGCGGGTGCGGTCACCGATCCAGATCATGTGGCCAGACGTCGCGTACCAGTCGCCGGAGGTCGAATCGACACGCGTCAGCGCTTCCTCATAGCCGAGCAGCAGCGCCTCGTGGCTGGTATAGAAATCAGTCTCGCGCAGCGCGAAATTGGTTTCGGAGGTGATGCCGACCGCGCGCATGAAATCCATCGTCTCGGTGATGCGGTTGGCAAGCGACTCGTATTTTTCGGCCTGCGGGCTGTCGGAGACGAAGCCGAGCATCCAGCGATGCACATTCTCCAGGCTGGCGTAGCCGCCCTGCGCGAAGGCGCGCAAAAGATTGAGCGTTGCCGCCGACTGACGGTACGCCATTTCCTGGCGGGCAGGATCGGGAATGCGCGACTTGAGGTCGAATTCGATGCCATTGATGATGTCGCCGCGATAGCTCGGCAGCGTCACCTCGCCCTTGGTCTCGTTGTCGGACGAGCGTGGCTTGGCGAACTGGCCCGCAACGCGGCCGATCTTCACCACCGGCTGCGCACCGGCGAAGGTCAGCACCACCGACATTTGCAGGAAGACGCGGAAGAAGTCGCGGATGTTGTCCGCGCCATGTTCGGCAAAGCTCTCGGCGCAGTCGCCGCCCTGGAGCAGGAACGCCTCGCCGGCGGCAACGCTGGCCAGTTGCTTCTTCAGCTTGCGCGCCTCGCCGGCAAAAACCAGCGGCGGAAAGGTGGCGAGCTGGGCCTCCGTGTTCTTCAGCGCGGCAAGGTCCGGATAAGCAGGGACCTGCTTGATCGGCTTTGCCCTCCACGAATTCGGCGACCATTTCGTCATCGCTGCACCCAACGCTCTTTCCGGCAAGCACCCTCGCCCGCCATTTCCAGCCCCCATGTGGGGTGGCGGCTCCATACACGAAGCCGATTTCCTATTCTAGACCGGAATTTCAGCGCTGGCGAATGGGCCGGGCTGGCTACGCCGCCTTCTCTACCAGCCGCGCCAGTTGCGTCATGACGACAGCCGAGCCCGCCAAACGCTTTTCCGCCGTTGGCCAGTCGCGGGTGAAGACGACACTTTGGTCCGGCCGGATCTTTGCCAGCGAGCCTTGCTCGCCGATAAATTTGACCAGTCCGACCGGGTTGGAAAACTCGCGCTTGCGGAAATGGATGACCACGCCCTTCGGCCCGGCATCGAGCTTCTCGACATTGGCCTTGCGGCAGAGGGCTTTGATGAAGACGATCTTGAGCAGATGCTTCACCTCCTCCGGCAGCGGGCCGAAACGGTCGATCAGCTCGGCGCCGAAAGCATCGATTTCCTCGGTGCTCTCGAGGTCGCCGAGGCGCCGATAGAGCGCCAGCCTGAGCTGCAGGTCCGGCACATAGCTCTCCGGGATCATCACCGCCGTGCCGACGGCGATCTGCGGCGACCAGCCGCCATCCAGCACCTCGCCGGAATCCTTCACCTCCGCGACCGCCTCCTCCAGCATCTGCTGGTAGAGCTCGAAGCCGACTTCCTTGATGTGGCCGGATTGCTCTTCGCCGAGCAGATTGCCTGCGCCTCTGATGTCGAGGTCGTGGCTGGCGAGCTGGAAGCCGGCGCCCAGCGTGTCGAGCGACTGCAGCACTTTCAGCCGACGTTCGGCGGTGTCGGTCAGCTTGCGGTTGGCCGGCAGTGTGAACAGTGCGTAGGCGCGCACCTTCGAGCGCCCGACACGGCCGCGCAACTGATAGAGCTGCGACAGGCCGAACATGTCGGCGCGATGGACGATCAGCGTGTTGGCGGTCGGGATGTCGAGGCCGGATTCGACGATGGTGGTCGACAAGAGAACGTCGTACTGGCCGTCGTAGAAGGCGTTCATGATGTCGTCGAGTTCGCCCGGCGGCATCTGGCCATGGGCCACCGCCACCTTCAGTTCCGGCACGGATTGGTTCAGGAAATCATGGATTTCCGCCAGATCGCTGATGCGCGGCACGACATAGAAGGAATGGCCGCCGCGATAACGCTCGCGCAACAACGTCTCGCGAATGACCAGCGGATCGAAGGGCGAGATGAAGGTGCGCACCGCCATGCGGTCGACCGGCGGCGTGGCGATCAGCGACAGTTCGCGCACGCCGGTCAATGCCAGTTGCAGCGTGCGCGGGATAGGCGTCGCCGACAGCGTCAGCACGTGGACGTCGGTCTTCAGGTCCTTCAGCCGTTCCTTGTGCTTGACGCCAAAATGCTGCTCTTCATCGATGATCAGGAGGCCGAGATTCTTGAACGAGATCGCGCTGCCGAGCAGCGCGTGGGTGCCGACCACGATATCCACCGTCCCTTCGGCAATGCCCTTCTTGGTCTCTGCCAGATCCTTTGCGCCGACCAGCCGCGATGCCTGGGCGACGCGGATCGGCAGGCCGGAAAAGCGCTGCGAGAAGGTCTTGAAATGCTGGCGGGACAACAGGGTTGTCGGCACGACGACCGCCACCTGGAACCCTTCCATCGCCGCGATGAAGGCGGCGCGCAGCGCCACCTCGGTCTTGCCGAAACCGACATCGCCGCAGATCAGCCGGTCCATCGGCTTGCCGGCCGCCAGATCGTCCCTGACGGAATCGATCGCCGTCTGCTGGTCATCGGTCTCCTCATAGGGGAAGCGCGCGGCGAACTCGCCATAGAGGCCTTCCGCCGGCACCAGCGGGGGTGCAGCGCGCATCTGCCGTTCGGCGGCGATGCGGATCAACTGCCCGGCCATGTCGAGCAGGCGTTTCTTCAGCCGCGCCTTGCGCGATTGCCAGGCGCCGCCGCCGAGTTTGTCGAGTGTCGCCTCGGCTGTATCGGAGCCGTAGCGCGACAGGAGCTCGATGTTTTCCACCGGCAGGAACAGCCGGTCGTCGCCGGCATAGTGGATTTCCAGGCAATCATGCGGCGCCCCGACGGCTTCGATTGTGCGCAGGCCGATGAAGCGGCCAATGCCGTGGTCGGCATGGACGACGATGTCGCCAGCCGACAGGGCCGAGGCTTCGGCAATGAAGTCGGACGCGCGCTTCTTGCGCTTGGAGCGCCGGATCAGCCGGTCGCCCAAAATGTCCTGTTCGGCGACGACGACCAGTCTTTCGGTCTCGAAACCGGATTCCAGCGGCAGCACGGCCAATGCCGCCTGCCCCGGCTCGAGTTTCTCCGCCTCCGCCAAGGTCGCCACCGGCGCAAGATTGCCCAGACGATGTTCGGCGAGAATTTGGCCGAGCCGGTCGAGCGAGCCCTCGGTCCAGCCGGCGACAATGACGCGGCGGCGTGCCGCGCGTTCGTCGGCGATGTGCTTCACCGCCACGTCGAAGACATTGACGTTGGGGTCGGCGCGCTCTTCCGCGAAGCTGCGGCCATGGCGCGAGCCGGCGTGGAAGACCTTTCTTGCTCCCGCATCCGGTGCGTCGAAGGCGGTGAAGTCGATCGCTTCGCGCGGTCCGAGAGAAGCGACGAGATTTTCCGGCGAGACGTAAAGCAGGTCCGGCGCCACCGGCTTGTAGGGCACCGCGTCCTTCAGCGCACCTTCGGCCTGCTTTTTGCGCGCCTCGTAGTGATCGAGGATCAGCGTGTGGCGTTCGGCAAGCGCTTCATGCGCCAGATGGTCGAAAACGACAGGCGTGTCCGGCAGATAGTCGAACACGGTCTCCAACCGCTCGTAGAAGAACGGCAGCCAATGTTCCATGCCCGCGAAGCGCCGGCCTTCGCTGACCGCGGCGTAAAGCCCATCGTCCCGCGACGGCGCGCCGAACGCTTCGATATAGGCGCGGCGGAAGCGGCTGATCGTCTCGGGCGTCAGCGCCACCTCGCTCATCGCCTGCAGCGCCATGGACTTGCGCTGCCCGGTGGTGCGCTGCGTGGCCACGTCGAAGACGCGGATCGATTCCAGCGTATCGCCGAAAAAATCCAGCCTCAGCGCCTCGGTCCAGCCAGGCGCGAACAGGTCAAGGATGCCGCCGCGCACGGCGAACTCGCCGATGCCGCGCACCGTCGGCACCCGCTCGAAGCCCGATGTCTCCAGCCGCGACACCAGCGCGTTCATATCGATCTGGTTGCCAGGTTTGGCGTGAAAGGTCTGCGCCTCGATGAGATCCGCGGGCGGAATGCGCTGGAGCAGCGCATTGGCGGTGGTGAGAATGACGGCGCGATGCGGCTTCCTCGCCAGCGCGATCATGGCGGCGAGCGCGTCGAGCCGCCGGGCGGCCGCATCCGAGCCGGGCGAGACGCGGTCATAGGGCAGGCAGTCCCAGGCGGGCAGTTCCAGCACGGGCAGGCCGGGAGCGGCAAAGGCCAGCGCCTCTGTGATTGCCGGCAGGCGCTGCCCGTCGCGCGCCACGAACAGCACCGGCTTGTCGGGCGCGATCTCGCGCGCCGCCTGCACCAGCGCGAAGGCTTCATAGCCGTCGGCGACGCCGTCGACGATGAACTGGCCGGCACGGCCTTTCGGCAAGCCGATGGTGGGAATGAGGCTCATGGAAGCGTTCTTCAAAAGGTCATTGTCCGGCGTGAAGCCATGATTTTTTGCAGGACCGCACAATCAATTTCGGCGGGAACAGGACGTTCGCCGGTGATCAAGGGCAGGAACTCGGTGTCGGGAATATCGAGGAGCTTTTCATATTGGTCGATTTCATCGCCGGTCAAGGCGCCGATCTCAGCATCGGCGAAGGTGCCAAGGATAAGGTCCATCTCGCGCATGCCGCGGTGCCAGGAGCGAAACAAGAGCTTGCGGCGGCGGGCGTCGAGCCCCTCGCTTGATCGTTTCGTTCCCGTCATTGTGCCGCATCCTCGCTTGCTGCGGCGCATATAGCGTGGATAGAAGGGGCTGTCAGCCTTGCGCTGCAGCCGTCGCGACATAAGCTGACATCATGCGTCCTTCCATCCTTGACCCGCTTTTCGTCCCGATCACGTCGCTCGCCGGTGTCGGGCCGAAGGTCGGCGCGCTGATCGAAAAAGTCGTCGCGGCCGATCTCGGCGACCGAGCGGCGCGCGCCGGCGATCTTCTGTTCGTGCTGCCGCATACCGTCATCGACCGCCGCAACCGGCCGGGCATTGCCGGCTCGGCCGAAGGCGCCATCGTCACGCTCGACCTGTGCATCGACCGCCACCAGCCGCCGCCGCGCGGCAACAGGTCGGTGCCTTACCGGGTCTACGCCCATGACGATACCGGCGAAGTGGCGCTGACCTTCTTCCACGCCCATGCTGCCTATCTGGAAAAATCGATGCCTGTGGGCGAGCATGTCGTGGTCTCCGGACGCATGGAATGGTTCAACGGGCGCCCGACCATGGTCCACCCGGATCATATCGCCTTGGCCGGCGACGCCGAAAACCTGCCGCTGGTCGACCCGGTCTATCCGCTCACGGCGGGGCTGTCCGCCAAGGTGCTGCGCCGCGCCATCGGCCAGGCGCTCGGCCGTCTGCCGGAACTGCCTGAGTGGCAGGATGGTGCTTTCATGCGCCGCCAGAGTTTCCCGTCTTTCGGTGACGCGCTGGCCCGCATCCATCATCCCGCGGACCCGATCGATGTCGCCATCGAAGGCGCCGCATGGCGGCGCCTCGCCTATGACGAGTTGCTGGCGGGCCAGGTGTCGCTCGCCCTGGTCCGGTCGAGGGTCCGCAGGCTGTCCGGCCGGCCGCTCACCGGCGACAGCCGGATCGTCGACAAGCTGCGCGCGGCCCTGCCCTACACATTGACCGCGTCCCAGGAATTCGCGCTCGCCGAAATCAATGCAGACCTCGCCGACCCCGAGCGCATGCTGCGCCTCCTGCAAGGCGACGTCGGCTCCGGCAAGACGGTCGTTGCGCTCCTGGCCATGGCGCGTGCCGTCGAGGCTGGCGGCCAGGCTGCCCTAATGGCGCCGACCGAAATCCTGGCGCGCCAGCATCTGGCGACGATCGCCCCTTTGGCGGAACGGGCAGGCATGCGCACGGCCATCCTCACCGGTCGCGAAAAGGGCCGCGAACGCGCCGAAACGCTGGCGGGACTGGCCGGCGGCGAGATCGACATCGTCATCGGCACGCACGCGCTGTTCCAGGAAACGGTGGCGTTCCACGATCTTGTCCTTGCCGTCGTGGACGAGCAGCATCGCTTCGGCGTTCACCAGCGGCTTGCCATCACCGCCAAGGGCGACGCGCCAGACATGCTGGTGATGACGGCAACCCCCATTCCGCGCACGCTGGTGCTGACCGCCTTCGGCGACATGGACGTCTCCAAGCTGACGGAAAAGCCGGCCGGCCGCCAGCCGATCCGCACCGTCACGCTGCCGCTTGAGCGGCTGGACGAACTCGTCGATCGCATGGTGGAAGCGGTGGCCGGCGGCCAGAAAATCTACTGGATATGCCCGCTCGTGGAAGAATCCGAAGAGATAAAGCTGATGTCGGCCGAAGACCGCTTTGCTTCCTTGAAGCCGCTGTTCGGCGACCGGATCGGCCTTGTCCACGGCCGCATGAAGGGCGCCGAGAAGGACGAAGCGATGCGCGCCTTCAAGCAAGGCGAGACGCGCATCCTGATTGCCACAACCGTCATCGAGGTCGGCGTCGACGTGCCGGACGCGACCATCATGGTCATCGAACACGCCGAACGTTTCGGCCTCGCCCAGCTGCACCAGTTGCGCGGCCGCGTCGGGCGCGGCGACAAGCCTTCGTCCTGTGTATTGCTCTACAAGGATCCGCTCGGCGAAACGGCCAAGCGGCGCCTGTCGGTGATGCGCGAGACCGAGGATGGCTTCGTGATCGCCGAGGAGGACCTGAAGCTGCGCGGCGAAGGCGAATTGCTTGGCACCCGTCAGTCCGGCACGCCGGGCTTCCAGGTCGCGCGCATCGAGGCGCATGCGGACCTGCTCGAAGCGGCCCGCGATGACGCAAGACTGATCCTGTCGCGTGATCCGGACCTGCAGACCGAGCGCGGCGAAGCGCTGCGCCTGCTGCTCTACTTGTTCGGCCGCGACGAGGCGGTGCGGCTCCTGCGGGCGGGATAAGGCCCGAGCGGCGGATTGGCCAGGGTGCCCGTGATCGGCTCGCCATTCAGCATCACCAGCTTCGTTTTCACCTCCGGCGCCACCAGCCCGGCCGAGACGATCAGCTTGGCGCCATCCTCGATCGTCATGTCGAGCAGCACGATGTCCGATTTCGGCACATACATCAGGAAGCCCGTCGTCGGATTGGGCGTGCAAGGCATGAAGACAGCGGTCAGCGGATCGCCTTCCTGGTCAAGCTTCTGGTTGATCTCGGTTTCCTTTTCGCTGGCCACGAACACCAGCGACCAGACCCCCTTGCGCGGATATTCGACCAAGCCGACCTGGCGGAACATGTCACCTTTGTTCGACAGCACGGTTTCGAAAATCTGCTTCAGCGAGCGATAGATGCCCCGCACCAGCGGCATGCGGCCAAGCAGGCGCTCGCCGAAATTGACGATGGCGCGGCCGACGATATTGGCGGTCATGAACCCGATCAGCGTGATCAGGACAAGCGCCACGATCAGCCCGAACCCCGGAACCGGGAACGGCAGATAGGTATCGGGACTGTAGCGTGCCGGAATATAGGGTTTGACCCAGGAATCCACCCAACCGATGAAGGACCACGCGATATAGGCGGTGATCGCCAGCGGCGCGCAGACGACGAAGCCTGTGAGGAAATAGTTCCTCAGCCGGGTCATGCCGGAGGTCTTGAGAGCATCTGACATGGGTTCACCGGGGCGCGAGTTGCAGCGCAAACATTAGTGAACCGGAAGGCGCTTTGGAACTGTGAAGTTTTTAAAGCACCTGTTTAAAAAACGCCTACTCCACCGTCACCGATTTCGCCAGATTGCGCGGCTGGTCGACGTCGGTGCCCATGAAAACGGCGGCGAAATAGGCCAGCATCTGGATCGGCAGCGCGTAGATGATCGGCGAGATGATTTCCGGCACGTCCGGAAGGATGATCGTCTCCATCGTCTTCACGCTCGCCTGCGCGGCGCCCTTGGCGTCGGTGATCAGGATGATCTTGCCGCCACGCGCCGCCACTTCCTGCATGTTGGACACCGTCTTCTCGAAGATGCGGTCATGCGGTGCGATGACGATGACCGGCATGTTCTCGTCGATAAGCGCGATCGGGCCATGCTTCAACTCGCCCGCGGCATAGCCTTCGGCGTGGATGTAGGAGATCTCCTTGAGCTTCAGCGCGCCTTCCATGGCGAGCGGGAAATTGGTGTCGCGTCCGAGATAGAGCACGTCCTTGTAGCGCGACAGTTCCCGCGCGATCCGTTCGATCTGCTCTTCGAGTTTGAGCACCTGGTTGGCATAGCGTGGCGCCTCGGAAAGCGCCCGCACCAGCGACTTTTCCTCGTCCCGCGAAATCGTGCCGCGCGCCACGCCTGCCCGGACGGCGAGCGAAGCCAGCACCGACAACTGGCAGGTGAAGGCCTTGGTCGAGGCGACACCGATCTCCGGCCCGGCCAGCGTCGGCAAGATGACGTCGGATTCGCGCGCCATGGTCGATTCCCGCACGTTGACGACGGCGCCGATCTTCATGCCGGCCTTGCGGCAATAGCGCAGCGAGGCCAGCGTGTCGGCGGTCTCGCCCGATTGCGAGATGAAGAAGGCGGCGTCGTTCTTCGACAGCGGCATTTCGCGGTAGCGAAATTCGGAGGCGACATCGATGTCGACCGGGAGCCGAGCGTAGCGCTCGAACCAGTATTTGCTGATCAGCCCGGCGAGATAGGCAGTGCCGCAGGCCGAAATCGCCAACCGGTTAATCATAGCAAAATCGAATGGCAGGTCGAGCGGCTTGGAGACGCCGGAAACAAAATCGACGTAATGGGCCAGCGTGTGCGAGATCACCTCCGGCTGCTCATGGATTTCCTTCTCCATGAAGTGGCGGCGATTGCCCTTGTCGACCATGAAGCTGGTCGAGAGCGACTGCTGGCGCTTGCGGTCGACCTTTTCGCCGTCAATGTCGAAGATGGCGACACCGCTGCGGCGCACCACCGCCCAGTCGCCGTCTTCCAGATAGGTGATCGAATTGGTGAACGGGGCAAGCGCGATGGCGTCGGAGCCCAGGAACATCTCGCCGTCGCCATGGCCGACCGCCAGCGGCGGGCCGTTGCGGGCGCCGACGATGAGGTCCTCGTCGCCCGTGAACATGATCGCCAGCGCAAAGGCGCCTTCCAGCCGCTTGAGCGCCTTGTGCGCGGCATCGACCGGCTTCAAGCCTTTGGCGACTTCCCGCGCCACCAGATGCGCGACGACCTCGGTGTCGGTCTGCGACGAGAAGGAATAGCCGTCGCGGATCAGTTCGTCGCGCAGCTCGGCGAAATTTTCGATGATGCCGTTGTGGACGATGGCGACGCCATTGGAAAAATGCGGATGCGCGTTGGTCTCGTTCGGCACGCCATGCGTGGCCCAGCGGGTGTGACCGATGCCGATCGTGCCGTCGAGCGGCTCGTCCTTCAGCCTGCGCTCGAGATTGACCAGCTTGCCTTCGGCGCGGCGGCGGCCAAGCGCCCCCTTCTCTATGGTGGCGACGCCGGCCGAATCGTAGCCTCGATATTCAAGCCGCTTCAGCGCATCGACGATGAGCGGCGCAACCTGCGAATGGCCGACAATTCCAACGATACCGCACATGCAGACAGTCCCCAATCCCCGGCAGAACCCGGCGCTATCTACGGATTGCCGGGCTCTCGCGAAAGTTACTTTGCGTTTCGTTCCGTGTAATGGGAACAGTCTCGTACGCATGCATCATGACACAGCGCACTTGCAATCCAGTTACTGCAATCGTTCAGTTTTTGAAGACCGGTTTTACCTCTTTTTGGCAACCGCGGCCGACGCGAAGCGCTCGCGCAATTCCTTGCCTTTGCCGGGGATCGTCTTCTGGCGGGCACGCCCGAAGGCCAGCGCATCGTCGGGCACGCTTTCGGTGATGACGCTGCCCGAGGCGATATAGCCGCCCTTGCCAATGGTGACCGGCGCGACAAGCGAGGAATTCGATCCGACGAAGGCGCCCTCGCCGATATCGGTGAAGTGCTTCAGATAGCCGTCATAATTGCAGGTGATCGTGCCGGCGCCGATGTTGGCCCCGGCGCCCACCCGCGCGTCGCCGATATAGGTCAAATGGTTGACCTTGGCGCCCTCCTCGATGACGGCCTGCTTGACCTCGCAGAAATTGCCGACCTTGGCTTTCTGTTTGAGATCGGCGCCCGGCCGCAGCCGCGCGAAGGGGCCGACATCGCAATGAGCGGCGACGATGGCGCCTTCGATATGGCTGAAGGCGTGAATCCTGGCGCCGCCTGCAATCTTCACACCCGGCCCGAACCAGACGTTCGGCTCGACAATGGTATCGGCGCCGATCTCGGTGTCGTGCGAGAAATACACCGTTTCTGGTGCGATCAGCGTCACGCCCGAAAGCATCGCTTCCTGCCGGCGGCGTGCCTGCCAGATGCCTTCGGCCTGCGCCAGCTCGGCGCGGTTGTTGATGCCGAGCGCATTCTCGAAGCTGGCTTCGGTAGCGACGACATCGAGGCCCTGGTTGCTGGCAAGCTCGACGATATCGGTGAGATAGTATTCGCCCTTGGCGTTCCTGTTGCCGACGGCGTCGAGCAATTTCATCGCCTGGCTGCCGGCAATCGCCATCAGCCCGCCATTGCAGAAGGTGATCTTCTTCTCCTCGTCGGAGCAGTCCTTTTCCTCGCGGATGGCGACGAGCTTGCCACCTTTTTCGATCAGGCGGCCATAGCCGGTGGGGTTCGCCGTGCGGAAGCCGATGACCACGACGGCAGCACCTTGCGCCAGCTTCAGGCGCGCGGCCGTGAGGGCGTCCGGATCGATCAGCGGCGTATCGCCGAACATGACGAGGATATCGTCGTAACCTTTTGATATAGCAGCGCGCGCGGCAAGCACCGCATGCGCAGTGCCGAGGCGCTTTTCCTGCACGAAAGCCTCTACCTCCGGCGCGAATTTCTGCGCCGCCTTGCGCATCTCCTCGGCGCCGTGGCCGATCACCAGCGCAAGGTCGCCGGCGCCCGCTGCCTCGGCCGCCTTGACCACATGCGCGACCATCGGCAGCCCGGCGATCTGGTGCAGCACCTTGGGCAGCGCGCTCTTCATGCGCGTGCCTTCGCCGGCGGCGAGGATGACGGATAGGCATGTTCTCTGGTTCATGGAAGGACAACCATAGGAAAAGCGTTGGGAATCAAATTATGCTAGCAGTGGGCGCCATGCTGCACCAATGCGGTTAAATTCCGGTGAGATGGTGAGCAGCCGACTCTTAATCAGCGGGTCACAGGTTCAATCTTGTGCGCACCCGATACCGACAGCCTTATCCCAGCCGGCCCAGCAGCGGAAAATTCTCCAGCAGCCAATACGACACGGCCTGCACCCCGCCGGTGAGGAAAAACACGCCGGCGACGACCAGCAATGCGCCGATCGCCTTCTCGACGCGGCCGAGATGAACGCGGAATTTGCCGAGGAAACGCATGAAGGCGCCGGAAAACAGTGCCGCGATCAGGAATGGGATACCGAGGCCGAGCGAATAGGCGGCGAGCAGCAATGCGCCTTCGCCCACTGTCTCGCGGCCGCCGGCCAGCGTCAGGATCGGCCCCAGCACCGGGCCGATGCACGGCGTCCAGCCGAAGGCGAAGGCCAGTCCCATGACATAGGCCGCGACCGCGCTTGCCGGTTTGCCCTGCGACTGGAAACGCGCCTCGCGCGATAAAAGCGGAATGCGCAGGATGCCGAGGAAATTCAGCCCCATCAGGATGATCAGCACGCCGGCGCCCATTGCCAGCGGCTCCTGCCAGACGCGCAGGAGGCGGCCGATGCTCGAGGCGCCGGCGCCCAGCGCGACGAACACGGTCGAGAAGCCGAGCACGAAGGCAATCGAGGAATAAAGCAGCGCGGTACGGGCGCCGGCTTTGGCGGCTGCCCCGGCATTGCCGCGAAAATCGTCGACCGACACGCCGGCCATGTAGCAGAGATAGGGCGGCACCAGCGGCAGCACGCAAGGCGACAGGAACGAGATCGCCCCTGCCCCGACCGCGCTGACATAGCCTATATCCAGTGCCATTCCAGAACTCCGACTTTACGGGCCGATATAGCGACGCCCGGGCCCCTCTGCCAATCACCATTGTGTTGGCATGCCCGGGAATAAACGTCGGTACCTGCGCGTTGATCGAGCGAGGCCGCGATTGCCGCGCATCCTCGGATCAGCAGGGAGATTTCGATGAAAACCGTGACACTAGGGTTGGCCGCGCTTTTGCTCAGCACCGCCGCGTCTTTCGCAGCAGAGGCCTGGAAGGAGGCCGAGGTCGGCGGCACCAAGATCTACACCGATGCCAACGGCATGACGCTCTATACCTATGACAAGGACGAGAAGGGCAAGACCAACTGCTATGACAAATGCGCCACAAACTGGCCGCCGCTGAAGGCCGAGGCCGGCGCCAAGGCGGACGATGAATGGACCGTAGTCGACCGTACCGACGGCACCAAGATGTGGGCCTATGACGGCAAGCCCGTCTACACATTCATCAAGGACAAGAAGGCCGGCGATGTGTCGGGTGATGGCGTCGGCGGCGTCTGGCATATCGTCAAGGCCGACTAAGGCTGCCACCTTAACTTCGACGTTGCTGCCGGGCGTGCCTCCAACGCCTGGCAGCCCGCACCAGACGCGCTGGCGCGGCATTTGGCTCAATACACAGGGTCGCCGGCGACTCATCGGCGCCAATTTGAGCCGCTCCTCACCGCTCCAGCCATTTGTCTTAGTTACCCCTCAACAATGTGATCTTCTCCATACACTCTTAGAGTGTATTGCTGCCGGCACTCTTGCAATTTGGCCGCTTCCCCTTGACCGGATGCAAAAGCGCGGCCATGTGAGCGACGAACAGAACCGAGATTTCGTCGCGCGCAGCGGAATTCTTCTGCCGCATCACAGCTGATATGAGCCCTCATGGACGTCGTCGTCGTCGAATCGCCGGCCAAGGCGAAGACAATCAACAAATACCTCGGCAAGAATTACAAGGTCCTGGCCTCGTTCGGCCATGTCCGTGATTTGCCGGCCAAGGATGGCTCGGTGCGACCGGACGAGGATTTCGCCATGTCCTGGGCGGTCGACACGGCATCCGGCAAGCGCCTCGCCGACATCGCCAAGGCGGTCAAGGACGCCGACGGCCTGATTCTCGCCACCGACCCGGACCGCGAGGGCGAGGCCATTTCCTGGCACGTTCTGGAAGTCTTGCGGCAGAAGCGCGCGCTGAAGGACAAGCCGGTCAGCCGCGTCGTCTTCAACGCCATCACCAAGAGCTCGGTGCTCGAGGCGATGGCCAATCCGCGCCAGATCGATGCGCCGCTGGTCGACGCCTATCTCGCCCGCCGGGCGCTCGACTATCTCGTCGGCTTCACTCTCTCGCCGGTACTGTGGCGCAAGCTCCCCGGAGCCCGTTCCGCCGGCCGCGTGCAGTCGGTCGCCTTGCGGCTGGTCTGCGACCGCGAATCCGAGATCGAACGCTTCATCCGCGAGGAATACTGGCAGATCGCTGCCATCCTCGGCACGCCGCGCAACGAAAATTTCGAGGCGCGCCTGACCGCTTTCGAGCGCAAGAAATTGCAAAAGCTCGACATCGCCAACAAGGCGCAGGCCGACGACATCAAGGCCATGCTCGAGGGCGCGGCCTTCAAGGCGCTGTCCGTCGAGGCAAAACCCACCAAGCGCAATCCAGGCCCGCCCTTCACCACCTCGACATTGCAGCAGGCCGCCTCGTCGGGCCTCGGCTTTTCGGCCAACCGCACGATGCAGGTGGCGCAGCGCCTCTATGAGGGAATGGAGATCGGCGGCGAGACCACCGGCCTGATCACCTATATGCGAACCGACGGCGTGCAGATGGCGCCCGAGGCGATCGACGCGGCACGCGATGCCATCGCCAAGGAATTCGGCCCCAAATACCTGCCGGAAAAGCCGCGCCTGTACACGACCAAGGCCAAGAACGCCCAGGAAGCGCACGAAGCGATCCGCCCGACCGACTTCATGCGCACGCCGGCATCGGTTAGGCAATATCTCGATGCCGACCAGATGCGGCTCTATGAATTGATCTGGAAGCGCGCCATCGCCAGCCAGATGCAGCCGGCGGAGATCGAACGCACCACGGTCGAGATCGAGGCGGTCAACGGCGCGCGCACGGCCGAGTTGCGCGCCGTCGGTTCAGTCGTGCGCTTCGACGGTTTCATCGCCGCCTATACCGACCAGAAGGACGATGATTCCGAGGACGAGGAAAACCGCCGCCTGCCCGAAATCCGCGCCGGCGAGCAGCTTGCCCGCCAGGCGATCAACGCCACCCAGCACACGACCGAACCGCCGCCGCGTTATTCCGAAGCTTCGCTGATCAAGAAGCTGGAGGAGCTCGGCATCGGCCGGCCGTCGACCTACACGGCGATCCTAAAGACGCTCGAGGACCGCGACTATGTCACCATCGACAAGCGCCGGCTAGTGCCGCAGGCAAAGGGCCGGCTGCTGTCGGCCTTCCTGGAGAGCTTCTTCGAGCGTTATGTCGAATATGACTTCACCGCATCGCTCGAGGAAAAGCTCGACGAGATCTCCGACGGCAAGCTCGCCTGGAAGGACGTCCTGCGCGATTTCTGGAAGGATTTTTCCGGCGCGGTCGCCGACATCAAGGAACTGCGCGTCACCGACGTGCTCGATGCGCTGAACGAGGAACTGGCGCCGCTGGTTTTCCCTGCCCGGGAGGACGGCTCCAATCCGCGCATCTGCCCCAAATGCGGCACCGGCAATTTGTCGCTCAAGCTCGGCAAGTTCGGCGCCTTCGTCGGCTGCTCGAACTATCCCGAATGCTCCTTCACCCGCCAGCTCGGCGACGCCGCCAACCCCAATGGCGAGAATGGCGGCGGCGAAGACGGCACCAAAGTGCTCGGCAAGGATCCCTACACGGCTGAGGAGATCACGCTGCGCAGCGGCCGCTTCGGTCCCTATATCCAGCGCGGCGACGGCAAGGAAGCCAAGCGTTCCAGCTTGCCCAAGGGCTGGACGCCCGATTCGATCGACCATGAGAAGGCGCTTGCCCTGCTTTCCCTGCCGCGCGATGTCGGCAAGCATCCGGAAACCGGCAAGATGATCTCGGCAGGGCTTGGCCGCTACGGGCCTTTCGTGCTGCATGACGGCACCTACGCCAATCTCGACAGCATCGAGGATGTGTTCTCGATCGGCCTCAACCGCGCCGTTTCGGTGATCGCCGAGAAGCAGTTGAAGGGCAAGGGCGGCCGCAATGGCGGCACTGCGGCAGCCCTCAAGGAGCTTGGCGATCATCCCGACGGCGGCGGCAAGATCGTCGTGCGCGACGGCAAATACGGGCCTTATGTCAATTTCGGCAAGGTCAATGCCACGCTGCCCAAGGGCAAGGATCCGCAATCGGTGACGATGGAGGATGCGCTGGCGCTGATCGCCGAGAAGGAAGCCAAGGGCGGCGGCGGCAAGAAGCCTTTCCGCAAAGCGGCGGCGGCCAAGGCGCCCGCTACCAAGAAGACGGCGGCCAAGAAGCCTGCCGCCAGGAAAAAGGGATAGAACGGCGTGGCGCGCAGGATCTCCGCAACAACCCACGGCGACCCGCGCACCGCCGACACAACGGCCCAGGTCAAGGGCGATTACAGGCCCTCGCGTGACGAAATCCTGCGCTACATCGCCGAAAATCCGGATCGCGCTGGAAAACGCGACATCGCCAAGGCGTTCGCGCTGCGCGGCCCGGACCGCATTTGGCTGAAGGATCTCCTGCGCGACCTGCAGGACGAAGGCGTCCTGACCAAGGAGCGTAAGCGCCTGGCCCGCGTTGGCGCCCTGCCCCATGTCACAGTGCTCGACATTTTCGACCGCGACGCCGACGGCGTGCTGCTGGCGCGTCCCACCGAACACACCGCCAATGGACCGCCCCCCATCGTTTCCATCCGCCTGTCGCGCAGTGGCGGCGGACCGGCGCCTGGCATTGGCGATCGCGTGCTGGCCAAGACCTTTCCCGCCGACGACACGAATGTCGCCTTGGGCGGCCCGGCCTACACAGGGCGGGTGATGAAGATATTCGAGAAGCGCACGGATGCCGTTCTCGGCGTCTTTCGGGTGCTTCAGGACGGCAGCTTCCGCATCGAGCCGGTGGAGCGCCGGCAACCCGAACTGATCGTCGACAAGGAATTCCAGAACGGAGCCAAGAACGGCGATCTCGTCGAGGTCGAGCCCGCCCGGGCCTCGCGCTATGGCTTGCCGAGAGCAAAAGTGCTCAACGTGCTGGGCTCGCTGACCAGCGAAAAGGCGGTCTCGATGATCGCCATCCACGCACATGACATTCCGCATGTCTTCCCGGCCGACGTCATCGCCGAAGCCGAAGCCGTCAAGCCTGCGACGATGGCCAACCGCGAGGACTGGCGCGAACTGCCGCTGGTCACCATCGACCCGGCCGACGCCAAGGACCACGACGACGCGGTGTTCGCTACGCCCGATCTCGATGAGAAGAACCCCGGCGGCGTGGTCATCACGGTCGCCATCGCCGACGTGGCTGCTTACGTCCGCTACGGCACGGCACTCGACCGCGAAGCGCTGAAGCGCGGCAACTCGGTCTATTTCCCCGACCGCGTCGTGCCGATGCTGCCCGAGCGCATCTCCAACGATCTCTGCTCGCTGCGCGAAGGCCAGGATCGCCCGGCACTGGCAGTGCGCATGACCTTCTCGGCGGACGGGCGCAAGGTCAGGCATTCCTTCCACCGCATCATGATGAAATCGGCGGCCAAGCTCGCCTACCCGCAGGCGCAGGCGGCGATCGACGGCGTGCCGGACGACAAGACCGGGCCGATCCTCGACGCAGTGCTGAAGCCGCTATGGGATGCCTATGCGGTCCTCAAGCGCGGACGCGATGGCCGCCAGCCGCTCGAACTCGACCTGCCCGAGCGCAAGATCCTGCTGAAGCCCGACGGCACTGTCGATCGCGTCGTCGTGCCGGAACGGCTCGATGCCCATAAACTCATCGAAGAATTCATGATCCAGGCCAATGTCGCCGCCGCCGAGACACTCGAGGCGAAGAAGCAGGCGCTGGTGTACCGCACCCACGACGCGCCCTCGCTGGCCAAGCAGGAATCGCTGCGCGAATTTCTGCAAACCCTGGGCCTGTCGCTGGCGCGCGGTGCGCAGATGCGGCCCGCCCAGTTCAACGGCATTCTCGAGCGCGTGCGCGGCGCCGACAATGAAGGTCTGGTCAACGAGGTGGTGCTGCGCTCGCAGAGCCAGGCCGAATATTCACCCAAGAACATCGGCCATTTCGGCCTCAACCTGAACCGTTACGCGCATTTCACCTCGCCGATCCGCCGTTACGCCGACCTCATCGTGCACCGCGGGCTTATCGCCGCACTCGGCCTCGGCCCAGGGGGCCTGACGCAGGAGGAGGAAGCGCGGCTCGAGGATGTTTCGGTGCTGATTTCCGGCACAGAACGCCGTGCAATGGCGGCCGAACGCGACACGATCGACCGGCTGATCGCCGCTTATCTCGCCGAGCGCATCGACGACCGTTTCGACGCCCGCATTTCGGGCGTCACCAAATCGGGACTATTTGTCCAATTGCCGCAGTATGGCGCGGATGGTTTCATCCCCGTGTCAACTCTGGGCGGCGATTACTATATATATGACGAAACGGCCCGCTCGCTCTACGGAGAACGCTCGGGCAAGGGTTATCAGCTGGCGGACCGTGTCGAGGTCCGTCTCGTCGAAGTGGCGCCGATGGCCGGCGCGATGCGCTTTGAGATGTTGACCGACCCGAAGCCCCTGCCTGGCTCCGTCAGGTCGTTTCACAAGGCAAAAGGCCGCGCCCGTGCGTCACAATCGCGCCCAGGCTCGCGTGGCAGGAGACGATGATGGCAAGAGTCACGGAAGAACAGGTTTTCGGCGGTGAACATCACTCGGGCCGGGTCGCGCGTCCGCTGTGGACGGCGATGAAGCGCGGCATGCTCGGCCGCTGCCCGCATTGCGGCGAAGGCAAGCTGTTTCGCGGCTTCACCAAGACCGTCGAGACATGCAGCGTCTGCGGCGAGGAGATACACCATCACCGCGCCGACGACCTGCCCGCCTATCTGGTCATCGTCATCGTCGGCCACATCGTGCTCGGCGCCTTCATGGGCGTGGAGGCGACGTCGACCCTTTCCACCTGGCAGCACATCGCCATCTGGGTACCCTTGACGATCCTGCTGTCGGTTGCACTGCTGCAGCCGGTGAAAGGTGCCGTCATCGGATTGCAATGGGCATTCTATATGCACGGTTTTGCTGGCGAACACGACGTGGCTGAACCCCATCCCGGTGCCTGAGGTGCTGGCTGGCGCAACATGCCAACCGTCAAGGCTACTTTCGCATGCAAGACGTTTCCGCTAGGTCCTGCGCATGGAAGGAATGACCAAGGCGGACGTCGACAGGATCGACAAGGGTCTGGCCACGCATGGTGGCCGGGCGATTCGTCCACGTGATGCCGCGACCCTGATCCTGCTCGACGGCAAGGCCAACGACTTGCGGGTCCTGATGGGTCGCCGTCATGCCGGTCACGCCTTCATGCCAGGCAAGTTCGTTTTTCCCGGCGGCCGTACCGACCCGGCGGACAGCCGCATCCCCACCGCCACCGCGCTGCATCCCGAGCAGGAAGCAAAGCTCATCGCCGGCCCCGGCCGCACGAGCGAGGCGCGTGCCCGCGCCATCGCCTTGTCGGCCATCCGCGAGACCTATGAGGAAGCCGGGCTGCTGATTGGTCGCAAAGGCGCCTTCGCCACGACAAGGTCTGATTGGCAAGGCTTTGCCGAACATGGGGTGCAACCTGCCCTGGACATGCTGCGCTTCATTGCGCGCGCCATCACGCCGCCCAACCGGGTGCGCCGCTTCGACACCCGCTTCTTCTGCGCCTGGCGCGATGATGTCGCCGTCGAACTGACGGGCGGCGGTCCGACCAACGAGCTCGAGGAACTGGTCTGGCTGCCGCTTGCCAAGGCCAGGGAAGCCGACATTCCCGACATCACCCGGATGATCCTGGACGAGCTGGAAAGCCGCCTCGCCCATGATCCGCTGTTGCGTCCGGGCGGTCCCGTGCCCTTCTACCGGCTTGTCCGCAACCGCTTCACCCGCGAAATTCTGTAGAACATCGAGTATTCAGACATAACATGACGGTCGATACCCAACCAAAGGGCGACGAGCGCGTACACTGGCTGCCGATGGTGGCGGCGATCTCGTCGATCAGCGTCGTCGGCATCGCCATCGGCCTCGGCATGCCGCTGCTCAGCGTCATCCTGGAAACGCGCGGCCATTCGGCCTCGATGATCGGCCTCAACACGGCAGTCGCCGGCCTGGCCTCGATCGCCGGCGCCCCTCTGGCCACGCCGCTCGCCATGCGCTTCGGCGTCGCCTGGACGATGATCGCCATGATTGCCGCCGGTGCGCTGGCCTTCGTCGGCTTCCACTTCGCACCCGATTTCTGGATGTGGTTTCCGCTGCGCGTCGTGCTGCACATCGCGCTGACGGTGCTGTTCATCCTGTCCGAATTCTGGATCAGCACCTCGGCGCCGCCGCATCGGCGAGGTCTTGTGCTCGGCATCTACGCCACCGTGCTGTCGCTCGGCTTTGCCGCGGGGCCGTGGCTGTTCGCCCATCTCGGCAGCTCCGGCTTCAGGCCGTTCGGAGTCATCATCGCATTGGTGGCGCTGGCCGCGATCCCGGTGCTGGCGGCGCGCAACGAGAGCCCGACGATTGTATCCGACGGCGAAACCAGCAATTTCCTGCGCTACATCTGGCTGGTGCCGACCGCGACCGCCGCCGTTCTGGTGTTCGGCGCTGTCGAAACCGGCGGTTTCGCCCTGTTTCCGGTCTATGGCAACCGCATCGGCTATTCCGAAGCCGACGCAGCCTTGCTGCTCACCATGATCGGCCTCGGCAACGTGCTCTTGCAGATCCCGATCGGCATGATCAGCGATCGCGTCTCGGACCGCCGCTATCTGCTTCTGGCGTGCGCCACTGTCGGACTCGCCGGTACGATCTTCATGCCGCATCTGGCCGGCAACTGGCACCTGATGGCGGGCCTTCTGTTCGTCTGGGGCGGCGTGGTCGCGGCCATGTACACGATCGGCCTCGCCCATCTCGGCTCGCAGCTTTCCGGCCATGAACTGGCTTCCGCCAATGCCGCCTTCGTGCTGTGCTACGGCGTCGGCATGGTGCTCGGCCCGCAGGCGATAGGCATCGGCATGGATGCGTTCGGTCCCTCTGGCTTCGGCTGGTCGCTCGGCCTGTTCTTCGCCGCCTACATGGTTCTTGCCAGCGTCAGGTTGGTCCGCAAGATCTTGTAAGCCGCCACCGGCGCAAACCGGATTCACGATCGCCCACTACCGGCTGGCCCATAACTGGCTACCCCCGGATGACTGGCTGCTGACAGAACCGTGTCAGCAGCCACGGTTTATACGGAGACCTCAAAACACCTGAAGTTGAGGAGACTCCGATGATCGACAGCGGCTTTGAAACCACATCATTGCGGATGACGCTGCTCCTGCTTGTCACTTTCCAGGCGCCGGCCGCGGATGTCGACCGCATCATGGACGCCGTGGTGGCGCTGGCGCCGCTGGCCATGGGTAAATATGACCGCAACGCCTACCAGTCGGCGCATGGCATCGAGCGCTACCGGCCACTTGACGGCGCAGCCGCCGGCGCCGAGACCGAATTGCGGCGGCGCCCCGGCACGGTCGAGGTTTCGTTCGAATTGCCCGATGACCAGGAATTGGCGGCGCGCGTCGTAGAAGCGATCTTTCAGGCGCACAGCTACCAGGAACCGGTGATCCGCATTCAGCCGGTCCTTGCCAGCCGTTCCAAGGGACTGGACGACCGCGCCAATCCGAATCGCTGGTGGAACACCACGGGAGATTGGAAGAAAACCATCGTTCTGGAGGCGGAACACGTGTGAATGCCGACAGGCATTGGCTTCCGTGACGGCGGCAAGGCGCGTCGGGCTGTCGGTAGCTAATCAAGTTGTCCGGTTTGGTAGCACATGATCTGTCCGCTTCTGTTTTGGCGTCGAAGCGG